>NZ_BAABKD010000014.1:0-694 GCF_039543645.1 Paenalcaligenes hermetiae | reverse complement strand
GCTGGCCGTACATTTGTACGGCTCCGCAGTGGATGGCGGCCTGAAGCCACACAGTGATATTGATTTGCTGGTTACGGTGACCGTAAGGCTTGATGAAACAACGCGGCGAGCTTTGATCAACGACCTTTTGGAAACTTCGGCTTCCCCTGGAGAGAGCGAGATTCTCCGCGCTGTAGAAGTCACCATTGTTGTGCACGACGACATCATTCCGTGGCGTTATCCAGCTAAGCGCGAACTGCAATTTGGAGAATGGCAGCGCAATGACATTCTTGCAGGTATCTTCGAGCCAGCCACGATCGACATTGATCTGGCTATCTTGCTGACAAAAGCAAGAGAACATAGCGTTGCCTTGGTAGGTCCAGCGGCGGAGGAACTCTTTGATCCGGTTCCTGAACAGGATCTATTTGAGGCGCTAAATGAAACCTTAACGCTATGGAACTCGCCGCCCGACTGGGCTGGCGATGAGCGAAATGTAGTGCTTACGTTGTCCCGCATTTGGTACAGCGCAGTAACCGGCAAAATCGCGCCGAAGGATGTCGCTGCCGACTGGGCAATGGAGCGCCTGCCGGCCCAGTATCAGCCCGTCATACTTGAAGCTAGACAGGCTTATCTTGGACAAGAAGAAGATCGCTTGGCCTCGCGCGCAGATCAGTTGGAAGAATTTGTTCACTACGTGAAAGGCGAGATCACCAAG
>NZ_BAABKD010000013.1:0-1098 GCF_039543645.1 Paenalcaligenes hermetiae | reverse complement strand
AAAGTGGACGTATAGGGTGTGACGCCTGCCCGGTGCCGGAAGGTTAAGTGATGGGGTGCAAGCTCTTGATCGAAGCCCCGGTAAACGGCGGCCGTAACTATAACGGTCCTAAGGTAGCGAAATTCCTTGTCGGGTAAGTTCCGACCTGCACGAATGGCGTAACGATGGCCACACTGTCTCCTCCTGAGACTCAGCGAAGTTGACGTGGTTGTGAAGATGCAATCTACCCGCGGCTAGACGGAAAGACCCCATGAACCTTTACTGTAGCTTTGCATTGGATCGTGAACCGGCCTGTGTAGGATAGGTGGGAGGCACTGAAGCGTGGACGCCAGTCTGCGTGGAGCCATCCTTGAAATACCACCCTGGTCTGTTTATGGTTCTAACCTAGGTCCGTTATCCGGATCGGGGACCGTGCATGGTGGGCAGTTTGACTGGGGCGGTCTCCTCCTAAAGTGTAACGGAGGAGTTCGAAGGTACGCTAGAGACGGTCGGAAATCGTCTTGATAGTGCAATGGCATAAGCGTGCTTAACTGTGAGACTGACAAGTCGAACAGGTACGAAAGTAGGACATAGTGATCCGGTGGTTCTGTATGGAAGGGCCATCGCTCAACGGATAAAAGGTACTCTGGGGATAACAGGCTGATACCGCCCAAGAGTTCATATCGACGGCGGTGTTTGGCACCTCGATGTCGACTCATCTCATCCTGGGGCTGTAGCCGGTCCCAAGGGTATGGCTGTTCGCCATTTAAAGAGGTACGTGAGTTGGGTTTAAAACGTCGTGAGACAGTTTGGTCCCTATCTGCCGTGGGCGTTGGATACTTGACGGAGCCTGCTCCTAGTACGAGAGGACCGGAGTGGACGCACCTCTGGTGTATCGGTTGTCATGCCAATGGCATTGCCGAGTAGCTAAGTGCGGAAGAGATAACCGCTGAAGGCATCTAAGCGGGAAACTCGTCTGAAGATTAGGTATCCCGGGGGCTTGACCCCCCTGAAGGGTCGTTCGAGACCAGGACGTTGATAGGCTGGGTGTGGAAGTGCAGCAATGCATGAAGCTAACCAGTACTAATTGCCCGTGCGGCTTGATCCTATAACCTTTTA
>NZ_BAABKD010000012.1:0-1793 GCF_039543645.1 Paenalcaligenes hermetiae | reverse complement strand
TTTGAGTACACTCCGCCTTAAATTTATTTAAGGCACACAAACAGAGATTAAACTGAAGAGTTTGATCCTGGCTCAGATTGAACGCTAGCGGGATGCTTTACACATGCAAGTCGAACGGCAGCGGCATGGACAAATCCTTCGGGAGGCGACCATGGCCGGCGAGTGGCGGACGGGTGAGTAATGCATCGGAATGTGCCCAGTAGCGGGGGATAACCACTCGAAAGAGTGGCTAATACCGCATATTCTCTACGGAGGAAAGAGGGGGATCTTCGGACCTCTCACTACTGGAGCAGCCGATGTCGGATTAGCTAGTTGGTGGGGTAAAGGCTCACCAAGGCAACGATCCGTAGCTGGTTTGAGAGGACGACCAGCCACACTGGGACTGAGACACGGCCCAGACTCCTACGGGAGGCAGCAGTGGGGAATTTTGGACAATGGGGGGAACCCTGATCCAGCCATCCCGCGTGTATGATGAAGGCCTTCGGGTTGTAAAGTACTTTTGACAGGGAAGAAACAACTCCGGCTAATACCCGGAGCCAATGACGGTACCTGTAGAATAAGCACCGGCTAACTACGTGCCAGCAGCCGCGGTAATACGTAGGGTGCAAGCGTTAATCGGAATTACTGGGCGTAAAGGGTACGCAGGCGGCTAGGAAAGAAGGATGTGAAATCCCAGGGCTCAACCTTGGAACTGCATTCTTAACTGCCTAGCTAGAGTATGTCAGAGGGGGGTAGAATTCCACGTGTAGCAGTGAAATGCGTAGATATGTGGAGGAATACCGATGGCGAAGGCAGCCCCCTGGGATAATACTGACGCTCAGGTACGAAAGCGTGGGGAGCAAACAGGATTAGATACCCTGGTAGTCCACGCCCTAAACGATGTCAACTAGCTGTTGGGGTCAATAGGCCTTAGTAGCGCAGCTAACGCGTGAAGTTGACCGCCTGGGGAGTACGGTCGCAAGATTAAAACTCAAAGGAATTGACGGGGACCCGCACAAGCGGTGGATGATGTGGATTAATTCGATGCAACGCGAAAAACCTTACCTACGCTTGACATGTCTGGAAGATCTTAGAGATAGGATTGTGCCCGCAAGGGAACCGGAACACAGGTGCTGCATGGCTGTCGTCAGCTCGTGTCGTGAGATGTTGGGTTAAGTCCCGCAACGAGCGCAACCCTTGTCACTAGTTGCTACGCAAGAGCACTCTAGTGAGACTGCCGGTGACAAACCGGAGGAAGGTGGGGATGACGTCAAGTCCTCATGGCCCTTATGCGTAGGGCTTCACACGTCATACAATGGTCGGGACAGAGGGTCGCCAACCCGCGAGGGGGAGCTAATCCCAGAAACCCGATCGTAGTCCGGATCGCAGTCTGCAACTCGACTGCGTGAAGTCGGAATCGCTAGTAATCGCGGATCAGAATGCCGCGGTGAATACGTTCCCGGGTCTTGTACACACCGCCCGTCACACCATGGAAGTGGGTTCCACCAGAAGTGGGTAGCCTAACCGCAAGGAGGGCGCTTACCACGGTGGGATTCATGACTGGGGTGAAGTCGTAACAAGGTAGCCGTATCGGAAGGTGCGGCTGGATCACCTCCTTTAAGAGCGAATGGCTCACAAAGCGAAAGCGTCCACACTTATTGGCTGTTAACACTGGTTCCATGACCAAGGTTATCGCCAACTGGCGACAGTTGGGTCAGTAGCTCAGTCGGTTAGAGCACCGTCTTGATAAGGCGGGGGTCGTTGGTTCGATTCCAACTTGACCCACCACGAAATACCTCGGGGGATTAGCTCAG
>NZ_BAABKD010000011.1:0-409689 GCF_039543645.1 Paenalcaligenes hermetiae | reverse complement strand
GGTGTCGAAAGAGTCAACTGCGGTCCAAAGCTGTTGGACTTGGGTGAAAAGGGCGTTTATTCTTCCTATACGTTGTCGGCAGCGGGCCAAAAAGGAATACGTCCATGCCCATCGAGGTGAAACCGGCTGTGAGCGCGGGTTCAAGCATATAGCCCGACAGGCGCGTATCCTTGCCGATCACGACACGATGGCGGTGGTCACCGCGACGAAAGACACGGCCAGCCGCCATGCCGACGCGCAAGGCGGTTTCCGCCGTCATCGCGCCTTCGTTGGCTTTGCCACGAATACCGTCTGTGCCGAAATATTTGCGCACCATAAGGTCGATTATCCTGTCGTCGGGTCGCCCTCAAAGGGGACATGCCTGCTGAACCGCGAATATAGAGAAATATCCCGAATGTGCAGTTAACGAATTCTTGCGGTTTCTTTCAGCGCCGCCAATACCGCCAGCCCGTCGCGCAAGGGGCGCGGCTCGTGTGTGCGGATGAAGTCAGCTCCACCTGCGGCGGCGGCAAGCTCTGCAGCGAGTGTCGCGGCCCCGACATCCCCCGGACCACGGCCTGTGAGCGCGCGCAGAAAGGATTTGCGCGAAACAGACAGAAGCACCGGCAAATCGAAGCGCAGCCGCAATTCATCGAACCGCGCCAGCACCGAGAGCGAGGTTTCGGGAGCAGCCCCCAGAAAAAACCCCATGCCGGGATCAAGGACAAGGCGGTTGCGTTTGATACCGGCACCCGTCAGCGCCGCGATGCGCGCGTCAAAGAACGCCGCAATGTGATCCATGATGTCGCCAGCGGGTGCCTCGCGCCGATCTGCCTGCCCGTCTTGCACCGAATGCATAACGACGAGTTTGGCAGATGATTTCGCCAATTGCGGATAGAACGCAGCGTCTGGAAAACCGCGAATATCATTGAGATAGGCCACACCACGCGACAAGGCATAGGCTTGCGTCGCGGGTTGATAACTGTCGAGCGAGACGGGAATGCCATCTGCCTTGAGCGCGTCCAGCACCGGCGCGATACGCGCGATTTCTGTGTCGGACGAAACAGGCGCGGCGTCGGGATTGCTGGATGCCGGACCGAGGTCGATCACATCTGCCCCCTCGGCCATCAGCTTACGCGCCTGCGCAATGGCTGCGTCTGGCGCCAGATACCGGCCTCCATCGGAGAAACTGTCCGAGGTTATGTTGACGATGCCGAAAATGATGAGCGATTTATTCATGGGGGCTTCTATAATAATAATAATCGAGCATGAGTCTCATACGGATGCTCGGGTCGAAAGGGAATCCCCAGGCGAGTAACCTGTTTGCGGTGATCCATTAGCTGCAGGAGCAGAATAGCATACATCTGGAAGCAAAGCCAGGAAAGCGGCCTATGGAGCTGTGCGGCAGCGCTCAGTAGGCAATTTTTCAAAATATTGTTAAGCCTTTTCTGAGCATGGTATTTTTCATGGTATTACCAATTAGCAGGAAAATAAGCCATTGAATATAAAAGATAAAAATGTCTTGTTTACAATAGAGTGGGAATAATTTCCCATCCCGAATAGTCTGGCAGTACATGGCATAAAAAGCCGCTAAGCCCGCGCTATTGCGGGCTTTTTGTGTTTGTTAGCCATTGGGTATAGGCTTTGTGGGTGGGTGGGCTTACGGAATCGAGAACTTTTTTATGATCGACTTTGTGGCGCACCATTAGGCGGGCATCGGCGACGGGGCGCGATCGACAAAACCAGTGACAGCTATGTTGAAATAAGTATAGCTCAGCGGAAAAGTGGTACGCGCGTGTTTTGGCATCCCAATTCGGCACGTTGTCGGCAACGTAACGAAAACCAGCAGCGTGGATATATAACAGTTTTCGGAAGTCGCGTTTCATAGAGGGGAATAGGTTTGTTAAAAAAGGCAGGTTGTATGCCAAAACCCCCATGAGCGTACTGTTTTCAGGCTCGTGCTCAAAGGCTTCTGCTAAGCGCTGAGCTTGTGCCGCTACCGTTTGCTCGGTTTGTGTTACTGTGGCAAAGATTTGTTCTTGTCGGCTAGGGTCAGCTTCTTGAATGGCGCGGGAATAGGTTGTGGTTAACGTTTCCATGTGTTTTTCTAACTGCATAGTCGCCAAATGTCGACTAAGTAGCTGGATGTGGTGGCGTTGATAACGTAGGCGCAAAACTTGCCCCATAATAAAAGCGATGAGCAGAGATAATGCAAAATTCACGGTTTTTATTCCTTAGTTTTGAATCCTGTGAGCGTAATGGTATCTTATTTTGGCTAAAGGTATATGTTTAAGAGGGAGCGTCTCTCTATCTTAGCTAGCTTAATCGTTTTATACTTGGGGGTATAAATATGTCTAAACAGGCGAAAGGAAAACAAATGACTTCCTCTGAGAAAACACACAAAAAGGCAGAATCAGGCCTTTCTTTATTGCAAGGTCTTGCTATTTTAGGCGCCTTGGGTTTAATCGGTGCAGCGATTGCACGTTATTTTGCAGGGTAGTATGTCCACACCAAAAAAACTTGTTATTGCCACACGTGCCAGTCGTTTAGCGTTATGGCAAGCTGAGCACGTGCGGGATCGGTTACGTGCGCTCTATCCAGATTGCCAAGTAGAACTACTGAGCATGAGCACCAAAGGCGATCGTATTTTAGACCGCAGTTTATCTAAAATCGGGGGTAAAGGGCTTTTTATTAAAGAGCTAGAAACCGCATTGTTGGATGGGCGAGCGGACTTAGCAGTGCACTCCCTTAAAGACGTCCCCTATGATGTGCCTGCACCATTTGCTTTGCCCGTCATTATGGAGCGTGATGATCCTCGGGATGCTTTTGTGTCGAATCACTATGCTTCATTAGCGGATTTACCTCATGGTGCGGTGGTGGGTACATCCAGCTTGCGTCGGGAATCGCAGCTGCGCGAGCGCTTTGCACATTTAACGATTAAACCGTTACGCGGTAATTTAGACACACGCTTAGCCAAGCTGGATGCAGGTGAATTTGATGCCATCATTCTGGCTACGGCTGGCTTGAAACGCTTGGGCTTAGCGGAACGTATTCGCTCAAGTATTGCTATTGATGATAGCTTGCCTTCTGCAGGTCAAGGGGCTTTGGGCATAGAAACGCATGCCGATCGTCAGGATCTACAAGCTTGGCTGGCGCCTTTGGTGTGTCAAGCCTCCACATATCGAGCTCAGGCCGAGCGCGCCGTGACGCGTGTGTTAGGTGGCTCATGTCAGGTACCTTTGGCGGCTTATGCTGAAATCGAAGGGGATCAACTTTGGGTTCGAGCCTTGGTTGCTGAGCCAGATGCTTCAGTGGTTTATCGGGCCGAGGCGCGTGGGCCGTTAGCCTCAGCGGAGGCCTTAGGGCAACAAGTAGGAGAAGACCTATTACAGCAGGGGGCGGATGAAATTCTAGCTAGGCTCTCTATTCCTACCGAGGATTAAATATGACCACGGTGGTTCTTACACGCCCAAAAGGAAAAAATGACAGACTGGCGCAGGCATTGTGCCAGTTGGGTGTTCAAAGCGTAGAGCTACCGGCCTTGGCCATTGCGCGCACTTTTACGGTTTTGCCTCAGGATTATGATCCTCAGGGCTTTGATTTGTTAATTTTTGTCAGTGCGCAAGCGGCACAGCTTTATTTAGAAGCGTTAACGGCGGCTGGAAAAACACTTGCTGCCGGTACTCGTATTGCTACAGTGGGAGCAGCCAGCGCCCAGCCTTTTTATCAGCAGCCTCAGCATTCTTCTTGGCAGCTGATTCATCCGCCGGCCTCGCATCCCCGCCAGGACTCCGAGGCCCTATGGGTGCTTTTACAGCCTTTACTTCCGGATGTGCAACGGGTATTGTTGGTTCGTGGCCAACAGGGCCGTGAGTGGTTAAGCCAACAGTTACTTGGCCAGGGGAAAATACTCACTCGTTGTTGCATTTATCAGCGCTTGGCAGCACAGTGGTCTGCCAAAGACGCTATACAACTACAGCCTGATTTGGTAAAACCCCAATCAGTTGTTTTTTTGTTAACCAGCTCTGAAAGCACGCGTTCGATATATCATAATATCGTACGTTTAGGATGGGAATCGCTGTGGCAGCAAGCCCAGTTCGTTGCTATCCATCCGCGTATAGCGGATTGTCTCATAGAGCTCAGCGCTTTTACACCAGCGCAAGCTGCTGCACAGATTCATGTGTGTGCGCCGACGGAAACCGCTATGCTAGAGGCATTACGGTCGGTAGCGCTGCCCTGATAATGCTTAACGGATACAATGAAATCATGACAGAAAAAAGCGATAAGACACAGCAGGTTGATAAATCTGCTACATCCAATAAGCCCAAAGCGGCTTCCGCTGCGCCCGCTCCCTCTCGTAAAAAGTCGACAGGTCCTGTGGTGTTAACAGTTATTGCTGCGGCCATTATTGGTGGTGGGGCTCTCTGGTATGTGCAGCAAAATCAGGAACACATACAACAGCAGTACCATACACAGCTTCAGCAAGTAGTCGCGCAAGCCCAAAAAAATCAAGAGACTTCCGCGCAAGCTTTGCAGCAGGTGCAAAATCAGCATCAGCAGTTACAGCAGTTGCAACAAGAATTGGCTCATACTAAAGAGCAGTTAGCAGATATGCGCGTGGCTTTGCAAACCATCAGTGATTCTGGCTCGGACCTTATGCTCCTTAATGATATCGAGCAGCTTGTGATCTTAGCCCAACAGCAATTACTGATTGGGGGGAATTTAGCCAATGCTATTGTGTCACTAGAAACCGCTCAAGCGCGATTGTCCCAAGCAAATCGTCAAAGCTTAGCTGTGTTGATTCAAACGCTTAATGGGGATTTGGATCGCTTACGGACGGCTCAGGTAGTAGATGTCAGTAGCATTACTGCTCAATTGGATCGTTTGGCTGATCTGGTTGATAAAGCACCGCTATATGTACCAGATGCCAAAAACAGCAATATCAATGGGCAGGTTTCTTCTACTATAGAGCCCGCAGCTGACACAGAGGTTGAGTCTGACGTGCCCATTGACGCCCCTTGGTGGCAAAAAACCTTATCGAATGCGGCTGAGCTAACGCAAAAAGGCTGGAAAACGATCAGCCAGGATTTGGGGCAATTTGTTAGTGTACGTCGTGTTGATGATTCGGCGGCTTTGCTTATGTCTGCGGAGCAGGCGGATCGTTTTCGTGAGCATTTACGCTTGCGGATTACCATGGCACAGCTGGCGTTAATGACAAAGCAGCCTAAGGTCTGGCAAGCGGAAATGGGGCATGTGGTGGATGCGATTGAGCGGCGTTTTGATCCGAGTTTAGCGATTACGCAACGCGCCTTGTCGTTAGCCACACAACTTGCAGATACAAATATTGATGTTAAGTTGCCTACTATTGATAACACGTTGGCAGCGATAGAGAGTCTAAAACAAGCAGAGCAGTCTGACGCACCCGTTTCAGTGCCTGATTTACCCACCTCTGAGACAGATACAAAGCCAGCCCCTGCTGATGAGCCCAAAACCTCTGATGCTGCTTCAGAAACTAACCCAAAGGATCAGCCCGCAGCCGCTAGTGCTTCGACCGAGTCCGATTCTTTGCCGGCGGATCAGCCTGAGAGCAGTACAGTGACTCACACGTTTGAGCTCCAGCATTCATCCACACGTCAACAGGTGGTGTAACTATGAAAACCTGGATTTGGACATGTATTGTATTTGTAGCGGCCGTAGCACTAGCGCTGGTGTTACGTGATCATAATGGTAATGTACTGATTGTTGCACCGCCTTGGCACGTGAGCTTTTCTATTACTTTTGGTGTGATCGCTCTGATTGCCGGTTTTTTTGGTTTTTATGCACTATTACGTTTACTTTCATGGTTAACAGGTAGTCCCGAGCGTTTTAAAATTTGGCGACGTCGTCGAGCAGAAAAACGTGATCAAGAGCTTTTGCAAAATGGGTGGATCAGTACGCTGGAAGGCCGTTATGCGCAAGCGGAAAAAGAGCTCTCTAAATTGCTAGCCAAAACCAAGTCAAAAACCTCAAAGGTGGTGGCTGGTTTGGCCTCTGCACAGGCCTCACAGTATCTAGAAGAATATCAGCGTCGCGATGAGGCGTTACAGATTGCACAAAAAAACGCGGGTTCGGATCCTCGTTTAAAGTTAGCCTACGCGACCGCCGCTGCTGAGCTCTATTTAGAGCAAGGGCAAACCCAGCAGGCGATTGATTTACTGCAACCGGTACAGGATGCGAGCTCACGTCATTTTCATGCTACCCGTTTATTGCTCAAAGCATACAGACAGCAAGATAACTATGAGCGTGTTTATGAGCTAACTCGTTTGTTATTGCGTCGTAGCGCGATTGATAAAACGCAAGCTTTAGCTTATATCGAGTATGCGGCAGCGCGACGTATTCAGTCGGCCACACAGATAGATTCGTTTAAAGCAGTCTGGAATGATTTGCGCACTGAAGAAAAAAATCTGGAGCAGGTGGCTATAGCGGCGGCGCAGTTCCTAGAAGCACAGCAAAACTATGAAGAGCAAGCGCGAGTATTAGAAGCGGCGATTCAGCAAAAACCTAGTCCGGAATTGTATAGTTTATATGCTAACTGCCCAGCTGAGCATTACAGTCGTCGCTTAAGTAAAGCGGAAGAGTGGTTGCAAAAATACCCACACGACCCAGCCTTATTGATCGCTTTAGGGCGTTTGTGTATTACAGGACAGTTGTGGGGCCAAGCTGAGCATTATTTAAAACGCAGCATGAAAATCCGTAATGACTTACGCGTGCATGCTTTGTTGGCTCAGTTGTATGATGCATTAGGACGAGAAGAGGACGCTAGGTATCATTGGCGTATTGCGGCAGTCACGGCAGGCGCACTACCTGTTATGACCCCTAATCGCTTATTACCAGCGGCTGATTTACAGGCGGATCCTACCTTGGTTGATGGTCACTTGCCCGAAGCACCGCTGATCGTAGATAATGATCGTCCTATGGCTGCAAGTGCAGTAGATAGCAGTGTTTTAGGCGCAAAGTCGCATACGGTGCTTGCACCTAGCGAAATGACTGAAACGAGCGAGAACAGTCATCATCCAGATCATTATTTTGATTCTGCTCCTATTCCTGGAGTGGATGTAACGATGACTTCTGATGGCTCCTCTCGCTCAAAAGATTAATTGTTTTTATAAAGGCGTATCAATGAGCTTGACTGCAATAAGTTATGGCGACAATGCCCCCGAAGAGTTCAACGTGGTTGTAGAGATCCCGATGAACTCGGATCCGGTCAAATATGAAATTGATGATAAAACAGGCGTGGTGATGGTAGACCGCTTTATGTTGGCGGCGATGCATTATCCATGTAACTATGGCTATGTGCCACAAACTATTTCCGAGGATGGCGATCCGGTAGATGTGTTGGTTTTATCGCCTTTTCCAATTCAGGTAGGTGCGGTAGTAAAATGTCGTGCCGTAGGGGTATTGAATATGGAAGACGAAGCCGGTGGCGATGCTAAGGTGTTGGCTGTACCTGTAACTAAACTTTATCCTCCATACCGCCATATCAATGCACCTTCTGATTTACCCCAAGAGGAATTAGATCGTATCCAGCACTTTTTTGAGCGTTACAAAGACTTAGAAAAAGGGAAGTGGGTTAAGGTCCAGGGCTGGGCGGATGCAGATGCAGCCAAAGCGGAAATCACAAGCAGTATTGAGCGTTATAAAGCAGCAAAATAACAGCTAAAACGCTACGTCGTAAAAAGGCTTTACATTTTATCATGTAAAGCCTTTTTTATGCTTTGCTAGGGGGCTTAGTTGAGATCGTGATGACTATAAATGATTGTGGTAATGGTGGGGGTGTGGTTTTTTATCAAGTATTAATAAATTTAATACTTGGGTATTTTGCTTATTTATGTAACATGCAGTAAGATCAGTTCAGCGTTTGAACAAGTCAAAAAAGCGCGGAGGATAAGGGGACGAGTGTTTCGAGATCTTACGGCATTAGGATCTTGTGTTTTATACAGCGGCATTTTGCCGCTGTTTTTTTTCGTTATTCATGGTTACGTTTTGTATTGAGCGGCTGGGCTATGGTGGTATTAGAAGTACAGACCGTTGTTTGTATGATTATTGAAAAGGAATAAGCCATGAGCCAAAATAACCAGAGTATTCTTGATGTCGCCGCAATTCGTGCGCAAGCAAAAAAACATGTTGACGACGGGGCAGTTTCTTCCGGCTATCAGGGCGATAGAGAAAAAATCATCCAAATGCTCAACGAAGCATTGGCGACAGAATGGGTCTGTGTATTGCGCTATATGCGCCATTATTTCACCGCTACAGGTATCCATAACGAATCCATTAAAGCGGAGTTTTTAGAGCATGCACAACAGGAGCAAGAGCATGCTAGCCGTATTGCTGAGCGCATTGTGCAGTTAAATGGTGAGCCCGATTTAGACCCAGCGACCTTAGTAACACGTAGTCATGCCGAATACGATACCAGTGCTGATATTAAGGACATGATTCGTGCGAACTTAATTGCTGAGCGTATCGCCGTGGAGTCGTATCGTCAGATGATTGCAATTATTGGTGATACCGACCCCACCACACGTCAAATGTTAACGGAAATCATGGCAGTAGAAGAAGAACATGCGGATGAAATGAGCGATTTATTAGGCTTGTAAATCGGTATTTTGTTGTAGCAAGGTGCCTCGTCCCCTGGATGGTGACGGGGCATTTTTATTGGGAGTGGGGCAGCAGACTAAGCTGGGCGCCATATTCTTGCCAGATTTGATTTTGGATTTGTTGGGATACGGCCTCTTTTTGGGCAGCAGGCACTAAAAAGCGTATTTCCACCCAGTGCTGCTTGGTGTCCACAGGCTCCCACAGCACCTCTATTTTATTAGATGGGGCTTCTAAAAGGGCTCTGGAGCCCAAGCGTTGAAAATGACGTAATGAGTCATTTGCCCATGGCTCACAAATGCGGGTTGCTATACGCGTAGCAATATCTGTGAATTCGGCTCGCGGTGTGGCGTAAGGGACAGCAATGCGCAGTGTGCCCACGACATAAGCACCTAGCCCAAAGTGATTCGTGATGACCGCAGTTAGCAATACACTATTAGGTAGCACAATGGTTTTACCTGTAATTTGATGGGAACCATTGGTTTCAGAAAGGGTGATATTCAGTAGGTCCACATCTACTACCAGGCCCTGCACACCGCTGAGTTCAATATGGTCTCCCACATTAAAAGGGCGCGACATAGCAAACATGGTGTAACCGGTGATGCACATAATGAGCTCTTTGGTGGATAAAACCAATGCCATGGCAAAAGCGGAAAGGGAAATCGCTACACCAGCAATCTTGGTGGCCCAAATCATGACAATAAAGCTAACAGCAGCCAAGATGATGACGTTTTTAATTAAAACCAGCTGTTGTCGGCCTTGACCCCGCTTAGCTTGCGCGCGTGCCGGTGAGGTTTGATAGCGCACATTAAGATGGTTGAGAAAGATAGCAACGATAATCACCACAATGGATGAAACGATACGTACTAGCTCACCACCAAAAAAGGTATTTAGGCTACTAATCAAGTGCAAGTTCCTCGGATGAAGTCAAAATACGGCTTATTTTATCAGCCTGTGGCTTAAAACCCTATGCTAAGTGCTCGTTGCCGTCAGCAGTTTGCTTTGAGAAAGGGTAGGGGTATTCCATTTCGTTGGCTAGCTTGTGGTAGCATTTAGGTAACAGAATTGATTTTTTTTGCAAGAAAGGTTTATTGATGAGCAAAACATCCTTAGATAAAAGCAAAATTCGTATTTTATTACTTGAAGGTGTGCATCAAAATGCAATAAACACCTTTAATGCCGCCGGTTACGACAACATTGAAACCATTCCCAGTGCGTTGTCGGGTGATGAGCTCAAAGCCAAGATTGCCGATGCGCATTTTATTGGTATCCGTTCTCGCACCCAGCTCACTAAAGAAGTCTTTGATGTGGCAGAAAAGCTGGTGGCCGTAGGATGTTTTTGTATTGGTACGAATCAGGTGGATTTAACTGCTGCTCGTGAGCGGGGGATTGCTGTCTTTAATGCACCGCACTCTAATACGCGTTCGGTGGCAGAGCTAGTTTTAGGTGAAGCCATTATGTTGCTACGTGGCATTCCGCAAAAAAATGCGGCGGCTCATCAGGGCAAATGGCTCAAGAGTGCGGCGGGTTCTTACGAGATGCGCGGTAAGACGCTAGGGATTATTGGGTATGGTTCAATTGGTACACAGTTATCCGTATTGGCCGAAGCCTTAGGCATGAATGTGGTGTATTACGATGTGGTCACGAAGCTGCCTTTAGGTAATGCCCGCCAGCTTGATCAGCTTGATCAGCTTTTGGCCCAAAGTGATGTGGTTTCCTTACACGTGCCAGAGCTACCCTCCACGCATATGATGATGGGCGAAAAACAAATACGCACCATGAAAAAGGGTGCCGTGTTGCTTAACGCGGCGCGAGGCACGGTAGTCGATATCGATGCCTTGGCAGCGGCGATTCAGGACAAGCATCTAGCCGGTGCGGCCATTGATGTGTTCCCAGTGGAGCCCCGCTCCAATGATGATGAGTTTCTCAGTCCGCTACGTGGCCTGGATAATGTGATTTTAACCCCGCATATTGGGGGTTCCACCCAAGAGGCTCAGGCCAATATTGGGATCGAGGTGGCACAAAAGCTTGTGAAATATAGCGATAATGGCACGTCGGTGTCCTCGGTGAACTTTCCTGAGCTGGCTTTGCCCTCGCACCCTGGCAAGCATCGTATTTTACATATTCACAAAAATCAGCCGGGTATGTTAGGGGCCATTAATAAAGTTTTTGCCGATAGTGATATCAACGTATCGGGGCAGTTTTTGCAAACAGATGAAGCCGTGGGCTATGTGGTCATTGATGTGGATCAAGCGCATTCCCAGCAGGCTTATCAAGCGTTAAAAGAAATTCCGGGAACAATGCGTTGTCGCTTGTTGTTTAGCTAGTTCTCACTGGCGTTATTTAAAGCCCTTTGGTGTATATCAAAGGGCTTTTTTAATGAGGATTACACAGCCTGATCAGGCAGAAAAAACAACTCGATTTGGGTGCCGTGATCGAGTTCACTTTTTAACTCTAAGCGCCAAGACAGTTTTTCACACATCAGTGTGACAATATACAGACCCAGTCCCCCTGTTGTGGGAGCTTGCTGCTGTCCAAGTCGAGCTTGTTGTTGGGGGCTTAAACCCCGACCTTGGTCTTGTAATAGTATATGATCGGCGTAGAGGTGTAGCGTAATGGTTCCCGTTGTGTGCTGCAGTGCATTTTGAATCAAATTACGCAATAGCATGGTGATGAGTAGGGCGTTGGCTTCAACCTGGGGCTGCGCATGGCTGTGAAAATGCACACGTTGTGGGATAGGGTACACCGTTCCCATATCTTGGAGTAATTGCTGAATAAGTGATTGGAGATGAACGGTATGTATATCGTGGCTGGACTCATAACGGGATAAGCGCAAAATCGTATTAATATTATCTGTCATATCCTGATTGGCGCGTTTTAAGCGTTGTAAGGTTTTTTGATCGGCAGTGCTAAGTTGGTTACGGGCTTCGATAATTTCTATGGCGCCGGCGATGACAGCAATAGGCGTTCGCAGCTCATGGCTGGCCAAATGCAGTAGGTTTTTTTCGCGCTGCATATAGGCGGTGAGCTCGGCTAAAAAGCGGTTAAATGTTTGGGCAATATCGTAGAGCTCTTGGTCTTGATAGTTCAGCTTGAGTTGTGGCAGGTTTGGGCCAACGGGCAGTTGTTGGATGGTTTGACTAAGCCGTTGTAAAGGGGTGGTGATTTTTTGGCTACTGACACGAGCCAGCCACCAGCTGAGTATGGAAATTAATCCGACCAAAATAAAGGTGAGAGCAGTGAATTTGTCTTCACGCTGCTCAAATGCCGTAATGTTGCGTGCCACATACAGTGTGCCATGAGAGGTGGTTTGCTTATTAAGTAAAAAAGTTTGGTCTTGTTCGTAGACCTCAGCGACCTCACGTTGTGCTAAGGCATTAAATAAACTCGGGAAATGAGCGGGGTGGGGTTGGCCAGCAGGGATATAAGCAATTTGGTGTGAAGCGCTTTGCCAAATAAAGGGCTCTGTACCTTGCATTGGCGCGATAATAGGGGCATCGCCAAGCTCAGGTGACATTTTTAGCATGGTGTATTCTAAGCTTTCGTTGGCTAAAAAAAGAGTCAGCACCATTGTGATCATACTGATTAGGCTGACAATAAAAATGGCACGGTAGATACGATTCGCGATGGGTTTCATAGGCAAGGCTTGGATTGTAGCGGTTTAGGTGCTAATCTTAATTGTTTTCATAATATAAAAAATGCGCTTTATTGTGTACAAAAGCGTAAAAAACATTAGCGCAATCGGCTTTTTGCGTTTTAAAATATTTTTTTGCCGTTTATATGTAAAAAGCATTTGCTTAGGTTGAATTATCGTGCCAGAAACTGTATCTACTCGTACCGAAGAAGACCTTTTAGGTCAATTAGAAGTTCCTTCTCATGCCTATTATGGCATTCAAACTCTACGTGCTGTCCAGAACTTCAAGCTTTCTGGGGTGCCGTTAGCGCATTTTCCTAATTTTGTGATTGCGTTGGCCATGGTTAAACATGCTGCTGCCGATGCAAATCACGAGCTAGGCTATTTGACTACATGCAAACATCAGGCGATTACCCACGCATGTCAACGCATTATGCAGGGTGAATTCCATGATCAGTTTGTGGTGGATATGATTCAAGGGGGTGCTGGTACCTCGACGAATATGAATGCCAACGAGGTCATTGCGAATGTGGCGTTGGAATACTTAGGTTGCGAAAAGGGGGACTACAAACAAGTTAACCCCAACAATGACGTGAACATGGCGCAGTCTACTAACGATTCTTACCCTACCGCAATTCGCTTGGGGCTGTTGTTAGGGCATGACAAGCTTTTACAGAGCTTAGAAAATTTGATCGCGGCGTTTCGGGTAAAAGCACAGGCTTTTGAGCATGTATTAAAAATGGGGCGTACACAGCTTCAGGATGCTGTTCCTATGACCCTTGGTCAGGAATTCCAAGCGTTTGCAACCACCCTCGAAGAAGATTTATGCCGTTTACGCACGCTGGTGCCAGAGCTGCTTTGCGAGGTAAACCTAGGTGGAACCGCAATTGGTACAGGGATTAATGCTGACCCTAGCTACCAACGTTTAGCCGTAGAGCGATTGGCTGCGATCAGTGGTCACCCGGTCAAATCGGCGGTGGACCTGATCGAAGCCACTTCAGATATGGGTGACTTTGTCTTGTTCTCCGGTATGCTCAAGCGCACAGCGGTTAAACTCTCAAAAATCTGTAATGACTTACGCTTGCTTTCGAGCGGACCACGCACAGGGATTAACGAGATTAATCTTCCTGCCCGTCAGCCAGGTAGCTCGATTATGCCGGGTAAAGTCAATCCCGTGATTCCAGAGGCCGTGAATCAAGTGGCGTTTGAAATCATAGGCAATGATCTAACACTGACCATGGCGGCGGAAGCCGGTCAGCTACAGCTAAACGTCATGGAACCGATCATTGCTTACAAAATGTTTGATTCCATTCGTTTATTGCAGCGCTCGATGGATATGTTGCGCGAGCTTTGTATTGATGACATTACCGCTAATGAAAACCACTGCCTGCATTTGGTCGAGCATTCTATTGGGCTAGTGACGGCACTTAACCCCTATATTGGTTACCAAAACTCCACACGAATTGCTAAAAAAGCCCTAGAGAGTGGTCGTGGGATTCTGGAGCTGGTGCGCGAGGAAAAACTCCTCGAAGACGACGTATTGGATGATATTTTGAAACCCCAGAATATGATCGCTCCCCGTTTGGTTCCAGTGAACAGCTAATCTAAGCAAAGCGACAACGGCATCAAGGCATAGCTCAAAAGGCTATGCCTTTTTGTTTGTGGGATAAAATGGTTAAAGAACTACCACAGGAGTATGGTTATGCATTTACAAGAAGAGCTTTATCAAAGTCTCTATGAGCTAGCGGATCAGGGCAATATTGCCTTAGATCAGGGGCGCTACGAGGAGGCAATCGTATTATGGCAGCAGGCGCTAGATGTATTACCTGCTCCAGTTAATCAATGGCAGGCGGCCTTTTGGTTATATGCGTCGATGGGAGAGGCCTTATATCAGCTAGAGCGCTACGATGAGGCCACAGCGGTATTAGAACAAGCAGCCCATAACCCCGAGGGCAAAGAAAATCCGTATCCTTATTACATGCTAGGTAAATGCGCTTGGCGCTCAGGCCAAGACAAAGCGGCCAAGTATCTTTTAAAAGCTTACGATTTAGATGGCGAAGGGATTTTTATAGCGGACCCTGTCGATGGCGAGGCCTGTTTGGCTTATCTTTATGATTTGGGTGCACTTTAAAAATGTTAAAAACCATTCATGATATTGACTTTGCGGCCTTGTATAAACAGCATAAGCAGTTGGCAGCTCGACCTCGTTCTAGCCCAGAAAAATGGGATGCTAAAGCCCAGCAGATAGGGATAGGGCAGCTAGAGGACGCTTATACGCACGCTTTATTACAAGCACTATCGTTGCAAAAAACAGAAACCCTGTTAGATGTGGGCTGTGGTGCTGGGGCCGTGGCGGTACTTGCCGCGCCTTATGTACGGCAGGTGTATGCGCTGGATTACAGTGTGGGTATGCTGGCCAAACTACAAGAGAATGCCCAACACTATCAGGCGCATAATGTTAAAACATTATGTAAAGACTGGGAAGATGATTGGCAGGATGTGCCTGTTTGCGATGTGGTGGTTGCTTCGCGATCTACTTTGGTCGAGGATATGGCGGCGGCACTCAAAAAACTGACCCAACAGGCAAGGCGTCGAGTGTATTTGACCTATCCATTAAATCCTGCTTTTGGGGCTAGGCCAGATATAGACCCTGTGCAACAACCACAGTTAGCGACGCCTTCGTATTTATATATCTTGGGGATTTTATATCAGCAGGGTTATGCCGCTCAGCTTCGTTTTATTGGCAATAAAGGCTTGCATCAGCAGCCTACAGGTTGGGCGTTGATTGATTGGGAGGTTTAAGATAAATGGCGCCCTGTGATAGGGCGCTTAAAAGGTTTAACTATTTTGAATGGCTTCAACCAGAATATCTAAGGCCTCATCCATGACGGCATCTGGGATAGTTAAAGGAAATAAGAAACGAATGACATTGGCTTCTGGGCCGCATGTTAATAATATTAAGCCTTTATCTAGTGCATAGTTTTGGATTTTTTTCACAAGAGCTGTCTCTGCAGCATGGGTGTTCGGATCACGAAATTCTACTGCTATCATGGCACCCAGACCACGAATAGAGGAAATGGTAGGGACTTGTTTTTGTAGACTTTGTAAGCGTTGTTGCAGTTTTTCGCCAAGTTGGTGACCACGTGCTAAAAGATTTTCCTCTTCAATGACCTCAATGACAGCAAGGGCAGCGGCAATAGCCAGAGGGTTGCCTGCGTAGGTGCCCCCAAGCCCGCCAGCGACGGGAGCATCCATGATGTCGGCACGACCGCAAACGGCTGATAACGGCATACCGCCGGCCAGGCTTTTGGCCATGGTTGTGATATCGGCTTTAACGCTGTAGTGCTCCATGGCGAACAGTTTACCTGTACGACCAAATCCGGTTTGAACCTCGTCGGCGATCAGTAAAATACTATGCTCATCGCAGAGCTCACGTAAAAACACCATGAACTCAGGGGGGCATACATTAAACCCTCCTTCCCCTTGAATGGGTTCAATAATAATTGCGGCGACCTGGTCAGCATCCACCGTTGTGTTCAATAAGCTAAGCAGTTCTTTTTTAGCGAGCTCTGCGCTGATTCCAAGCGAGGCATTCGGGTAAGGGGTGTGATAAATATTCGAAGCTAAAGGACCAAAACCTTTTTTATAGGGGTTGACCTTAGCGGTAAGCGTCATCCCTAAAAAGGTTCTTCCATGAAACGCATTGCTAAATGAAATAATCGCGGGCCGCTGGGTGGCGTAACGTGCAATCTTAATAGCATTTTCTACCGCTTCTACGCCTGTAGTAAAAAAAGCGGTTTTTTTAGTAAAGTCGCCAGGGACCAACGTATTCAATTTTTCGGCTAATTCAATATAGTTTTGATAGGGAATGATTTGATACGCCGTATGCGTAAAAAGTTGTAATTGTTTTTCTATGGCCGCGATGATGCGAGGATGACGGTGGCCGGTGTTAAGCACAGCGATGCCACTTGCAAAATCAATATAACGTTTCCCTTCCACATCCCAGATTTCCGCATTTTCGGCGGACTGAGCGTAAAAGTCACACATGACACCGACGCCTCGTGGGGTCGCTGCATTTTTACGTTGGACTAGATCGGCATTTTTCATGGGGTGTCTCCTTATACGAAGTAGGGTGTAAGAGATAGCTTATCGTTAACTTGGTTCCACATGAAGAGCCATTTATGGCAGAATTGGGCAGTCCATTTTGGATTTAAGCCAGAAAAGAGGAGTTAAGAAATGAAAGGGGGTGCTTTAGCGGAGTATGTGCTGCAGCATTTGGATCGTCAGTCAGCACGCACTTTGTCGCGGCAGCTGTACCGTATTTTTAGCCAGTTGATTTTAGATGGGGTGCTGCAAGCAGGAGAAAAGCTTCCCGCAAGCCGTACATTAGCCCAAGAATGTGGGCTTTCAAGAAATACAGTCGTGCAGGCTTATGAGCAACTATTAGCCGAAGGCTATGTGGAGTCCTATACAGGAAGCGGTACTTTTGTGTCCGCAGCGGTGCAAGTTCAGCAGCAAGTGGAAACGGTGGATACGCTTACCCTGTCTACCGCTGTGCCACACTGGGAGCTATCGACGCGTGGTATTGAAATGGTCAGTAGGGCGCAAGCTTCGCCACAGCAATGGCAACCCTTTGTGGCGGGGGTACCGGATGTATCGTTATTTCCAAATCAAATCTGGTTACGGCTCTTACGGCGTCATTGGAAAACCGCAAAGCCTGAGCTATTAACGTATGCGCACGGAGCGGGCTATTTACCGTTACGTGAGGCACTGATCGAGCATTTACGTTTAGCGCGGGGTGTGCGGGGCTCTGCAGAACACGTGTTGCTTATTTCTGGGTTACATCAAGCATTAAGTTTAACGGCTCACTTGCTTGCTGAGCCAGGAATGACGGTATGGATGGAGAATCCCGGCTATTGGGGGGCAAGTACCGTATTGAAAATGGCTGGGCTCAAAGTGGTGCCCATTGCGGTGGATGAGGAAGGCTTAGCACCTACGGCAGAGCAAATGCGTGAGCCCCCACGATTGATATTTGTGACGCCTTCGCACCAGTATCCTTTAGGACATGTGATGAGTTTAGCGAGACGGCGTCTGCTGTTGGAGTATGCGTATCAACACGGCTCATGGATTATTGAGGACGATTATGACAGCGAGTTTAGATTCGAAGGGCAGCCTATTGCTTCGTTACAGGGCTTAGATCAATATCATCGCGTCATTTATATGGGTACATTTTCTAAAACCTTGTTTCCTGGAATGCGCTTAGGCTATATGGTGTTGCCTCAAACCCTGACGCGTTATTTTGCCACTGGTGTCTCCGAGTTGTATCGGGATGGGCGTTTGCTCGAGCAGGCGGTATTGTGTGATTTTATCACCGAGGGGCATTATGCCGCGCATGTGCGGCGGGTGCGCTTGCATTACGCCCGTCGCCAAAGTGTATTGCGCGAGGTCATTGCCGAAACACTAGGAGAAAACTGGCCTTTGTCTAATCACGAGGCAGGGTTGCATTTAGTGGTGCATTTGCCAGTGGGAACGGATGATGTGCGTATCAGCCAGGCCGCACAAGCAATAGGTTTGATGGTGCGGCCTTTATCTAAATATTATTTGGATAAAAACGCAAAGCCGGGCTTGCTGTTGGGTTATGCAAACGTAGATGAAGCATTAATTAAGCCCTATTTTAGGCGTTTAGTGAGTATTATCCAGTCCGCTATAGCGAGCGATTAGCACGAAGAGAAATATACAAACCCGTTAATCTATTTTAGAATGGAACCCTAAAATATAATAAAAATAGGTGTTTTTTTAGTCCGTTTTCAGAGTTTGGAGGAGTTATGTTGAATTTATCTCGCCCTGATTTATTTAAACAGCAGGCGTATATCAATGGTCAGTGGGTAGATGCGGATAGTGGTGAGACCATCGCGGTCCGAAATCCCGCTACGGGTGCAGTACTAGGGACCATTCCTAAAATGGGAGCGACTGAAACGCGCCGAGCCATTGAAGCGGCCGCCACTGCGCAAAAACAATGGCGTCGCCTAAGTGCCAAAGAGCGAGCTGTGATTTTACGGCGTTGGTTTGATTTGATGATGACACATCAAGATGACTTAGCCCGCATTATGACTTTAGAGCAAGGAAAGCCTTTAGCCGAAGCTAAAGGGGAAATTGCTTATGGTGCATCCTATTTAGAGTGGTATGCCGAAGAAGGCAAGCGTGCTTATGGGGATGTGATCCCTGGGCCAGCACATGACCGTCGTATTGTTGTGATCAAAGAGCCAGTGGGGGTATGTGCAGCCATAACACCATGGAATTTTCCTTCCTCAATGATTACGCGCAAAGCGGGTGCAGCCTTAGGAGCGGGTTGCGCCATTGTGGTCAAGCCTGCAACACAAACCCCTTATTCGGCTTTTGCGCTAGCGGTGTTGGCACAAGAGGCTGGGGTGCCAGAGGGTGTTTTTTCTATTGTGACGGGCTCTGCCTCGGCGATTGGTGAGGAAATGACCAGCAATGATATTGTGCGCAAAATCAGTTTTACCGGCTCTACGGATATTGGCCGGTTATTGATGGCACAGGCTGCACCTCAAATTAAAAAAATCTCTTTAGAATTAGGGGGAAATGCCCCATTTATCGTCTTTGATGATGCCGATATAGATGCTGCCGTCGAAGGGGCGATAGTGAGTAAGTTCCGCAATATGGGGCAAACCTGCGTATGTGCAAACCGTCTTTATGTACAACGGGGTGTGTACGATGCGTTTGTGGAAAAATTCACGGCAAAAGTGGCGCAGCTCAAAGTAGGTGATGGGCTACAAGCGCAGGTCACTCAGGGGCCACTCATTGATCAGGCTGCTGTAGAAAAGGTCAAAGAGCACATTGAGGACGCAGTGGCTCAAGGAGCGCATATTGCCTTAGGAGGCAAGGCGCATGAGCTTGGTGGTTTGTTTTTTGAGCCCACGGTCTTAACGCACATGAAGTCTTCCATGAAAGTCGCGCGCGAGGAAACGTTTGGTCCTTTAGCGCCAGTTTTTGCTTTTGAAAACGAGGACGAGGTCATTGAGCTTGCTAACCAAACTGAATATGGCTTAGCAGCCTATTTTTATAGCCGTGATATTGGGCGGGTTTGGCGTGTGGCAGAGGCGTTGGAATACGGGATGGTGGCAATTAATAGTGGCTTGCTTTCTAACGAAGCAGCTCCGTTTGGGGGCGTCAAACAATCTGGCTTTGGACGCGAGGGGTCGCATTATGGCTTAGATGACTATTTAGTTATTAAATATATGTTGATGGGCGGTATTTAAACTTACAATAGCATTTAGGTTATTTTGATTTTTGTCCAGCTGGAGAGATTTATGCAACGTCTACTCACCCGCTATACGGCGTTTTATGTGGTGCTGTTCGCTGCGGTGGTGTTTAGCTTATTAGCCTTACAAAACGCCTGGTGGTGGGTGCTAGCCCTGCCTTTTATCGCATTAAGCTTGCTTGGGGTGGTGGATTTAACCCAAACCCGTCATGCGATTCGTCGTAATTATCCGGTAATTGGCAACTTACGGTTTTTCTTTGAGTTTATTCGTCCTGAAATCCGGCAGTATTTTATGGAAGGGGATGATCAAGAGCTGCCTTTTTCACGCGCAGATCGCTCTCTTGTGTATCAGAGAGCCAAGCAACAAGAAGACAAGCAACCATTCGGTACCAAACAGGATGTTTACAGCACAGGCTACGAGTGGATTAACCATTCTATGCTTCCCAGCCAAATCAAAGACATTAACTTTAGGATTACGGTTGGGGGGCCGGACTGCACTCAGCCGTATTCCCTGTCAGTATTTAATATTTCTGCCATGAGCTTTGGGGCATTGTCTGCAAATGCAGTATTAGCACTAAATCGTGGCGCAGTATTAGGTAATTTTGCTCATGATACGGGCGAGGGGGGGATCAGTCACTACCATAAAAAATATGGTGGCGACTTAATTTGGAATATTGGTTCTGGGTACTTTGGTTGTAGGGATGAAAAAGGGCAGTTTTCTCCCGAAAGGTTTGCCGAGCGAGCACGGCAACCTCAAGTCAAAATGATCGAGATTAAGTTGTCTCAGGGGGCAAAGCCCGGGCAGGGGGGGATTTTACCGGGGGCTAAAGTCACCCCTGAGATTGCCGCCGCGCGTGATGTTCCCGTATGGCAGGATTGTATTTCCCCGCCTCAGCATAGTGCGTTCAAAACGCCCGTGGAATTATTGCAGTTTGTCGCGCAGCTGCGTGAGCTTTCTGGTGGGAAGCCGGTGGGAATTAAGCTAACCATTGGTCATGCTTGGGAATGGTTTGCCATCGCTAAAGCCATGCTTAAAACCGATATTACCCCTGACTTTATTGTGGTAGATGGGGCAGAGGGCGGCACAGGCGCATCCCCTGTTGAGTTTATGAATCACGTCGGGGTGCCCCTATTAGAAGGCTTGCGCTTAGTACATAACACGCTGGTGGGGATAGGCATGCGCGAGCGCATCAAAATTGGCGCCTCAGGAAAAATCATCAGTGCGTTTGATATGGCTCGGGTGATGGCTTTGGGGGCAGATTGGTGTAACAGTGGGCGTGGCTTTATGTTTGCTATTGGGTGTATTCAGGCCTTAACCTGTCATACTGGTAAATGCCCGACAGGGGTAACCACGCAAGATCCACTTCGCCAAAAAGCCTTGGTGGTGTCGGATAAGTCATTACGCGTTGCGAGCTACCACAACAATACGTTAAAAGCATTGGCCGAGCTTTTGCGTGCGGCAGGGTTGACTCATCCATCTGATTTGCGTCCACACCATATTGCGCGCCGTATAGCAAATGGCGAGGTACGTGTATTATCTGCGTTATTTCCGGATTTGGAAAAAGGCGAATTATTGCGCAACGAGTTCCGGCAAACGGTGTTTAGAATGGGTTGGCCAATGGCAAACCCGGACTCTTTTGAGCCCGAATATAGCTTAAGTGCCGCCATGTCAGGTCTAACCAATACACAACTACCTCAAAAAAACGAGGCGGCTGAACCCGTACAAACCAATATTTAAATAAAATAGCCCATGGGTGGAAGGCGATTTAGAGCATCCATTCGATGGGCAGCTTGGACATAAAACGCATCCACCAGCGGCTAAATAGGCTTGTGCCTGGCTCAGTGGTGTGCGTTATTACCGAACCATCTTCCTCTTGTTCAAGCCATATTAGCTTGTTGTGTTCATTGAGCGCTAAACGATAGCTAGAATAAGGGATACGCTCGGAAAATAAACGGGAAATTTCTTGCGCTAACGTAGGGCTATGGATCACAAACCCGAGTTCGGTATTAAGGTTGGCCGAGCGTGGATCAAAGTTAAATGAGCCAATAAACACACGCTCCCCATCCATGGCAAAGGTTTTAGCGTGTAGGCTGGAGCCAGAACTGCCAAAAGGATTTTTGCCCTTTTTGTTTAAGTTACCAGACGAAAGTTTTTTCAGCTCATAAATTTCTATACCGGCACGGAGCATGGCTTTACGTCGTTTGATATAACCGGCATGAACCGCCGCTACATCCGTGGCTTCGTATGAGTTGGTTAGTATACGAACTGGAATGTTTTTTTGGCGCAAACGCTCAAAACCGCGCACACCGGTTTTTGTTGGGACAAAATAAGGCGAGATTAAATCAACTTGTAGCGCTGGGGTACCAATAGCATGGTGCAACTGGTAGGACAGCATTTGCTTAGCGTTGGCTTTACCCTCGGCTTTAATGGGATCGTCACTGACCATTTCGGTTTTGACCCACTCTACGTCAAGACGCTGCTGCAGTAGTTCTTGGACTAGCTCGGTATCACGTAAAACATGTAAGTAGCGCTGTGTGCGATCTGGGTTTTGTTTAAGCACCTGACCTAGATCCAGGTCATCAAGGGTATCGGTAGGTTTGAGCTTGACGATTTGGTCAATAGGGTAGGCCAACGGGCTAGCCCAGTAGCGATCAAAATCGTAAGACACGTCTTGTACCACGGCGCCAAAGGCTAATACGTCTAAATCCGCAAACAAGGTTTGATCCGTAGCACCAAAATATTCGTCACCAATATTACGTCCCCCTACCACCGTGGCCATATTATCCACTGTAAAAGACTTATTGTGCATGCGGTGATTTAAGCGGTAAAAATCGGTCAGATAACCAATAGCTTTGGGGCGGCGTATGACAAAAGGGTTAAATAAACGCACCTCAAAATTGGGGTGCGTATTCAGCAGAGCGAGCTCACGATCAAGCTTGCGGATCCCATTGTCATCGAGCAAAAGGCGAACACGTACCCCTCTCTCCGCCGCATTGTGCAGGTTCTGTAAAAGCATCATTCCGGTAGTGTCGGCACGCCAAATGTAATATTGCACATCTAGGGATTTTTCTGCAGCATGAATCAGCAAAGCACGTACGGCAAAAGCATCATGCGCATCGGGTAACGCTCGAACACCGCTCAGGCCAGGGTGTGCATTAATTAAAGGTTGTAGCGCTTGCCCAAGTCGAGTGTTAGCCGCCTCTTCGGCTGAAATGGCTTGACTAGGAGTGCGTTCAGACAAAGGGGGTAAAGCGCAGCCAGAGATAAACGCTACCGAGGCACAGATAGTGGCAAGGCGGTGTTTATAAAAAGCAGGTAACAGCGGTCGTCGATGAAACATAACTATCAGCCAAGAAGAGAGGGTGTGGTTTTAGATCATAAACGAAAAAAACCGCCTAGATAAGAAATCTAGGCGGCTTAGGCGTAACCATCATGTTTTTGTGAAAATTAACCATCAACTTGCATTAATAGGATGGCTAAAATTAAAAGCATAATCCCAAAGACAATAGTACGATTCATGGGTTGGTCTAAAAACCACCATGTGGCTAAAGCGGTTCCAGCAATGGATAGCACCCCCCAAGCTGTATACGCCACAAAAAGAGGCATACCTTGAACGGCAATAGCTAAAAGAGCAAAAGCCGCCATAATCAGTACAATAGCGGCGACGCCCCAGACTTTCTTTTTAAAGCCGTTTGAGATAGCCAAAGCCAGATTGGCTAACACATCTAGCACGACAGAGCTCAATAAGAAGGCAAAGTGAATGCTCACACAGCCTCCTGTTCAAGTTCCTCTTCTTGTTGGTAGCCACGATGAATGACGGCAATCCCGATCAAAGACAACACAATACCTGTTGCTTGAATCATGGAGATTTGCTCTTGCAGCCACAAATAAGAAACAAAAGCGATCAGCACCATGCCTATACCTTCCCACGCGGCGTTAGCAAAAGTAACGGGTATACGTATGGTGGCTCGACTTAAAAACAGATAAGATAGACCGACTGCCAACATGGCGATGATAGTACCAGCGAGTAAATATCCTTCGCTGACAAAAACCTTCATGAGTGAAGTGCCAACTACTTCACCTACAATTGCGAGTGTCAAAAAGACCCAATGCATAAAAATCGTTCGGTTTAGAACGCTCCATATAATAAACACCTCTTTATGGTATAAGGTTTTTATTACAGTACCAAATCACTGAGAGACAAAATTTTTGACGGCGGAGCCAGGGTTCGGATGCGTATAGAACATATTGAGTATTTTGTAGCCACAGCTCGATTAGGCTCCATTGCTAAAGCTGCACTTTCATTAGGGCGTAGACGTAGCACAGTTAGTATGGCGATTTCCGCCTTGGAAGATGAGCTAGGCGTAAAATTATTTGAACGTACTGGAAATAGCTTGCAGCTTTCTGCCATAGGAGAAAGCATTCTGGATGATTGCCATCGGCTCTTAAGTCTGAGTTTGGGTATTAAGCAACGCTGCTTAATTGGTGATCATACACAGCGTCAAGAGTTACGAATTGGCCGAGATGATGCGTTATCTGAAGCCTTTTGGCGGCATATTATTTTACAGCTACGGCAGCGCTATCCCCACTTAAGTCTAAGCATGCGTTTTGCTTCCTCTGATGAGTTGCCCGATTTAGTCCGTCAACAACAATTGGACATTGCTTACGGCATTTCAGAAAATTTATATGATCCGGCCGATGGTTTGCACCGTCGGGTGTTAGGCAGGGTAGTGATGCGTATGATGATTGCTCATGATCACCCTTTAAGTCGTCTCCAGCATGTCACAGATACCGATTTACGCTCGCTGGCGCAAATCACCTATATGGATAGTTCTAATCAGGAGCGATTTCATCTGGAGCATGTAGGCAGTGAGCGCATTGCTTTAAGTAGCTTTGAGCTAGTGCGAGATGCTATCCGAGATGGGTTAGGCTGGGGCTACGTGCCTGAGCCTTTATTGCAGTTAGAGCAACGGGATGCTCAAGAGCTGACCACTTTACGTCATGGGCTGATGGTAACGGGTTATCCGTATTTGGTTTATAGCCGCGAGGTATTAGTTGCGGCGGGGCCGCAAAAAAACTTGTTGTCAGAAGTGAATGAATTGGTAGCAGCAGCGATGTTAGAGATTAGCTCCGAGTCCTTATTACGCTGATGTGGTAACGCGACAGGGTTGAGCCACTGTCGCGTTAAATAAAGTTTAGGCGATTTGTAATGTGCCTTTAGCATTCATGGTGAGATCAATCACATCACTGGCCGTAATGCAGAGGTATTGTGGGTCTAAATCGGCTTCGCTCATGTTGTTATGTTTCATGCATGAGCTGCATACAGCGATTTTCCCACCTAGACTCAGGTATTCCTCCAGTAAATCTTTAGCGGGTTTAAAAGCCGGGCCAATATCAATAGGGTCGGTGGCATTGGGCTTACCCAGTAAAACGGCATCAGCCATCAAAATAATAGTGCAGCTATGACCTTTGCGTGCAGCATTCACAGCCATGGTCAGCCCAATGGTTATTTTGCTTAGGTCGCCTTGGGGACCATCAAATAACGTAGCAACAAAATCAGTGGTTTGCATAAAAATTCCTAAATAGTATTAACGAGAGCAAGAGTGCGGTTTGAGCCAACCGCTAAGGGTATAGCTTAAAATGGTTGTTCCAATTAGACCAAGCCCAAAGACGCCGGCAATTAACAACCAGTCGATGGGGCCGGCTGCATCGGTAAACCCTGATGAGGAGACTTTGGCCATTAGGATTAAGGCTAACACACCGCCGACGAGCCCTATTAATTGAGAGTTAACCAAACGTTGCGATACGATGTGTTTTTCTTTTAAAAGTAGAGCGATAAACGCAATGGTCCCGCCGATTACAAGCAGTAACAAAACCCAAAGCATTGGGCCTAACATTTCTTGAAACACAGCGATAAAGACAAAGGGGTCAAGAGATTGCATAGCGGTCTCCTTTACGCGCGTCCGCGCAACATACTGATATAAGTAGGCTTGAGTGCCATAGTTTTCATCACCCAGCTTACCCATAATTCCTCTAAGGGGGCGATAATGCCGGGAAAAGAGGGAGCAAGATTGTTGTGGTAATCAAACTCGACCAACATGGCACGCCCTAAGCGGGTAATCATGGGGCAGGAAGTATAGCCATCATAAAAAGCGGTCGAAACAGTACCTTGGATATCGGCAATTAAATGGTCTATGGCGACGGGAACTTGCCACTTAACGCTGGCTGCCGTCTTGCCTTTAGGAACACCAGCAATGTCGCCCACAGCAAATACATTCGGGTAGCGGGTATGGCGTAGGGTATTTGGGTCGACCTCGACCCAGCCATCTCGAGCCCAAGGACCGGATTGCCATGGGAGCGGACTGTGCTGTATTGCAGAAGCCGCACGCATGGGGGGAATTACGTTAATAAAGTCATAATCAAGTGTTATAGGGCCATCAGGAGTGGTAAAAGTGGCGATTTGTTTATCAATATCTATAGCGGACAGCATGCGTTGGTAATGCATGGCAATATTGCGCTCTTCAAAGAGCATACGGACTTTTTCATGCACAATAGGAACGCTAAATAAAACGTGGTTGTTCGAGTTATAAATAAGCTGGGCTTTGTCTCGATGGCCTCGACGGACTAAATGGTCTTCGCAGATAAAAGTGTATTTAAGTGGTGCGCCGGCACATTTCATTTCGGTATCAGGACGTAAAAAAACACCTATGCCCCCTGTATCGGCAAACTGATCGAGAAGCTCCCACGTAGCTTGTGCTTTTTCGGGGCTATGATACATGCTACCGAGCCCAAGAGTGCCAATGCGCGAAGTGTCCATGCCCTCAATGGCGTCATAATCTAGCTGCAAGCCGGTGGCCACAATTAAATAATCATAAGGCAGTTTTTTTCCACTTTGTGTGGTGATGTGATGCGCCTCGGGGTCAAACTCCGCTACGGCCTCGTTAATGAGATTCACATTTTTCGGCACATATTGTGCGGTGCGGCTTTGTACATAAGAGGCGGGTTTAATCCCCGCCGCCACAAGAGTAAAACCCGGCTGATAGTAGTGGGCTTGGCGCGCATCAACCAGCGTGATCGTTGCGCCTTCTAGGCGTTGTGCTAGCTGATTGGCAGCGGTCAAGCCGGCGGCGCCTGCTCCGGCGATCACAATGCGTGCTTGGGTAGGGATTTTTTTTGGCGTGTGTGCCTCTGCTTTTTGAAAAAGAAGCGTGGAGCTGCTCGCCGTTAATGCACTCAATTGGAGAAAGGTGCGGCGATTCATGCGTTGAAGAGTGGGAGGAGTTAGCTGAGACATTGCTTTCCTTTAGGCCAGACGATCATAAATAATTAAACTATTTATATATATTGTTTATATATTATATATTAAGATATAATGATGGGTGTTAGCTTTTTTCTAAAGGGATGATTATGAAAAAGAATGTAGGTGGTATTGATAAGGTCCTGCGTATTTTAGTGGGGGTTGTATTGCTGCTTTTAACTTTTACTGGCACGATTGGCTTATGGGGCTGGATTGGCGTAGTGCCTTTAGTTACGGGTTTAATGGGTTACTGCCCTTTGTATCCTTTGTTGGGGCTTAACACTTGTCCGTTAAAAAATAAATAACCACAATCGTTTTCTTCTTACGTCAAAAGACTGCTGTATGCAGTCTTTTTTTTCGTGTCTAAAAGGGGTAGTATCGATGGTTTATTTGGTGGCCTACAGCAAGGCGTAAGGAGAAAACGCATGGAAAAGCTCATTGAATGGATACATGCAATTAATGCGATTGCATGGGGATCACCCATGCTGATGTTATTGGCGGGAACAGGTTTGTTTCTTACTGTTGGCTTAGGTTTTATGCCGCAGCGTAAACTGGGCTATGGGTTCAGAATGCTCTGGCAAGGGCGACGTAGCACAGAGCAGGGGGATATCAGCCCTTTTAATGCGTTGATGACCGCCTTGTCTGCCACGATTGGTACTGGGAATATTGCAGGGGTTGCGACAGCTATTTATTACGGGGGACCAGGCGCGATTTTTTGGATGTGGCTTATCGCACTCATTGGTATGGCGACAAAATTCAGTGAGGCCGCTTTAGCCGTGCATTTTCGTGAAGTTGATAAAAATGGGCATTATGTGGGTGGCCCAATGTATTACATTCGTAACGGCCTTGGGAAAAACTGGAAATGGTTAGGGGTGATTTTTGCTGTTTTTGGAATGTTGGCCGGTTTTGGTATAGGTAACAGTATTCAAGCAAACTCAGTAGCGGATGTGATGCAGTCTACGTTTAGCGTTCCACCTTTGTTCAGTGGTTTTATCATTGCTGGGCTGGTTGGGTTGGTACTGCTAGGGGGTATTAAGCGCATTGGCGAGGTGGCCGGTAAGCTCGTTCCGGTGATGGCGCTATTTTATGTAGGTGGCGGTTTATTAGTATTGATATTGCATATTGATCGCATCCCCGAAGCGGTGGGGCTAATTCTTTATCATGCTTTTAACCCTACAGCAGCCAGCGGTGGTTTTATGGGTGCCACGGTGTGGGCAGCCATCCGTTTTGGTGTGGCTCGCGGGATTTTTTCCAATGAGGCTGGGCTGGGAAGTGCACCCATTGCGCATGCTACCGCGCAAACGGATAGTCCTATTCGTCAAGGCACGGTCGCCATGTTGGGGACGTTTTTAGACACAATCGTTGTTTGTACTATTACCGCTTTAGTGATTGTGGTGACAGGCGCATGGCAAAGCGGGGAAAATGGAGCCACTTTGTCCGCCTATGCGTTTTCTCAGGGGCTAGGAGAAATTGGGCGTTACATTGTGAGTATCGGTGTTGCTCTTTTTGCTTTTACTACTATTATCGGGTGGAGTTTTTATAGTGAGAAATGCGCACAGTTTTTGTTTGGGGAGAAATCCAATCTACCTTTTCGCTTGATTTGGGTGGTGGTCATTCCTATTGGGACATGGCCTGGTATGGACTTAGCCAGTTTATGGCTAGTGGCAGATACGTTAAATGCGTTAATGGCGGTGCCGAATCTTATCGCATTGTTATTGCTTAGTCCGGTTGTATTTAAACTGACCAAAGCGTATTTTTCTCAGCATCACTAAAACCTAGTAAAAAGCTCGGTAATATGCCGAGCTTTTTACTTAAGAAACGTATTCGGTATTAGCGGTAGCGATTAATAATACGCTGTTTGCAAAGCTCTGCCACCATAGGCTGAATTTTTTCTAATAAGCTCAAGCATGTGTTTTGACCAATGCTACGCCATGCGCCCGAGGGACGTGGGCCAAATAAAGAGGGGGCGTCTGGTTGAAACGCGCCGATAAATTGGTTGCTATCCACATGGGTAATGTGCATATAGCTGGATCCAGGAACTACGCTTCCCGTAAACGTTTGGCCATCGATTTCGAACTGATAAGACATGGTATTTCCTTTTTAGCTCTTTAGCACCATGCAGGGTGAGCAAGTCGGTATAAAAAACCCATAAAAAAAGCCCGCAACAGCGGGCAGCGATATCCCATTGGTTGCGTAATGCCGCATTATTTGTCCACCTTGTGTGGGTCACAGGTTGGCATGGGGGGTAACCCCAACTCGTAATGCATAAAAACACTATAACGGTAAATAAAACCGGTTGTCAAGCGTAGGTGTCATCATACTGCTGGCTATATTGTAAATAATAATTGTTTTTATTATTGTTTTTTTATCTGGAATTAAAGTTGTTTGATAATTTAATTCATGATGTATTCATGAGAGATGAGGTATCTTTGTAAAATAATAAATAGTTATTTTAAGGCTGATTAAATGAAAAAGGTTCTCATCGCTTTTATTGCTTTATTTAGTATTTTATGGGCCTTGGACGCTTTTATGCATCCCATTGCAGGTGGTGATTTATTATGGCAGTGGCGAAATTATCTCTTGTATTACACCGGTGTTGTTTCATTTGCCTTAATGGGATTAGTAATGCTTTTGGCGACACGTCCTGTATGGGCGGAGCGTTGGGTAGGGGGCATGGATCAGGTCTATCAGCTGCATAAATGGGCAGGGATTTGGGCTGTTTTATTTGCGGTGAGTCATTGGTTAATTAAATTATCAAAGCCTCTTATTGTTGCTTTGATTGGTAATGCCAACCGAGCTACTAAAACCCCATTGCTTTCTTTTTTTTCTGACTATAAATCGTTAGCTAAGTCTCTTGGGGAATGGGCAATATATGCTGCTATTATTATGCTGGTATTGACGCTTTGGCGCTCTTTCCCCTATAAGTTTTGGCGACATTTGCATCGTATTATGCCCGTGTTGTTTTTAATGGTGGGCTTTCACGCGTTGGTTTTAATGCCGTTGTCATATTGGACACAACCCATAGGCTTTGGGCTAGTGACGATGTTGGGGTTGGGGCTATATGGTGCATGGCAGGCTCTAACCCAGCGAATAGGGATGAAACATCGTTATTTAGCGCAGGTTGTTCAGTGCGAGCTGGGCCAAGATCAGGTCTTATTTTTGCGTGCGCAAGTTGATGCGCGTTGGCCTAATCACCAGCCAGGGCAGTTTGCTTTTATTTGTTTTGATCGCCAAGAAGGGGCGCATCCTTTCACGATCGCAAGTGCTCCACATGCTGATGGTCATATTGATTTTCGTATTAAGGCGTTGGGCGACTATACGCAGAAAATGGCAGCAAAGATGCGTCCTCATATGTTTTTTGAGATAGAGGGGCCGTATGGTCAGTTTGCATTAGATCGTATTAACCTTCAGCGCGAGCAAATTTGGATTGCCGGCGGCATTGGTATTACCCCATTTATTGCTTGGCTAGAAGCTTTGATCATGCAGCCTCAAGCGGTGACTGCTCAGTTGCACTATTGTATTGATAGAGCCGAGGACAGCGCAGCCTGCCATTATTTGCAGCAATTAGCGGCGCAGTTACCTACTATTCACTTATCAATCCATGAGAGTGCTAAAGGGCAGCGCTTAACGCCCGAACTACTGATGTCAACCATGTCTACCACACAAAACTATGAGCTTTGGTTTTGCGGCCCCACAGGCTTGTTGCACGCGCTTGAAGCAACACTAAAACAAAACTTTGATCGTGAGCAGCTCACTATTCATAGCGAAGCGTTCCAAATGCGATAATGAGAGTTCGTTAGTTGTCAATTGATATGCAGAGGAATTGTTACCGGACCATCATTAATAAGATGGACCTGCATATCCGCACCAAACTGTCCCGTTTCCACGATAGGGTGGATCGCCTTGGCTTGAGTAACAAACAAATCAAATAGTGCTTTGGCTTGGGCGGGTGGGGCGGCCTGGGTAAAGCTAGGTCGATTCCCACGACGGGTGTCTGCGGCTAGGGTAAACTGGCTTACCAGTAAAAGTCCCCCACCAATTTGCCCAATATTCTGATTCATTTTTCCGTCTATATCACTAAAAATTCTTAAAGAGATAATTTTTTGCAACATTTTGTCAATTGTTGCGGGGGTGTCTGTGGGCTCAGCACAAGCAAAAACCAAAAGCCCTGCACCGATTTCCCCAGTAAGTCTTTCATTTATCATCACTTTTGCTTTTTTTACGCGTTGCACTAGACAAATCATCGTTATATACCTTGCTTTATATGGTGTTGTAGACATTAAGGGTACAATAAACATAATGTGACAGACTTCGTTACAGCGAACAAAACCTGTCTGTCTCGGAATGTATTATTGATTACCTTTGTTGGAGAGCGTCCATGAATAACATGAGTCGGCGCCAGTTTTTTAAGGTAACAGGGGGAACACTAGCCGGGTCAAGCTTGGCCATGCTAGGGGTAGCACCAACGCCTGCCGTAGCAGCGGCGCGTCAATACAAATTGACACGCATGGTCGAAACCCGCAGCACCTGTCCTTATTGTTCGGTAGCCTGTGGAATTTTACTGTATAGCCTAGGTGATGGCGCGATGAACGCCAAACCAAGTGTTGTGCACATCGAAGGGGACCATGATCACCCTGTTAACCGCGGGACACTCTGTCCTAAAGGTGCAGGTTTGGTTGATTTTATCCACAGTCCGAACCGTCTTAAATATCCCGAGTACCGCGCGCCCGGTTCCGATACGTGGCAGCGTATCTCTTGGGATGAGGCCCTAACCCGTATCGCTAAACTCATGAAAGAGGACCGCGATGCCAACTTTGTGGAAAAGACGGATGACGGCAAAACCGTAAACCGTTGGACAACCACAGGTATGCTTGCTGCCTCTGCCAGTAGTAACGAGGTGGGTTACATCACCCACAAAGTAGTTCGTACGCTGGGGATGTTGGCATTCGATAACCAAGCACGCGTTTGACACGGTCCGACGGTGGCAGGTCTTGCCCCGACGTTTGGCCGAGGTGCGATGACGAACCATTGGGTCGACATCAAAAACGCCGATGTGGTCTTAATTATGGGCGGTAACGCAGCAGAAGCTCACCCTTGCGGGTTTAAATGGGTTACTGAAGCCAAAGCTCATAACAATGCAAAACTGATTGTGGTTGATCCGCGCTTTACACGCTCTGCTTCTGTGGCGGACTTGTACGCGCCCATTCGTACCGGAACCGATATTGTGTTCTTGGGCGGTGTGATCAAATACTTATTAGATAACGACAAAATCCAACACGAGTACGTGCGTAATTACACGGACTTTAGCTTTGTGGTGCGCGAAGATTTTGACTTCGAGGACGGGATTTTCTCCGGCTATGACGAGGAAAATCGTACGTATAACAAAGACTCGTGGGATTATGAGCGTGACGAAGACGGTATGGTTGTGGTGGACCGCACTCTACAACACCCTCGTTGCGTTTATCAGCTATTGAAAAAACACTACGAGCGCTATACGCCAGAAATGGTGAATCGCGTCTGTGGTACGCCGATTGATAAATTTAATCAGGTCTGTGAGCTGCTCGCGTCTACGTCAACCCCTGATCGTGCGGGGACGATTTTGTATGCGCTTGGTTGGACACAGCACTCGATTGGCTCCCAAATCATTCGTACAGGCGCCATGATGCAGTTGTTACTAGGTAACATCGGTATCGCGGGTGGTGGTATGAACGCGTTGCGTGGTCACTCCAACATCCAAGGCCTAACCGACTTGGGTTTAATGTCAAACTTGCTGCCTGGCTACATGACGTTGCCAAACGAGGCCGAGCAAGACTTTGATGCCTATATTGCGGCGCGTGCGCCTAAACAGTTACGTCCTAACCAGCTTAGTTACTGGAGTAACTACAAAAAATTCCACGTCAGCTTGATGAAAGCCTGGTGGGGTGATCATGCACATGCTGACAATAACTTTGCTTTTGATTATTTGCCAAAGCTCGATAAGCTGTACGATATGCTACAGACCTATGAGCTCATGAACCAAGGCAAGGTCAATGGCTACATTTGTCAGGGCTTTAACCCATTAGCCGCAGCACCGAACAAAGCTAAGCTACTCAAAGGCTTCTCTAAACTAAAATACATGGTGATCATGGATCCATTAGTGACAGAGACCTCTGAATTCTGGCGAAATGTTGGTGAGTACAACGATGTAAAAACTGAAGACATTCAAACAGAAGTCTTCCGCTTGCCTACCTCTTGTTTTGCAGAGGAGGAAGGTGCATTGGTGAACTCAGGTCGATGGTTGCAATGGCACTGGAAAGCGGCAGAACCCCCAGGGGAAGCCAAAACCGACATTGAAATCATGGCGCTGCTTTATCAAAACATCCGTGCGCTTTACGAAAAAGAGGGCGGGGCATACCCAGATCCAATTCTGAATCTGTACTGGCCTTACTCTAACCCAAATCACCCAACCGCCGAAGAGCTAGCCAAAGAGCTAAACGGTCGTGCTTTGGTGGATTTACGTAATGCCAATGGTGATATTATCCGCAAAGCGGGTGAGCAGCTTTCTGGCTTTGGTGAGATGCGTGATGATGGCTCTACCTTAGGTGGTTGCTGGATTTATGCAGGTTCCTGGACTGAAGCCGGCAACATGATGGCACGTCGCGACAATAGCGATCCGACTGGCGTGGGTCAAACCCTAAACTGGGCTTGGGCATGGCCAGCTAACCGTCGTGTGCTTTATAACCGTGCTTCGTGTGACCTGGACGGTAAGCCGTTTGATCCAACGCGTTCATTGATCCATTGGGATGGTAAAAAATGGACAGGGGCGGATGTGCCTGACTTTAAGGCCGATGAAACCCCACGTGATGGAATGGGGCCATTTATTATGAACCCCGAAGGCGTGGCCCGTTTCTTTGCACGCAAAGGCATGGCCGAAGGTCCATTCCCCGTTCACTACGAACCCTTTGAGACCCCGCTTGGCTATAACCCATTGTTTAAAGACAATGATAAAGCTACAAGCAATCCTGCCGCACGCGTGTTTAAAGACGACTGGGCACAGTTCGGAAAATCCGATCAGTTCCCTTATGTGGGCACCACATACCGTCTAACCGAGCATTTCCATTACTGGACTAAGCACGTGCAGCTCAACGCGATCATTCAGCCGCAGCAGTTTGTGGAGATTGGAGCAGAGCTAGCGGGAGAACTGGGCATCAAAGAAGGCGATACGGTAAAAGTTTCCTCCAATCGTGGCTATATCAAAGCCAAGGCGGTGGTCACTAAGCGTATTCGTGGTCTAGATATTGATGGCAAACGGGTACATCAGATTGGTATCCCCATTCACTGGGGCTTTGCTGGGATTACTAAACCCGGGTTCTTGGCGAATACACTGACTCCTTTTGTTGGAGACGGTAACTCGCAAACCCCCGAGTTCAAATCCTTCTTAGTCAACGTGGAAAAGGTGTAAGGAGTCATCATGGCATTAGAAGCAATGGACATTAAACGTCGCTCGGCGACTACTACTCCTTCGCCTAGCGTTCGTAAACCTATCGCTGCCACCGAGGGCGTTGCTAAATTGATCGATACATCCAAATGTATCGGCTGTAAAGCATGTCAGGTGGCCTGTATGGAGTGGAACGACCTACGTGACGAAATCGGTCATAACGTTGGGGTGTATGACAACCCAGCAGACTTGACCGAAAACACGTGGACGTTGATGCGTTTTGCAGAGCACGAAAAAGACGATGGCGATCTAGAGTGGCTCATCCGTAAGGATGGCTGTATGCACTGTGAAGACCCAGGCTGTTTAAAAGCCTGTCCTTCACCGGGCGCTATTGTTCAGCATACCAATGGTATTGTGGACTTTAACCAAGCCAACTGTATTGGTTGTGGTTATTGTGTCACAGGCTGTCCTTTTAATATTCCTCGGATATCTAAAGAGGACAATAAAGCCTACAAATGTACGCTGTGTTCTGATCGTGTTGCTGTAGGACAAGAGCCCGCTTGCGTAAAAACCTGCCCTACCGGTGCAATTATGTTTGGTACCAAAGAGGAAATGAAACAACATGCTGCAGAGCGTGTCGTGGATTTGCAATCGCGTGGTTACCAAAATGCGGGCTTGTACGATCCGCAAGGTGTGGGTGGAACGCACGTGATGTATGTATTGCATCACGCGGATCAACCCGAGCTTTACAGCAACTTACCTAAGGACCCGCAAATCAGTCCGATGGTGTCTTTCTGGAAAGGCCTAGCTAAGCCTTTTGGCGTGGCAACGATGGCATTAACCGCATTGGTTGGATTTATCCATTACATGCGTACTGGTCCAGTTGAAACCACCGAGGACGATGAGCGCGCAGCCAAGGAGGAAACCCATGTCTGATCCTAAAAAATACACGATTGTTCGCTACACTCCGAGCCAGCGCATCAATCATTGGATCATTGCTATTAGCTTTGTGCTGTTAGCGGTTTCCGGTTTGGCGCTGTTTCATCCCGCTTTTTTCTGGATGACGAATCTGTTAGGTGGTGGCCCGTGGACACGCATTTTGCATCCCTTTATTGGGGTGGTGATGTTTGTCAGTTTCTTTGCTTTTGCTATTCGTTTATGGCGTTTTAACAAAATAACGAAAAAAGACAGAGAATGGCTGGCAGCCATGCCTAAAGTATTAAAAAATCAATCGGAAGGTGTACCGGATACGGATCGCTATAATGGCGGTCAAAAGGTACTGTTTTACGCTTTGATTATTTTAATGCTTGGCCTGATGGCTTCAGGTATCGTGATGTGGCGTGAATACTTCTCGCACTTATTCAGTATTGATATGGTGCGTTTAGCTTCTTTGCTACATGCTTTCTTTGCCTTCTTGCTAATTTGTGCCATTATTGTGCACGTCTATGCAGGTATCTGGGTCAAAGGTTCTATGCGTGCAATGACGCGTGGTACTGTTAGCCCCGGATGGGCGTGGAAAAATCACCGCGATTGGTACCGTAAAATCGTACGTGGTTCTAACGCAAAATAAGCGTTTCTCTTAGTTTTACACCACGTTGGCTGCTGTCGTTCTCAGAGCGATAGCAGCCGTCTTTTTCTTAGGAGTTTCGATGCAACGCATCCTACCCCGTGGTGAGATCGAAAGTTTGGATCACACCCATATTCCTCGTATTTTTCAAGCTGAATCTCGTTTTGTTTTTCAGGAGCGTGCGAGCCGTTTACGTCAATTGGCAACAGATAGTCCAATTCAAGCCTATTTGTTGCTGATGGCGCATGTGGCTGATGCCCAGCATAATGCTTTGGCCAAGTACACCGCCTTACCTGGGGCAAGTGCTGAACAAGTAGATCGAGCTCAAACACACGGCATGCCCCCATTACAAGCCACGGGTTGGCAGCGCGATCCGCAGTGGCGCCAGATCCTGGCAGATATTGTGCAAGAGGTGCTTCAGCAGCCAGATGTATTAGCGGCAGCCCAAACCGTTTTAAAAGACTTGTTGCAAGCGATAGAGCAGGAGCCAGAGCAGCTGGAAGCCTTGGCAGATGCCATGCTTGCTCGCTTTGAGGAGGGCATTGATGCGGCTCGCGCTCCTTTTGTGATGGCGGCCTTGCAGGTGTATTGGACGCGCTTAGCGGTGGATTTTGATACCGCACAATTACCAGTGATTACCCCTTTTGGTGTCTGTCCATGTTGTGGGAGCTTGCCGGTATCTACCATTGTTCGCATTGGAGGCTCGCGAGAGGGCATGCGCTATGCGACTTGTTCCCTGTGTTCTACTGAATGGCATATCGTACGGGTGACTTGTACGCATTGTGAGGACACGGAGAAAATTGCGTATCATTCTATTGCCGATGCGTCGGAGGCGATCAAAGCCGAGTCATGCGGAAAATGTCATACCTACCGTAAAATCTTCTATCAGGAAAAAGATCAAATGGTTGAAGCTGTGGCAGATGACTTAGCGAGCTTGGAGCTAGACGTACTCATGGGCGATGAGGGTTTTTTCCGCGTCAATGATAATCCGTTGTTATGGCAGAGCGCAAAGGACTCATGATTGATTCCACTTCTTTGGATCCGACGGCGTTAGCACAGCCGGCAGATTTGCCGGCTGTGGATCGGCTTTTAAGTGAGCCCGCATTTGCATTGTGGGTGCAGCAACATGGTCGTCAGCTTATCACCCAACAGCTGCGCAAGCTTTTACAGCAGCTACGCGCACAGGCTTTAGCAGGAAAACTCGCACGTAGTGAGCTCAATGTAGTGCAATTGGCAGCGCGATTTGAAAAACAACTACAACAATACCTGCAACCTCAGTTGCGTCCGATGATCAATTTGACCGGTACCGTTTTACATACAAATTTGGGCCGAGCCTTATTGCCCGATGAGGCGGTGCAAGCGGTACTGACGGCGTTGACTACCCCTGCCAATTTAGAGTTTGATGTGCGCACGGGCAAGCGTGGGGATCGAGATGATCTGGTAGAAGCTTTGATTTGTGAGTTAACTGGCGCTGAGGCCGCTACTGTGGTGAATAATAATGCCGCTGCTGTCTTGCTGATGCTAAGCACAATGGCGGCGGAACGCGAGGTGGTGGTATCGCGTGGAGAATTAGTAGAAATCGGGGGAGCGTTCCGTATCCCTGATATTATGCAGCGTGCTGGCGCTCGGTTAATCGAGGTCGGCACCACTAACCGCACCCATGCCCATGATTATGAGCAGGCTATTTGTGAGCAAACGGCGATGCTTATGAAAGTGCATTGCAGTAACTATGCTGTGGTTGGTTTTACTAAAGAGGTGAACTTGGCCGAGCTGGTACAAATCGGTCGGCGTCATGGGGTTCCTACTACGGTGGACTTAGGTAGTGGTACTTTAGTGGATTTATCACAATGGGGGCTCCCTAAAGAGCCCACAGTAAAAGAAACCATTGCGGCAGGGGCTGATGTGGTGACTTTTAGCGGGGATAAGTTATTAGGGGGACCGCAGGCTGGTCTCATTGTAGGGCGTAAAGACCTGATTCAAAGCATCAAGAAAAACCCCTTGAAAAGAGCGCTGCGTGTGGGTAAATTAACGCTTGCCGCCTTAGAGCCGGTTTTAGCCTTGTATCGTAGCCCCGAGCACTTAGCCCAGCGTCTAACCACATTACGTCTGTTAACGCGCCCTGCTGTACAGATGCAGGAACAGGCAAAAGCATTACAACCCCTGTTGCAGCAAGCACTAGGCTCGGACTATACGGTGGCAGCAGAGCCTATGCTGAGTCAAATCGGCAGTGGTGCCATGCCCATTGATGTGTTGCCCAGTTATGGCTTAGTGGTGCGCTATGTGGGGGCGGGGCGAGCTGGTGGGCCGATTATGCGTGTGGAAAAATGGTTACGTGGGCAGCAGCGCCCCGTTATTGGACGTATTCAGCACGATACCTTGTTTTTAGATTTACGCTGTTTAAGCGCGGCAGAACAAGCTATTCTGCAAGCGCAATGGAGCACCGCTTTAGCATGATTGTTGGTACAGCAGGACATATTGACCACGGTAAAACCGCTTTAGTTCACGCATTAACGGGGGTGCAGACCGACCGATTGCAAGACGAAAAAAAGCGCGGCATTACGATTGCTTTGGGTTATGCGTATACCCCATTGCCCAATGGTGATATTTTAGGTTTTGTTGACGTGCCCGGTCATGAAAACCTAGTGCATACCATGGTGTCTGGGGCGACGGGTATTGATTTTGCTATGCTCATCGTAGCAGCAGACGATGGCATTATGCCGCAGACACAAGAGCATGTGGCGATTCTATCTTTGTTAGGTATCCAGCACGGCTGTGTGGTAATTACCAAAAAAGATCGTGCGCAACCTGAGCAGATAGATGCCTTAAAACAGCAGCTGTGCGTACTATTACAACCGACGTTTTTAGCACAGGCGCCCGTATTTGTGGTTGATAGTCTATCGCAAGAGGGTATTGAGCCTTTACGTCAGTATTTATATGAACAGGCTCAGTGGTTCCAGCGTCAGGCTGCAGAAGGCTTTTTTCGTTTGGCCGTAGACCGAGTGTTTAGTCTAGAGGGACAAGGAACAGTAGTAACGGGGACTGCGTATAGTGGGTTGATTCATGCAAATAGCACCGCGGCGGATTTACGATTGATGCCGGCCGATATACCGGTACGAGTACGTGGCATTCATGCCCAAAACACGCCTAGCTCCACGGCTGTGGCAGGGCAGCGTTGTGCCTTAAATATAGCGAATTTGTCTACAGAGCAAATTCAACGTGGTGATTGGATTGCGGATGGGCGCTGTTTTAGTCCATCGACGCATATCGATGTGCGCTTGCATTTATTAAAGAGCGCAGAGGGGCTTTTAAAAACATGGACGCCTGTCCATGTGCACCTTGGAGCGGCGCATTATGTGGCTCATGTGGTGCCTTTAAGCCAAGATCGGGTGCAGGCTGGGCAGTCGGCTCTGGTGCAGTTGGTGTTTGATACGCCTATTTGTGCTATGCCCAGTGACCGCTTTATTGTGCGTAATGCCCAAGCCAAACAAACGATTGGTGGGGGTGTAGTATTAGATCCAAATGCCCCTGATCGTAAACGTCGTGCCTTAGCGCGTTTAGCATGGCTAGATGGTGTCGAGGCTTATTTAGCCGGCGACGGGCTTGCACCGCTATTACGTCAAGCGCCGTATGGTTTGGAGCAAGCCTTTTTAGAGCGACTCATTGGTGGTGACACCAAGGATTTACGCGCTCCCGAAGCCGCTTTGTGGGCACAAGCGCCTCGTCAACGTGCCCGTGTGCTGATCCATCATAATGCTTGGGAATACCTGCTGACACGCATTGAAACCGTATTGGCGGAGGCCCATGAGCGTTATCCTGATGAGCCTGGGGTCGAAGCCGCACGATTGCGTCGTATGGTGGCACCTAAGTCGTCGGATACCTTATGGTTGGCGGCGTTACATGAGCTGGTGCAGCGCCAACGTCTGGCTTTAAATGGACCTTGGTATCATTTAAGCGCCCATACAGTGAGCTTTACCCCAGAAGAAGAACCAATTGCGCATCAGTTGGTTGGGTTGTCGTATGCGGGGCAGTTTGATCCCCCTTGGGTTAGAGATATGGCAGCAACGCTTGAGGTTCCCGAGGAGCGTTTACGTGCGCTAGGGCGTAAGCTGGTACGCCAAGGGGTTTTGTTTCAGGTGGTGCGTGATTTATACTATCATCGAGATCATGTTTTGGATTTAGCGCAGCGCTTTGCGCGCTTAGCTGCCGACAAGGGTATTAAAGCGGCAGAGTTTCGTGATCATTTAGGTCTCGGGCGCAAAAGAACGATTCAAATCCTCGAGTTTTTTGAGCGAATTGGCTATACTCGTCGTTTGCGGGATCGCCATTTGATTCGTCCCGATAATACCGTCTTTCCCCATCTTTAATGGGGCTCTCTTTTACGGAAAGCATTCGTATCCGGTGATGCGGCTGGGCTTCAAACCCAGTTGGGGGTGTTAGACACTCCTAGGTAGGTTCGACTCCTGCTGCTTTCCGCCATCTTCTATTGGCCACATGTGCAACGTGTTTTGCCTTTATTTCGAGTTTCGGAGCCAATTCTCATGTCTGATATAAAAACTTCTGATGCTGTGCGTCTTACCTCTTTAGCACATGGTGGAGGCTGTGGTTGTAAAATCGCACCAGGTGTGTTGTCTGAGCTATTAGCGGCTATGCCGGCGATGTCGAACTATCCTCAACTGTTGGTGGGTACAGATACCTCGGACGATGCCGCCGTGTATCAGCTCAATGATGAGCAGGCACTGATTGCGACCACTGATTTTTTTATGCCTATTGTCGATGATCCCTATGATTTTGGGCGGATTGCGGCTACTAATGCGCTTTCTGATGTATACGCCATGGGGGGGACACCGATTATGGCACTTGCCATTGTGGGCATGCCCATTAACACCATGAGTCATACCGACATTGGTTTAATTCTTAAAGGTGGGGCAGATGTTTGTCAGGCTGCGGGGATTCCTGTGGCTGGCGGGCATTCCATTGATTCGGTGGAGCCAATTTATGGCCTAGCAGCTATGGGGTTGGTGCATCCGGCACATGTCCGTAAAAATGCAGCGGCTCAAGTAGGAGATGTGTTAATTCTTACTAAAGGCTTAGGCATTGGGGTGATGTCGGCGGCATTTAAAAAGCAGCAGCTATCTCAAGCCGATTATGCTGTGATGATCCAAAGCACAACGCAGTTGAATCGGCCAGGGAGTTTATTAGCTAAAATGGATGGGGTTCATGCGCTCACGGATGTCACTGGGTTTGGGTTGTTGGGGCATGCGTGGGAAATTGCTCGCGGTTCAAAAGTAAAAATCGAGCTGGATTTTGCGGCATTGCCGTGGTTACCGAATGTGCCAGAGCTTGCTTCGCAAGGCTTTATTACAGGGGCATCTGGGCGTAATTGGCAAGCTTATGGCGAGCATATTCAGTTAGCCGAGACAGTGACGGCTACACAGCGTGGTATGCTGACAGATCCACAGACCTCGGGAGGCTTGTTGATTTCTTGTCGTCCTGATGTGGCGCCATCTGTTTTAGCGCTTTTGCATGAGCAGGGCTTTGATTATGCCTGTCAGATTGGTCACGTTACAGCAGGCTCGGGTGTTCAGGTCAAATAAACCGCCTTGTTTGTTTAGATAAGATAAAAAGCCGCTACTATAGATGCTAGCGGTTTTTTTATAGGGGATCCTATGCCTACTTTTGTCTTTTTTCCGGCGGTATTACTGCGTGTGTTTTTGGCGTTGTCGCTGCTACTGGGCGGTTTTTATGCTACGGCACAAGCTGTGGAATCTGAGGGGGTGCGAGATATAGCTCAAGAGTTAGACCAAGCACGCACGGAGCTAAAACAAATTCAGGCGGCACTTGCCGATAGCAAAATACCATTTACGGACCAGCAGTTGGTGGATTTTCGTAATCGTTTGAATCAAGTGCAAACCAAAGCAGCAGGGATTGATACGACCATTACTCCTTTACATCAAGCCGCACAAGCACGTCTAGCGGAGTTGGGCCTGCCAGAGGATGAGGCAACAGAGACACAAGACGTTAAAAAACAGCGCTCTGCTTTGAATGAAGAGATCAGCACATTAAGTGGACAGCTTAAGATTGCGCGCTTGATTGCAGTAGAGGCTGAACAAGCCATTTCAGAAGTAGCGGCGCAACGTAGGCAACAGTTCCAAGATGTGGTGTCACAGCGAGGCCTGTCACCTTTTGCCCCATCTTTATGGCGGCAGTTACAGGAGAAATTGCCAGATGATCGCTTGGCAGTACAGAAAAGTTGGCAAAAAATTAAAGAGGCATTTGCGCCGGTAGCGTGGCAGCATAAGCTCTGGCTTGGTGTGGGGGCACTGGTGTGGGCCTTAGGTGGGATCGCCATTTGGTTTCGGTTCATCCGTTTTTTAGTCAATAAAAGCCAGCCTACGCGTTTACGTAGAAGTCTGCTTGCCATCGGTTTAATTGGTTTGTATGTGGCGATTCCTACGGGTGTGTTATTGATTTTGTTATCGGTGCTGATGTATGCCGAGGGCTTAACGCCCGAACTACTGGTATTTGTCCGACAGTTTATTGCGGTGGTGGCTTTGGCCGCTTTTATTGCAGGATTAGGTCGAGCATTATTATCGCCCCATAAGCCCACATGGCGCTTACCGAGTCTACCCAATGAAGTGGCGCAGGCGTTGCAATGGTTACCACTGACTTTAGGGGGATTAATCATTGTGCTATGGACTTTACAGCAGTTAACGCATGTGATTAGTTCAAGCTTAAGCACAGTGATGTTAACCAATGGTTTGTTAGCTTTAGGGTTAAATGCTGTGGTTGGCATAGCCGTATGGCGCGCGCAACGTTATTATCGTAAAGAGGGTGGGCTGGATTTAGGTTCAGTTTGGTTAACGGGCTTGCACCGTGTTGCTTTGCGTTTAGTAAGCTTAGCGGTGTTATGTAGTGTAATAGCTTTATTGGTTGGTTATACCGCATTAAGTAATTTGATCATCCAAGAGGTGATTTGGCTGGGCGTGGTGGTATTAACGACCTATTTGTTGTATTGCTTGCTGAGTGATGTGGCGCAAGCGGTATTAAATAATGTCCGTCAAGATGCAGCGCAAAGCCAATTGAATCAAGCGCAATGGCGATGGCGTAGTCAAGCGGTCTTATTACTTAGTGGGGGCGCTAAGCTTGGGTTATTGCTTGTAGCAGCGACGTTATTTTCTTTGCCATTTGGTGAAGACCCCGTGATTTGGTTGCAACGACGTTTGGCGTTTTTGTCGCAAGGCTTTACTTTTGGTGAGGTCACCTTAAAACCAGCCGCCTTTTTGTATGGCATGGTTGTGCTCGTGGTTGGTGGGTTGGCCGTACACAGCTTACAGGCTTGGTTAGCGAATCAGTATTTGCCTTATACGCGCTTGGATCCTAGTATGCGTTCATCGGCGGCGCGTTTGGTGAGTTATGTAGGCTACGTAGCCGCAGTAGTAGTCGCTTTATCTGCAGCCGGGATTGGTTTTGACCGAATGGCTTGGATTGTTAGTGCCTTGTCAGTAGGGATCGGTTTTGGGTTGCAGGCAGTAGTGCAAAACTTTGTTTCTGGGTTGTTGCTTTTAGCAGAGCGGCCAATTAAAGTGGGCGATTGGGTAAGCTTAGGCACGGATGTGGAGGGAAATGTGCGCCGGATCAATGCGCGTGCCACAGAGATTGAGCGCTTTGATCGTTCTACTGTAATTGTGCCAAACTCAGAGTTCATCACCAAAGTGGTGCGTAATGTGACCTTGAGTGAGCCATTGGGGCGGGGGCAAATCACCGTGGTCATGCCAGTAAATGTGGATGCACAGCAGGTGCGAGCGTGTTTATTGCGTGCGGCACAAAGCAATGAACAAGTATTAGAGGACCCCGCGCCTTTTGTGACTGTGGATGGTTTTGAGCAAAATGGTGGGATTGCATTTAGTTTGTTTTTTTATTTGCCCTCACCCCGTTTAGTGAGTGCGCAACGTAGTGAGGTCTTTTTCGCTGTGTTGGAGTTATTTGCTCAAGCTCGTTTGGCTTTACATCATACCCAGCGAATGGAGGTCATTGGCCCAGCCTCTTCAGGGGTGGAAGCGGTGGCGGCCGTGCCACCTTCAGCCGCTGATGCTTCTTCTGTAGGTAAAACAAGTTAAGGTTGTGCGATGAGCGCTTGGCAAATGGGGCGCTTTATGGTTTAGTTAAGACGATTGTTGGTTTAATAAATAAGGTAAAGCATGCGTTTTTTGGCAGTAATGATGATGGCGTTGGTGTTAGCGGCATGTGGCTCTAGCCCTAAAAAGCAACAGGCCCCTCAAGGCTATTATCGAGTGCAAAAAGGGGATACGCTTTCCAAGATTGCGCGACAGCATGGGCAAAGCGTAAATGCGTTGATGCGGAACAATAACATCCGGAACCCGAATCATATTCAAGTAGGGCAGTTATTGCGAGTGCAGGGTGGGAGTGCGAGTCCCCCAGCAGCGTCTGGTACATCTACTGTACAAGCACCCAAAGCAACGACAGCACAGTCAGTGGCGGCTCCACGGTCTATTAAGTTGATTTGGCCAGCTCCAGGCTCGCATCGTCGTGGAACAGGTCCTCAGTCTCAAGGGGTGTTTATTACGGGAGCAGAGGGCACGCCCATTAAGGCAGCGGCCGCTGGCAAGGTCATGTATGCAGGTAATGGCTTAAGAGGTTATGGCAATATGGTGATTATTAGCCATGATGCAAACTTTATTAGCGTCTATGCCCATAACAAATCGCTTGCTGTAAAAGAAGGACAGTCAGTAAAACAAGGGCAAACCATCGCGCAAATGGGGCGTACGGACACGAATACCACTCAGTTGTATTTTGAGTTGCGTTATAACGGTAAGGCCGTGGACGCAACACGCCATTTGCCGGCTAAATAATCACATCTTTAGCATGACCTAGCGCTTTGGGGCGCTGCCCTAGCCAAGTGGCCAGCCCCAAAGGCTGCGGTTTGCCTAGACGCACTCCTTGGACTTCATGCTGTTGCAAAATTAATTGCAGTTCCCAAGCAAGCTCCAACCCAATATAGTCTTGTACCCATTGTCGCAATTGTAGATAGCCACGCTGTGTGGGCAAAAAATAATGAAATTGCCCATAGGATAAGGGTCCCAGTTGTAGGCGGAATTTATATTGCGCATCATAGTATTTTTTGCCTAAAGGGTGTTCACCCAATACACCAGTGCCTAAGCGCCATTGCTGAGTTTTGGGTAAAGAAATCCATTGTGGAATATGGTTTTGTAGCTGAACAGGCACCGTAAAAAAATCACGTAATAACTGTACAAGACCAGCCGCGTTGCGTCGAGACTGAGCCAATAAGCCCGAAAAATAAAGTCGAGCGTGGGGAGCGATCAGCTCTGGACTTCCCTGAGGAGGATAGGGAATGCGGGCGAGTTGTGCCACATAGTGGCTAAAAGTCTCAGTAGGGTGGTCTAAGCTGAGCGCACACTGGTTATCTGCCCAAGCTCGATAAAACAAGCTAATTAAACGATGGTGAAAGAGGTTGGCGAACTGCGTAAACGTGGCATCATGATGATGGTGCAAACGTTGATAGGCGTATTCGGTTAAATGCAAAGGTAACGCCCCGTTTGGTCCAAACAAGCCAAAACTAGCTATATGTACATGCAGCTGTTGGTTTTTGTAGGTTGCACGTTGTAATGTAGCTGGCGCAAAAGCCAAGGACGGGTGCTGTCCTAACCGAATCGGCTCGTGCGCTGGGAGCAGGTTACGCCCTAAAGGTTTTTTTAAAGGGTAGTGATTTTCTAGCTGGCGTAATACCGCATACCAATCATAGGCGTAGGGGCGTTGTGTCAGCTGTTCATAATACGAAGACAAAAAAGACGCGTTTGACATGCGGGCTATTGTAATGAGGCATTGTGACAGTTATTTGACGAAGGTGGCGTGAGATGTTACGGCTTGGATAAGCCTTGTTACCTTTGGTAAATAACGCTTCACTTGGTTGTCATATTCGATTCTTACAATGCGTGGGTTGGTTGAGGAGATACCCATGCAAAGAATAGTTGTGGCCCATAGTCCATTTGGCTCATCTTTATTATTTAAACGTTTGGAAGGTACGGAAGCACTATCAACGGTTTTTGACTTTGATGTCGAACTGGTTAGTGAGGATGCGTCTTTAGATGCACGTCAAATTCTTGGTAAGGGCTTAGGATTAGCTATCGAGGTCGACTCAGGGCAAACGCGATATTTGCATGGTGAGGTCGTACGCTTTAGTTATATTGGTCAAGAGTTAGGTGGTCCGCGTTTGGCGCGTTATCGACTCCAGTTGCGCCCCTGGCTTTGGTATTTAGGTCGTAACCGCGATTGTAAGATTTACCAGAATCAATCCGTGGTGGAAATTCTGGACGAAGTGCTTGGTTCCTACCCCGGTTACCAATATCGCAAACAGCTCAGTGGTAGCTACGCTAACTATGAGTTTTGTGTGCAATATGAAGAGAGCGATTTGGATTTCATCCAACGCTTGATGGAGCAAGAGGGTATTTATTATTACATTGAGCATCAGGCAGATCATCATGTGGTGGTGTTATGTGATGATGTAAGCGCGCATGAGATGCTACCGCATCAGTCGAATATTGCCTATTACCCTGAAGACAGTAATGTGCTCGCCACGGAGCAAGCGATCTATGCGTGGCGTTCACATCAACAGCTACAGGGGGTAGAGTATGTGGTAGATGACTATGACTTTACGAAGTCAGCAGCCAGTTTGCGGCAGCAGCGCCGTGTCCCTTATTCGATCACCCAAGCGAATCGAGAGATTTATGATTGGCAAGCGGGTTATGCCGATCCCGATCAGGGCGAGCACTATGTACGAGTGCGGGTGGAGCAGGCGCAGTCTGCCGCTAGCCTAATTGAAGGCGAATCGAATGTTAGAGCTTTAGCTCCAGGCTATTTTTTTCATTTAAAGCAAAGTCCGCGTCAGCAAGATTGTCAAGATTACTTATTGGTAGCCGTACGCTATGAGTTGAGCGAGGCGGGGTATTACAGTGGGGACGCGACCGGTGAAGGCCGTTATCTGTTGACTTTTAGTGCGCAGCCAGCCGATATCCCTTATCGAGCTCCGTTTGTCACCCCTAAACCAAAGACCAATGGGCCCCAAACGGCAATTGTCACTGGGCCTGCTGGAGCAGAAATCTATACGGATAAGTTTCAGCGTGTCAAGGTGCTATTTCGTTGGGACCGTTATGGTTTAGCGAATGAGCAATCCTCATGTTGGATTCGCGTTTCCAACGATTCTGCAGGAGCTGGCTTTGGTTCGGTGGTGCCGCCTCGTGTTGGTCAGGAAGTGGTGGTGGACTTTATTGGTGGCAATCCTGATCGACCGGTAATTATTGGGCGCGTATACAACGACCAGCAAATGCCTGCGTTTACGCCTTCGCCCACCCAATCTGGTTTTGTGAGTCGGTCTTTTGGTGGAGGAGGCGCAGCCAATGCGAATCATTTGATTTTTGATGATGCCGCGGGGGCCGAGCTGGTGCATTTGCATGCAGAGCGTAACGCAAAAAACACCACGGAAATGAATTATGACCAGCAGGTGGGAGTGGATCACCATTTGCAAGTTGGGAATAATCACCAAATTGAGATTGGTAATAATTTAATGACGGTAATTAAGGCCATGGAGCAACGCTTAGTGCAGGCCGAGCAACGTATTCAAGTCAATAGCAATGCGCTTCATCAATATGACAGTAATTTTGAGCAGCGTATCAGTGGGATGGAAGAGCGTGTGACGGAAGCGGAGCAACGCATCCGTGTAAATAGTCATGCAATTCATCAGTATCAGGGTAACCTAGATAGTGAAATTGTAGGCAATGAGACAAAGCGCGTTAAATCGAATCATCATTTAGAGGTGGATGGAGCAGCCTCTAATCAGCAGCAATCGCTGACGTGTCTGGTGAGCCAAGATAGTAAAGAAACCGTACAGGGCAATAAAGACACCACTGTGCAGGGCACTTTTTGGCATCGAGCAAAAGAGTTAGTGGAAATTACAGAAAGCAAGAAATTTACTGTGAAGCCTTATAGCATGGGGGTAACGGGGATGAGCGTAAGCGGCACGCTGGTTAGCGCGAGTGCGACGCTTGCAAGTGCTAGTGCTACAGGTGTGAGTGCTTCTTATAAAGGCCATGAAATCAAGACGAAGAGGACCAAAGAAGATATTGCAGCTAAAGAACGTTCAATCAGGCTGTCAGAGATTCGCAGCGAGGTCCTGGTGAGATCAATGATTGGTGTGAAAAAAAAGCAGGCTGGGATGCAGCGTGAGATGAGCGGCTTAAAAAACAGTATGAGCGCCTTGGACAGTCGTACTAACGGCTTAACGAGTGTGAACTAAGGGGGCAGTGGTGATGTTGGGGTATGTAGGAGCAGTATTTAATTGGATCGGGCTGTACGCATTTCTTATCGGGGCGATCGCAATGATCATTGCCGGGATAGTGCGGTATTACAAGAAGAGCACCACATTGCTGGATAATATCGTCTTTCTTGGCATGATATTGTTTTTTTTGGCCGTGCATTTCTTGGTGTTTAAACCCTTTTTGATTGATCCACGTAATGACCAGCTTTATCTGGCAGAGCATGGCGTGACCACTAAGGGGTGTATTAGTTCTTTAGAAGACACCGCGGTGTATAGGAATGGGATGCCTGTATTAAAGATGTTGATGCGATATGATTTTGGTGACAAGGCTTATGAAACCGTGGTCGAGCAAGCGATTCCCTATTCTGTCTTATCAGAGGTGCGAGTCGGGCGGTGTTTCGCGTTATTAGTCGACCCTGACAATCCGCGGCGTGTGATCTTGCGCTAAACATAACCCTAAATCATAACTAAAAACCAAAAAATGAGCCGCCGTTGAGTCATGTCTATTAAAGCGATTAAGCCATTACGGCTCTCTTTATTGTATCGCCCCTATCAGTGGCATGGTGCTAATCATTTAGCGGTTACGGCGGTGGCATTGGTGGATTTCTCGGGGCCTCGGCCTTTGTTAGTATCCGATATGGAGTTATGGCGCCAGTGTATTCCAGAAATGGATTGTGAGGGTTTATTGGATTTAGTGTTACCCAAACAGGTACCGGAATACTTAGTGGCCGCCCAAGCGTATACGACACACCAAGATCAAAAAAACCAAGTGATGGTGAAAGCAAAGGTAGGCGAGCTAGAAAAATCCTTGGTGGTATTTGGGCAAAGGCATTGGGTTGATGAGAGAACTTTTTCCGTGCCCCAAGCGTTTGAATGCATGCCATTGCATTGGGCGCATACGTATGGGGGAGTAAACTTCGCCAACAACCCTCAGGGTAAAGGGATAGATACCGACCCGTACATAGGGCAGGTGCTTTTGCCTAATGTGGAAGGGTTAACAGATCGAGTGCAGCAGCGGCGAGATCAAGGTAAACCGGCATCCTTTGGGCCAATCCCTATGTTGTGGCCACAGCGTTATCAATATATAGGAAGCTATACAGATCATTGGCGGCAGTACGAGTCCCCCGGTTTTTTTGCAGATATGAGTCCATTATTTTTTAATGCGGCAGCAGAGGATCAGCGGTGGTCACAGCGCGACGAGGTGCCTTTAGGTGCGGATTTTGCTTTTTGGCATATGCACCCCACTAAAGCCTGTTGGCAAGGGCGTTTACCTGAGTGGCGGATCCGGTGCTTTATGCAACAAAAAGTAGCCGGGGTGTGGCAGGATAAGGAAATGCCCTTACGAGCGACAACCGTGTGGTTTATTCCACATCAAGAGCGTGCCGTGCTGCTTTTTCATGGCAGTGTGCCGGTCGCTGAACATGATGCCAGTGATGTAAAAACATTGATGGTAGGGCTGGAGGAGTCGGAGACGTTTGTGCATTCAGCCGAGCATTACTTTGCCATTATGCATAAGCGATTAGACCCAAAGCTTGGGGGCTTATATGTGGAGGCGGATGAACAGCTGATTCCTCCTGCGCTTATGGCCCCCTTGGATTTGGGAATAGAAGCCGTGCAACAAAGTGCGACATGGATCAAAAGTCAGAATCTTCAAAATCAACGGCTGATGGATCACAAGGCGTTTTTTGAAGAAATCGGCGAGGATCCTGAGTGGTATCGGATTGAGCAAATGGGGCCACCCCCACCGGATGATCCGATTTATCAGTCAGATGAGGATTTTTTTTCTACATCTGTAGCAGAGCATTTTGAGCAAGAAAAAGCTGAAGTTGATAAAAACCATGAAAAAATCCTTCGAGCGTCGGGTTTGTCTGCCGAACAGCAAGCGTATTTCTTACAAAAAAAACCGACTTCTGTATTGAGTGAAGCCCCTGATGGCGAGGATACGGCCTCCCCTCATCGAGGACCGCCTGCCCCTCTTAAAGAGGAGCTAAGAGAGTTGCAATTATTACAACAAGTGCTTGGCAAAGATGGGCAGGTAAACGGTGAGGCGCTGACTGAGCTTGCTCCTGATTTAGCTTCTAGTTTTTCTCGGCTTGATATACCCAAAAAGGTGGCGGTACCGGAGTCGTCTAGTTTGATAAAGTGGTTAGAGTCAGAGCGTGGGGCCGAGCCTGTTGATGCTGATTTCTTAGGGCAGATGGAGCGCCTAGAGGCGTTACGTCAACAGATGTACTTAGTGAGTGCACAAAATCAGTCTCCCGTGTATCCGTTAAGTGACACAGAAAATGAACAGGCAAAAAAGCGGTTTTTACAGAAAATAGCGCAGCAGGAGGGCATCGCGCATGTGGATTTTTCTGGGATGAGGTTAAGCGGCTTGAGCTTAACAGAGGCGGATTGTTCTCAAGCTTGGCTTGAGGGCACGGATTTATCGCATGCTCATTTTTCTCATTGTGTATTTGATGAGGCGGTATTAACGCGGGCGAATTTGAGTCATGCGCGTTTTGAGCATTGTCGCTTTATTAAGACCAATTTAGCGCAAGGGCAATGTGAGCAAGCCTATTTTGTCGAGTGTACCTTTGAAAATGTAGAACTAGAGGGCATACAACTTGCTCAGAGTTATTTTATGGATTGCGATTTCCAACAGCTGTTTATCGAGGAGCTGGATTTTAGCTCTTGTGTAATCCAAGGCGGCACCATGCAAAGTGTGATGTGTGATCGGAGTCAGTTTCAGCACAGCAAATGGCTGAATGTGCAGTTTAAAAAAGTCACTTGGCAGCAGTGTGAATTTTTGGATTTTATGTTTGAAGGGTGTGAGTTTGATAGCTGTGGCTTTTTTATGAATCGTATAGAAGCGCTAATTTTTAGCGCGTGCGCGATGAATAATTCGGCACTGCACTATCAAAATCAGGTACAGCAATTTGCCATGTTGGCGTGCGACGCTTACCAATGTTTTTTTAGGGAAATGAACTTCGCGCAGGCGGACTTTTCTTTGAGTCGGTTAGAAATGTGTGATTTTACGCATTGCGATTTAAGTGAAGCGGTTTTTTATCGTTGTGATGCACACAAGGCAAATTTTACCCACGCCCATTTACACCAAGCGAACTTCCACCAAGCCAGTTTAATCGAAGCGTGTTTTAAAGCCGCTGATATGCGTTTTGCGAATTTCAAAGAAGCGAACTTGTTCAGAGTAGATGCAAGCCTGGCGCATTTGGATGATAGTACGGTATTACATGGGGCTTATAGTAAAGAGATCAACATTTACCCCCAACGTCAGGAATACCAACATGAATAAAGAGACCTTGATTCGTTTGGGGCAGATAGGGGATAGTGCGACGCAAGTGGTATTAGAAGGGTTGCATTTAACCCAAGCGGATCTTGCTGCAATGAGCTTTGATGAGGTGCGCTTTAGCAATTGCCACTTTGTAGAAGTGGATTTTTCCGAGTGTGATGTTCAGACTTGTTCTTTTGAACACGTGATTTTTGAGCGTTGTGATTGGCAAGGGGCGATATGGAATGAAACGCATTTTACTGCTTGTCGTTTTCTTGACTGCACATTGCAGACGCTGACGTCGCAAAAAAATATATTTACACAGGTGAGATGGCAAAACTGTGATTTGAGCTATGCCTGCTTTAAAGAGGATCATTTTTCTCAGGTACAAAAAGAGCAGGTGATCGTTGAGTTCGCTACTTATATGGCGATCAGAAGTGAAGCCACAGAGTGGATTGAGACGCATTTTCATCAATTTACTTTTTATCAGGTGGAAATAAAAACACTGCAGTTCCAAGGTTGCTCCTTTGATAAAACCGTTTTTATGGAATCGGATTTATCGGGTATGGATTGGCGCCATATGCAGTTGCCTTGCTGTCAATTTATTGATTGCGCAATGCAGAACATACAGCTTGATGAGGCGGATGTGACACAGTGTAGTTTTAAGGGCTGTGATTTGCGCTGCAGCTCTTTTGTACAGGCACAAGCTAAATACGCATTATTTCCTTATGCACAATTGGAACAAGCCCAGTTTACTCAGGCTGATTTGGCTCACTCATTATGGGTGCATAGTCAGGCGCAACGGGTTTGCTGGCAAGAGGCGTGTTTAACACAAGCGGTTTTTCACCATGCGGATGTGGCAAAGAGTCGCTTTGTGCGTGCCGACTTAGATGCCGCGGATTTTTCTTACGCGAGTGTGCTGGGGGCGGATTTTTCTGCTGCGCAGTTTGCGCGCACGCGTTTTCATGCTGCGATCACAGAGGATGTAGGGTTAAAAAAGCACCCTCGTGTGTTGGCCTGTGACTCGGCTTTGTATGAAGCCGAGCTGTGGACGCAAGCGTATCGTTAGGAGTATTCATGTTTAGTAATACGCAAATGATGGGGTTGGACATTGGTTTTCCTGATGTGTGTTTAACCCCACCGGCCCTGACACCGGTTCCTTATCCTGATTTAGCCTTAGGGCCAACAGCAATACCTGTTTGTTTTAATATTTTGCACTGCTTTGCTCCAGTTCATAATTTGATGACCATCACTCCGATCACAAATGGTGATAATTTGGGGATCGCGACAGGGGTGATTTCGCATACGGTAATGGGGCCATCTATGCCTAGAACAGGCGCTTTTACCTTTTTGAATCGTTTTGCACCAACAACGCGCTTAACCTCGATCAATACCCAGAATTCAATCAATACCGTGGGCATGCGTGTGGTGCCAAGTCAACCTAAAGTGCTGGTATTAGCCCCTTAATGTAAAGACGAGATGTTTTATGTCGGAATTTAATCGTGCCGAACTGTTTGCTCGGCTTAATCCCTTAAGTTATCAGGCATTAGAGGGGGCGACGGCATTTTGTAAGCTGCGTGGGCACCCTTATGTGGAATTAGTGCATTGGGTTTATCAGCTTATCAACACGACGCAGTCTGATTGGCAAGTGCTTTTGCAGCAGGCCGAAGTCGATGAGGTAGCATTGGAGCAAGATATTTTGCGCGCCTTAGATCGACTACCTAAAGGGGCGGGGGCGATTTCAGATTTGTCACATCATATTGATGAGGTGGTACAGAGCGCCTGGTTATATGCCTCATTGCAATGCCAGCGAGCGCAGATTCGTAGTGGGGATTTGTTGATCGCAACATTGCAACACGCGAGTCTGAAACAAGTGCTAAGGCAGATGTCCTCCCAGTTTGCTCGGGTTTCGCTAGAGACGGTATTACAAACAGCAAATCAGTGGCAGGCGCTATCCGCTGAGCAGGAATCAAATCGGGAGCACAGCGCGGAAGCGACCGCTATGAGTTCGGTGTTAGAGCAATATGCGCAGAATTTAACACAAAAAGCGCGTGAAGGAGCACTGGATCCGGTTTTAGGGCGTGACGATGAAATTCGACAGATGATCGATATTTTATTGCGTCGCCGGCAGAATAATCCCTTATTAGCTGGCGAGGCAGGGGTGGGGAAAACGGCGATTGTAGAAGGCTTAGCACAGCGATTGGTTCATAAAGAAGTACCGCCGGCGTTGCAAGGAGTAGAGCTGTACTTGTTAGATATGGGGCTGTTGCAAGCAGGGGCTGGTGTTAAAGGAGAGTTTGAAAAGCGTTTGGTTCAGCTTTTAGAAAGTGTAGAACAAAGCCCGGTACCTATTATTTTATTTATTGATGAAATTCATACTTTGATTGGAGCGGGGGGCACAGAAGGTACGGGTGATGCCGCAAACTTATTAAAACCTGCTTTAGCGCGTGGCCAACTGCGTACGATTGGGGCGACAACTTGGAGTGAATATAAAAAATACATTGAAAAAGACCCTGCTTTAACGCGTCGCTTTCAGGTAGTCACCGTTGAGGAGCCGACGGCAGAGCAAGCACGAGAAATGTTGCAAGGCATAGCAAATCATTTAAGTGAACATCATCAGGTATTAATTTTAGATGAGGCCATACGTAGTGCAGTACAACTGTCGCAACGCTATATCCCAGCACGTCAGCTGCCGGATAAAGCCGTAGCTTTATTGGACACGGCGGCAGCTCGGGTGGTAATTAGTCAGCATACTCTTCCCGCTCCAGTGGAGCGGGCACAACGGGAACTGGATCGCTTACATTTAGAGTATGCGCTTTATCAAAAAGAAAAACGACTTGGGTTAAGCGATGCTCAGATGGGCACGCAGTTAGAAGAGGAGCTAGAGCAGGCAGCAGAACAATTAGCAATCTGGGAAAAGCGTTGGCAACAGGAGCGCGCACTAACTCAAGAGATTGTGCTGACACAACGGCAGTTATGTGATGATCTCGAAGCAGAGGCGGGTTTTGATCTACAAGAACGGCTTTTTGTGCTGCGGGATCAGCTTTTTGCTCTGCAGGGGGAGCAGCCTTTGGTGTATGCGATGGTGGATACAGCGATAGTAGCTGCTGTGGTGGCTGACTGGACCGGTATTCCTGTTGGCCGTATGGTTAAAAATGAGTTGGATGATGTCTTGCAATTAGCGCCTCGTTTGGCGCAGCGGGTGTTGGGTCAAGATCATGCTTTAACACAAATCGCACAGCGTATTCAAAGCGCACGCGCCCGTATTTTAGATCCACACAAACCAGCGGGGGTGTTTTTGCTTTGTGGCCCTAGCGGTGTAGGCAAAACAGAAACCGCGTTAGCGTTAGCGGATGCATTGTATGGGGGCGAGCATAATGTCATCACCATCAACATGAGTGAGTTCCAAGAAGCGCATACTGTATCCGCTTTAAAAGGTGCACCACCCGGCTATGTGGGCTATGGTGAGGGCGGGCGCTTAACTGAGGCTGTACGGCGTAAGCCTTATAGTGTGGTTTTACTCGATGAAATTGAAAAAGCGCATCCCGATGTGCATGAATTGTTTTTTCAGGTTTTTGATAAGGGCTGGATGGAGGATGGGGAAGGGCGGCGTGTGGATTTTAGAAACACCTTAATTTTGCTTACTTCGAATGTTGGCACCGATGAGATTGCGGACTGGTGTGAACAGCAAGCGTCAGCGGATCTTGAACAATTGGAGTCTGTTTTACGCCCAGCTTTACTTGATGTGTTTCCGCCAGCTTTATTAGGGCGCATGACGGTAATTCCTTATTTGCCGTTAGACGTAGAGCGCTTGGCTCGTATTGCCCGCTTGCAGTGGCAGCGCTTAGCACAACGTGTATACACACACTATCAAGCACAATTGCACCTATCTGAGGCGGCGTTACAGCTATTATTGGCGCGTTGTCGTCATGGTGAGTCAGGCGGCAGAATGATCGAGGCCGCGTTGAACCAATATATTATGCCCAAATTGAGCCAGTATCTATTGCAGGCCACCTTGGATCAGGCCGTGGCCGCAGAGATCAAGGTCTGTGCGGCTCAAGACGAGTTCGTTTTTTATTTTAATAGCCCACTTAGTGGGTCATGAGGGGCGTTAAGTTGGTTTGGTTGAAGTTGCTCCAATGGGTTTGCGCTATTACGCTGGGTAGCCCGCTCCGCATCAAATGGATGTGTGCTATCCAAATCCATTGCACCAACTGGTACCACCCCAGGACTATTTAAAAGGTCTGCAAACGGGTCATCAAGAACAGGGGGCGTAAGAGTGGAACCAGTGGGTGCCGCCTGTTCTGGTGTATCTGATATGACAGGGGATGGTACGTTTGGTATCGCCGTTTGTTGTGGTGTTTCTTCAGGCAGCTGCCTGATATGCCAGTCGCCAATTTGTAAAGTACACACTGGTGTCCAGTGAGCACGTTGCTTAAAAGCTAAATTTTGCTGATTCACTTGCACCGGTGTTTGTGTGCTGAGACAGATAACCTCATGGCCCTGTTGAGCCTGAGGACGGATGGCTACACAAAAAGGCGCAAGAGTAGGGTCGTCGATTAACACCCAGTCATTTAAGGCATGACTGCCGATCAGAACTCCTTGTGATGTAAAAGTTTTTTCTGTTTGAGTTGCTGGATTCTTGAGCTGAAATTTCATGTTTTACTCCTGCTTGATCCACACCCGAGAGGAGCGTATTTTTTTGCTTTCTGTGGCAAAAATTGGCCCCCATACAGGGTGAGTGTTTTCTGCTTTACTTAATAAATAACCGGGGTTTTCTTCGAGTAAGTCTTGAAATTGCTGGCGGCAGGCGGGTTTGTCGCCTAGTGTGCAGTAGCTAAAAGCTTGGTATTTTCTTGCTTCCGTTTTGAAGTGCAAAGAGCCGGATTGCATCAGAGGCTCTTCTTGTAGCTGGGTTAATAAGTTTTGGTATTCACCCTCTAGGTAAAGCTGTTCAATATGCGTTAAGGTTTCTTGCTCTTTGGGATCGGGGTATGGCGTGTTGGATGAAGGCGTTTGTGCGCAGGCAGCTAATACGCTTGCTGTAAAAACGATAAATATACGGCGCCAAGATGTGAATAAAAACAAGTTTTTAATAAAAGTCATTTTCATGAATAATAAAAATAGATGTATTGAAAGAATGCCTTACCTTATCTATTATTTATGACAAAATTATTTCATTACATATATTAATTAAGTCATTGATTTTTTTTGTTTTTCTCATGGGTTTTGGAAACAAGATGTAACTAATGTGACGGGTTTTAATTTTATGTGTCCGTCATATTGGCGTAACAAACCCAATTGATAATGACCACAATTTGTAGCGCAATTAAAATTATTTTATTGGTTTAAATAAAAATTGCGATAAATGTAGGGTGGTCTTTGAAGTGAAAAATACTGCAAAAAGCCGGCGTTATGTTTTGGCGCTTTTTTTAAGTGCTGGCGCGTATTGCTTAAGTGGATGTGCGGCGACCGAAAACCAGCTAGCGATTCCTTATGCTATTCAGCTGGTAGGCACTGCCGATCAAAACTTAACACAGCAAAATCAGGCAGCTCCGCTGCAGATTACCGTCTTTCAATTGCGAGCTGCTGATCGATTTGAGGCGGCCGATTATTTTGGTTTGGTGCGGCAGCCACAACAGGTGTTAGGCGATCAGCTTTTGGGGCATGAGGCGGTTGTGGTGGAGCCAGAGCAAAAACAATGGGTTTCTTCTAGTGGCGATGTAAATGCCCGTTATGTAGGCGTTGTTGCGGGTTATAGAGATTTAAACCAGAGTCAATGGCGTTTAGTTATGCCTTTGCCTGAAGCAAAAAAAACCAATATTTATAAATTTTGGCAGTTCTCTCCTAAGCAAGCAGAAGTACGTGTGGTGTTAACTCGACAGGGCTTGCAATTAGATTCTTCTTTTTAGCGCATTTTGAAGTGGTACCCATGGCAAAGATTATCTGGACCGAGGGCATGTTTTTACGCCCTCAGCATTTTCAATATTTAGATCAGTATTTCACCACGCAAGCAATGCGCCAGCAGTGTAGCTTAGCTCACCATTATTGGGGGTTTACGCAGTTACGTCTGGATGAGGACGCCTTGGCTTTTGGTCATATCCAAATCCAACAGGCAGCGGGCGTTTTGCCAGATGGCACGGTATTTAGCATGGATGCACAACAAGCTCCTAAAGCCCTTGTGGTGCCGGATAACACTTATGCGCAACAGGTGTTTCTTGCTTTGCCTAAGTTGCGCGCCCAAGATGTGGAGGTCTGCTTTGAGGAGCAAGCCCATAGCGCGGCACGTTATCAAGTGGTAGAAACGGAAGTATTGGATCGCTGCGATCCTCATAATGAGCCGGCCTTAGTGCAGCAAGGTAGACTGCGCTGGCAACTATTGTTAGAAGATCAAGTGGATGGCGATTGGGTGGTGCTGCCGATAGCTGTGATTAAAGAAAAAAACACACAGACGGCGGTGCATCTGGATGAGTCATTTATTGTGCCTTGTCTCCATCATACAGTGTCAACACGCTTGAACGCCTACATTAAAGAGGTATATAGCCTAGTCAGTGCGCGTAGCGAGCTGTTAGCTCAACGTCTTCAACACCTAAGCCAACTGCATGCGGGCGATATGTCAGAGCTGTTAGCGTTGCATAGCTTAAATACGTATAAAAATCGTTTATGGGGGGTGTTACAGCTGCCTCATCATCACCCTGAGGCACTGTATTTATTATTGTTGGAGTTGTTGGGCGGATTAAGCACGTTTCACCAACCCAGTAAACAGCCGCTTGCATGTCCCACCTATGTGCATCAGGATTTGCGTCAAAGTTTTGAACCGCTCATGCAGTCTCTGCGGGTTGTGTTGAACCAAATGTTGGATCAAATGGCGATTCGTATTGAGCTGGTTGATAAAGGGCATGGAGTGCGAGTGGGGCAGGTCACTGATACTCATCTATGGCAAAGTGCACGATTTGTGATTGCTGTACGGGCTGATTTGCCCGAAGAGCAAGTGCGACAGCATTTTCCCGCTCAGGCTAAGCTGGGTCCTGTGGATAGGATTCGGGATTTGGTGCATTTGCAATTACCAGGGGTGATATTACGAAGTTTAAGCCATGTGCCGAGAGAGCTTCCCGTCCATGCTGGTTATGTATATTTTGCGCTAGAGCAACAAGGGGAAATGTGGCAGCAGCTTCAACATAAAGGGGCATTGGCGTTGCATTTGGCAGGTGAGTTTCCAGGTCTGGATTTAACTTGCTGGGCCATTCGAGTCCCAACCGTGTAGGTGATGTGATGCAAGATATTACAGCAAGCCCATTGCTGCAAGCGGCGAACCCTTTGTTATTGCTATTAACTCAAATACAGCAAAGTGAAAGTCACCCGAATCCTATGCAGTTGCGCTTGCGCCTTATTGATGAAATCCGCCAGTTTGAGCTGCGAGCGCAACAGGCTGGGATGAGCAACGAGGTGATTTTAGGCGCACGTTATTGTTTGTGTACTGTGTTGGATGAAGCGGCGGCGCTTAGTCCGTGGGGCAGTGGGGGCGCGTGGTCCACAAATAGTTTGCTTGTGACTTTTCATAATGAAACCTGGGGTGGGGAGAAGTTTTTTCATCTGTTAGCTAAATTGAGTCAGAACCCCGCTGCGTATAAAGAGCTATTGCTTTTGTTGTATTACTGTTTGGCCTTAGGGTTTGAGGGACGTTATCGTGTGGTTGATAACGGTAGAGCGCAGTTACAAACCATTAAGCAGCGATTACTGTTGAGTCTAAAAAGTGTAACGCCTGCGTATTTAGAGCCACTCTCTCCTCATTGGCAAGATAAACCGGTACTGAAAAAAATACAGCGTCTTCCTGTTCCACTTTGGGCTGCGGCGGCATTGGCTGGCGCGGTAGCACTGGCTATTTATATTGGGTTTAGCTGGTCATTAAGTGATCGCTCTAATCCTCTATTTCAAAAAATTGTGGCATTGGCTACGCCCACCATGGCCATAAGTGAGCAACAAGCTCCTGCTTCTTTGCCTGCTGCGCCAGCACGCTTGGCGCATTATTTAGAGGCGGAGATCAGAGAGGACTTGTTAACGGTTCGAGATGAGGCAGACCGGAGCGTAGTGGTGTTGCGTGGGGATGGCTTATTTGAATCTGGTTCGGACCGTGTGCGTAATGCTTATGTGCCAGTGTTAAGCCGAGTTGCCGATGCTTTAAATAGTACACAAGGGGTCATTTTGGTGACGGGGTACAGTGACAATGTCCCCATTAGAACACTGCGTTTTCCTTCTAATTGGGAGCTATCGCAAGCACGAGCGGATGCCGTAAAAAATTTATTGAACCAGCGGCTTATAGATTCTGCGCGTGTACGAGCCGAAGGCAAGGGTGAGGCGAACCCTTTGGTTCCGAATACCACAGCAGAAAATCGGGCTAGAAATCGTCGTGTCGAAATTATGCTGCTGATCCCCAGCACTAATCAGTCTGTAGGAGAAGCGCCATGATGATGCGGCTATTTGGTTTGATAAGGAGTCGCACGCTTTGGGTGCTGTTAGGGCTGCTGGCGTTATGTTATGTGATATGGGTGGCGGGCCCTGCGTTGGCTATTAACCAATGGTATCCCTTAGAAAGTTCAGTCGCGCGGTTGTCATTAATTTCCTTAATTTTAGGAGGTTACTTATTACGTTGGGTATGGCGTAAATGGCGTGAGGGACGTTTAAATGCGCAGTTATTAAAGCAACTGCGTAAACCGAGTCGTAAAGAAGCTGTAGCGTCGCCAACCGAACAGGCAGAGGTGTTGGTTTTGCAGCAGCGTTTTGATGAAGCCCTGGAGCGTCTACGTAAAGTACGTTTTACTGGACAGGGCAAAATCAAGTGGTTAGAGCGGTTTTTACCGCATTATTTATATCAGTTGCCTTGGTATATGTTTATCGGGGCGCCGGGCTCTGGTAAAACCACGGCTTTAGTCAATGCAGGGCTCACTTTTCCGCTAGCAGATACCTTTGGTAAAACCGCGTTAAAAGGGGTGGGTGGGACACGTAATTGTGATTGGTGGTTTACGGATGAAGCGGTGTTACTGGATACTGCTGGGCGTTATACCACACATGAAAGCGATCCTACTGGGGATGAAAAAGAGTGGCAGGGTTTTTTACATTTGTTGCTGCGGTATCGTAAGCGGCAGCCATTAAATGGCATTATTTTAACCATTAGTTTAGCGGACTTACTTGGAGCGAATGATACCGACCGTTTACAGCATGCAGCGGTTTTACGGCAGCGCTTACACGAATTACAGCAGCAGCTAGGCATCCATTTTCCGGTATACGTGCTGATTACCAAAATGGATTTACTTAGTGGTTTTGAGGCTTATTTTGCCCAAGCCGATCGTGCTAGCTTAGAGCAAGTTTGGGGGTTTAGTTTTGCTTATGAGCAAAGCCAACGGCCTGATTTTGACTTGTTGCCCCATTATCAGCAAGAGTTCGATTTATTACAGCAACGCTTAGAGCAAGCTTTGCCAGATGTATTAGCTGTACCGCAGGATCCAGCGCAACGGGCAGAGGCTTTTTTGCTCCCACAGCAGTTTGCCGCCATTAAAGATACTTTAGGCTATTTTTTAAGTGAGGTATTTATTAGCTCACGTTTGGCGCCAGGTTTGCAACCACGAGGTGTGTATTTTACAAGCGGTACGCAAGGCGGTGAGCCATTTGATCCTGTCGGTCAAGCCTTGTCTTCGGCGTTGAGCTTGCGCTCCTCCACAGCTTCTGCCGACGTAGCAGCAGAAGGAAAAAGCTATTTCTTACATCGTTTTTTGAAAGAGGTGGTTTTTAAAGAGTCGGCGCTAGCAGGCTTAAATATGAAATGGGAGCAGCAATACCGACGATTACAGTGGGTGGCTTATGGCTTAAGCGCGGCGGTATTGTTTGGGTTATTTGGGTGGTGGTGGGTAAGTTATCAGAATAATCAGCACTACTTGGTCCAAGTAGCACAGCGTATTCCTCAAGTAGAAGAGCTTGCTCAACAAACACGGATTGAAAAAGGCACCGATGTGTTGGGCTTAATGCCATATTTGAATGCAAATTGGGAGATAGCGGCGGGTGATGATTTTTATCCACCACAACGCCCTTTGGCATACGCGGCTGGCTTATATCAAGGTAACAAAATTCAAAGTGCTAATCAGGCGGTGTATGAGCGTGTGTTAAGCCAGCAACTCTGGCCACAAGTAGCGCGTTTGATTGAGTCTGGATTGCAGGAAGCCTCTGTGCAGGACATAGAGCAAACGTATGAGGCATTACGAGCCTATTTAATGATCTATGATGCGCAGCGCTATGATGCGGTGTTCCTCAAGCAATGGGTGTTGCGTTTGTTGCAACCGCAATTGCCCGCGGATTATACCCGCGCGCAATATGAGCGTTTGGGGATGCATTTAGAGCATTTGTTAGCGCCACAGGTGTTGCATTCGCCATTTGCACAAAATGAAGCCTTGGTCGCGGAGCGTCGTGCGCAGCTTGATCAGTTTGGCTTGGCCGAGCGCATTTATAGTCGCTTATTACGTTTATATGCGTCTTCAGAATTAAAAGAGAGCAGCTTGGTGTCTTTGGCGGGGGCAGAAGCGACCACGGTGTTTGAACGCCAAAGTGATGCTGCACTCAACGAAGGAATCCCTGGGCTTTTTTCTTATAACGGCTATTGGAATGTATTTGCTAAACGCGTGGAGGGCGTTGCTAATCAGCTTCATGCTGATGATGCTTGGGTGTTAGCCGTCAACCAGCGGCAGCAGCAACCGCGCGCTACCGTGATAACCGAAGTTAAACGCTTATATTTTGCGGATTATGTGCAGCGGTGGGATACATTTTTAGAGGACGTACGCATCCGTACCCCTAAGCATTTAATCGATGCAATTGAGCTGGTACGCAGTGTTTCTGCTTCTAATTCACCGCTACAGCGTTTTGTGCAAAACGTGGCCTATGAAACTACTTTGTTGCGAGAGGATCAGCAATACCAGCGTTCAATATTAGACCGAGCTAAAGAGCGTGTAACCAGTTCCACTCAAAACTTAGAGCAAATGTTTGGGCCCATAGGTTTAGAAGGGGCGGTGCGTATTGATGCGACACCAGAGCGCTTAGAGCAAATGGTTGATCGGCATTTTGTGCGCTATCACGAGTTAGCTCAGCCTGTAAATGCCGGAGCACCCGCGCCCATTCAAGGTACTTTAGCATTACTTAACGAGTTATATACCTACTTAACGGCAGCGGATTCCGCCTTGCGCAGCCAAAGCCCATTGCCGCCCAGTGAGGTGCTAAGCAAGTTGCAAGCAGAAGCGGGACGCATGCCGGATACGGTAGGGCAGATGCTAAAGCATATGGCACAGGATGCGGCAGGAGCGGTTAAACAAGTGCGACAGCAGCAAGTAGGTGAGGATGTGAATGCCGTATTGGGGAACTATTGTCGACGCACTTTAGCAGGACGTTATCCATTTACGAAGAGTCAATTAGATGCTGCACCGAATGATTTCGCCCGTTTTTTTGGTCCAGGGCAAATGATGGAGCAGTTTTTTAATAATGAATTAGCGGCTTTGGTGGACCGGTCTGGACAACGATTACGCTTTAAGCCGGGCATGGATGGTCGTCAAGGTAATGCCACGCGCTATTTACGTGCTTTTGAGCAGGCAGCTGTGATTCGAGATGTGTTTTTTGCAGCAGGGCAAGCACAACCATCATTTCAAGTGGCAGTGCGAGTGGTAGACATGGACGCTCGTATTCGTCAGCTCAATTTAGATGTGGATGGACAAAGTATCCATTACGCGCATGGGCCACAGGTAGCCACTACTGTGCAATGGCCCGGTGAGCGAGGTAGCCATCAGGTGATGTTAAGTGTGATGCCTCAGAAAGGGCGCTCAGGTATTAGTGCTCAGGGGCCGTGGGCGTTGCACCGCCTACTGGACCAAGCGCAATCGGTACGCCAAGGGCGCTCGCCAGAAACCATGATTGCTACTTTTGATTTAGGGGGAAGAACAGTGAGTCTCGAATGGCGTGCTTATTCTGCGCGTAGCCCATTTGCTTTGCCTGAGCTTAAGGCATTTCGTTGTCCAGAAAAAGGATGATCTATGGAGTCATTAGACCTTGATGGGCTGTATCAGCAGCTAGGCTGGTATGGCAAGCTGCCCGCAGCCGGGGATTTTGTGCATCGACGCATAGATAGTGGGCGTATTCAGTTTTGGCATCAATGGATAGAACAAAGTTTATTGCCTTATAAACAAGCGGTGAATGAGGCGCATTGTTACCCAACGGCGCCTGTGTGGAATTTTGTTTTACCCGCCTCATTGCTCGAGGGGGGAGCTTTTATGCAGATGGGGTGCTTGGCTCCTAGTCTGGATCGGGTAGGTCGTATTTATCCCTTAGTGATTACTTTACAGATTCCTACTCAGTGCTATCAAAAAACACTCTTACAGGGCGCAGCACGCTACTTTCAGCAGATGGGACGTTTGGCTTATCAAGCCATTCAGCAGCGTTATTCAGTACCGCAATTTGATGCGTTTTTGGTAGAGCTCGCACCCTGTATGACAGCGATGCTGCACCAGCCTTTAGTCAATGGAGAGAGCGATGGGGCGATTTTATCGATATTAAATGCCGGTCATGAGCGTCCACCTTTAATGCAGCTGGAAGAAGATCCTTTGGCTTGGCCAGAGCTAGTGGATTGTTTTCATCCGCAGACGATGCATAGCTATTGGTGGACGAATCAGGCTACTGGAGCTGCACATCGAGCTGTGGTTCATGGGGGGCGCTTAACCCCATTATTATTTCAACGTTTATTTGGGGTGCGCTCGTGACAGCACAAGTGTATTTTTTTCATCAGGCGCCATCGGATGCTGTGCCTCTTGTACAAAGTACGATTTGGCAGCAGCCGGTAGCCGCGTCGCATTTAACACAATGGGCGCTTTGTCTTGGCACAGCTTTGCACCAACGCCACCAACAGGGGCAGCTTTATGCGCAATGGGATCCTGAGCATTGTTATATCGATGAGCAAGGTAACTGGTATTTGTTAGAGCAAACCCCCGCCATTGATTCGCCTTGGTTGGCGTTTGAATTGATGGCACAAGAGCCGTCATGGCCCATAGGCCCCGCTGTCGACGTATACGGGCTTGGTATGTTATTGCGCAGTTTGCTGTTAAAACGTTTGCCACCCATTGCGAGCACACGTTGGTTGGAGCCCTTACCCGCACTGTATGACATGGAGGTAGAAGGGATTGAGCCGCGGTTATTGCGTGCGATTGACTTGGCAACCGAGCAGGATCCTGCATTGCGCTTAGCGTCTATTGAAGAGTTTTTACTTTACTTAGGTCAGACTTTATCACAGTCAGTGGCAGCGTCTACTGTGCTCCTAGAAGAGTCGGCGGCAGTGGCTGCTTTGCCTGTCACGCAGCCGGCACCGACGTCATCAGCACCGACGCCACCTGCACCGATTGTAGGTGCTGTTTCTACAACTTGGCAGAGGCGGACGCTGTATGCCTTATTTTTTCTTGGGGCGGTAGGGGTGGGGGCGTGGGCTTATGGGCTATGGCAGAAACCTGCTCCAGTTATAGAGACGCCGCTAGCATCAATGGACGAGCCATTTCATCAACAGGTCGCAGCGGAAAAGGAATGGCAGGAGCCTTCTTCAAAGACGCTTATTTCTGAAGATGTGGATTCAATTGAGAACGCAGAGATATGGCCTGAACAGAAGGTGTTAATTGAAGAGCTGGAAGTCTTAGGTCCGACTCTGGATCCGGTATCTAAAGCATTAGCGCTGGAGCTGGTGGCAAGCCCGCCTGCTGAGCCAAAACTGGCTGCGCCGGCACCGACATCATCGCCTAAGCCTGCCGCCACGGGAGCCACGGGAACCTTACGTATCGCAGTACTGCCATGGGGGGATGTGTATGTGAACGGTCGCCGGCAAGGAGCAAGCCCGCCATTAAAAGAACTCAAACTGAAAGCGGGTAAGCATCGTTTGCAAATACGCAACGGGGATTTAACACCTTATCAAGCGACCATAGAAATCGAAGCGGGTCAATCTGTAACAATAAGACATAAATTTTAGCGTTTGATTTTTATTTTATTTATATAAATCAATGAAATATAAATTTAATATTGGGCTTTTACAATACTGAAATGACTATTTATGACAAAGAGGCGCTCCTGCAAATGTGGCAGCAGAATCAAGGGGGAGAGAACCTTGAGTATGATCCACAGTTTTTGGCTTTGCAACAGAGCGCTATTGAAAAGCCGGAGCAGCAGTTTGGTGACACCATCATCGAGGCTCAAGCGCCTGAATGGGGGCATGTCTTAAAACAAGCTGAAATCCTATTGGCGCAAACGGCGGATTTACGGGTGTTGTTGCTGTATGTCTGGGCCCATGTGGAGCGTTATGGTTTGGTGGCTTATGCCCAGGGGTTAACGCTTTTGCATGAGCTTTTGCAGCAACATTGGCACACTGTGCATCCACGTCTAGAGGAAGAAGGGGAGTTTGATCCTTTTCTTCGGATGAACGCGTTGGGGGCTTTTGTGGACGCAGAAGGAATACTCAAAGCCGTTCGAGCGAGTGTTTTATTAAGTACGCCCCATGGTGAGTTGAGCCTGCGCGATGCTGAACATGTACTAGAAGGTACAAAAGCCGAGTTGTTCGCTGGTGGCAAATTACGACTTCAAGAGTTGCTGCGTCAGATGCAGAGTGACCCGCACTCGGGTATGAGTCAGCTTTTGCACATAGAGCAGCAGCTGATAGCGATACAAGATTGTGTGCAGCAGCATTTAGGTCAAGAGTGGGTGCCCGATTTTAGTGCGGTACAAAGCAGTTTTAAAACGTTAACTCAGTTTGCTTTGGTGAAGCAGGAATCACCAAACGAGGACGTATCCGATGTGCAAGAGCAGGTGATTTTTTCTGCGCCGACGGTGACAACTCCGCCAGAAGAAAAAGTACAAGCCTGGCAAGACGTAGTTATACAAAGCCGTGAGCAAGCTCTAGAAGCTATTGAAAAAATCTGTAGTTATTTTGAAATGCATGAGCCTAGTCACCCCGCCCCCTTTTTGTTACGGCGAGTGCAGCAAACTATTCCTATGCGCTTTCCTGAAATTTTACAAAACCTGATGCCGGCCAGTGCAGAGCAGTTTGAGGCGTGGATGCCTAAAGAGTCTGAATAAGTCGAACTAAGCCAGCTTTAGGATTAACAAGGAGTCAACCAATGAGTAGCGGCCAGAAATTTATTGCGCGTAATCGCGCTCCTCGCGTGCAAATTGAATATGACGTTGAGGTTTATGGTGCAGAGCGTACCATTCAATTGCCTTTTGTGATGGCTGTGATGGCCGATTTAGCAGGTAAGTCGCATGTTGAGCAGCCAGCCGTGGCGGAAAGAAAATTCATGGATATCGATATTGATAACTTTGATGAGCGCGTCAAGGCTGTCTCCCCCCGGGTGGCTTTTCAGGTACCGAATACGCTGCAAGGAGAGGGACAGCTTCAAGTGGATTTGACTTTTGAGAGCATGGAGGACTTTGAGCCAGCTCAGCTAGCAAAGAAAATCGAACCATTGCGTGCGCTGCTGGAGGCTCGAACGCAGTTAGCGAACCTATTGACCTATATGGACGGTAAAACAGGTGCGGAAGCGCTTATTGAGCAAGTCTTAGCTAATCCAGCTTTATTAAATAGTTTAGCTGCTCAAGCATTGCCGACGACTGGCGATGCGAATTCTACCGAGGATGATGATGGGCATAACGCGTCAAGCGTGCAACCCTAGGAGAGGCAGTTATGTTGGAACAACAGCTTAGTCAAACCCCCGCCGCTACTACAGTAGCAACTGATGAGCTCAGTCAGTTATTACAAAAAGAATTCAAGCCCAAAACGGATCAGGCGCGCAGTGCCGTAGAAGCGGCTGTTCAAACGTTAGCCCAACAAGCATTAAGCCAGACAGTGCACCATGCTAGTGATGCTTATGCCACGATTCAGGCCATTATTACTGAAATTGACCAAAAACTCACCGAGCAAATAAATACCATTTTGCATCACGAGCAGTTTCAGCAGCTAGAAGGGGCTTGGCGCGGTTTGCATTATCTGATTAATAACACGGAAACGGATGAACAACTCAAAATTCGTTTTATGTGTATTAGTAAGCGTGAATTAGGCCGGACCTTAAAGCGTTACAAAGGGGTAGCGTGGGATCAAAGTCCTATTTTTAAGCAGGTATATGAGTCTGAGTATGGTCAGTTTGGTGGCGAGCCAATTGGCTGCATTGTCGGTGACTATCATTTTGATCATAGTGCGCCCGATGTAGAGCTTTTAGGTGAAATGGCACGGATTAGTGCTGCAGCCCATTGTCCTTTTATTACCGGGGCAGACCCAGCCGTAATGCAGATGGAAAGTTGGCAGGAGCTAGCGAACCCTCGTGATTTAAGTAAGATTTTTACGAATACAGAGTATGCCGCTTGGCGTAGCTTACGCGAATCTGAAGACGCGCGTTACATTGGGCTGACCATGCCACGGTTTTTAGCGCGTCTGCCTTACGGAGCGCGTACTAATCCCGTGGATGCGTTTGACTTTGAAGAAAGCACCGATGGGGAAGATCACAGCAAATATACCTGGGCGAATTCAGCCTATGCCATGGCCGCTAATATTAATCGCTCGTTCAAAGAATATGGCTGGTGTACATCTATACGTGGGGTGGAGTCCGGTGGCGCGGTCGTGAATCTTCCTACTCATACTTTTCCCACGGATGATGGTGGGGTAGATATGAAATGTCCGACGGAAATTGCCATCAGTGACCGGCGCGAGGCGGAATTAGCTAAAAATGGTTTTATGCCCTTGGTGCATAGAAAGAATTCAGACTTTGCTGCTTTTATTGGAGCACAGTCTTTACAAAAACCGGCCGAGTACCACGATGCCGATGCAACTGCCAATGCACGTTTAGCAGCACGCCTACCTTATCTTTTTGCTTGCTGCCGCTTTGCGCATTATTTGAAATGCATTGTGCGCGACAAGGTTGGCTCTTTTCAAGAGCGTGATGACATGGAGCGTTGGCTTAATGATTGGATTATGAATTATGTGGACGGGGATCCGGTGAACTCATCCCAAGAAACTAAAGCGCGTAAGCCACTGGCCGCTGCCGAAGTTCAGGTCCAAGAAATCGAAGATAACCCAGGCTATTATGCCGCACGCTTCTTTTTACGACCACATTATCAGTTAGAAGGCTTAACGGTGTCATTGCGTTTGGTCTCAAAGCTGCCTTCGTTAAAGCAGAACGAGACATAGGTTAAAGCTAAATTGGTGTAATGATCTCAAGCCCGTATGCAGCGAGGTAGTCCTACCTCTATTCATTTTAATTGTACTTATACGTTTATAGGGAGAAGTACTGTGGCAGTTGATATGTTCATGAAAATTGAAGGAGCCAATGGCGAATCTAAAGATGCCAACCACAAAGATTGGGTTGATATTCAGTCGTTTGCGTGGGGTGCGACGCAGCCGGGCTCGATGTCAGCGGGCGGTGGTGGTGGTACCGGTAAAGCCAGTTTTAATGACTTGCATGTGGTGGCGTTGATTGATCGCGCGACGCCTGCTGTGTTAAAGCACTGTGCGACTGGCAAGCACTTGGGCAAAATCGAAGTCTCTGTTTGTAAAGCAGGTGGAGAGCAGGTGGAGTACACCCGCATTACTTTAGAGGATGTATTAGTGACCTCTGTGCAATACCGTGGTGTACAGGACGGTGATGCGGTAGAGGTAAGTTATGCTTTCCAAGCAGCTAAAGTGAAGCAGCAGTACTGGGAGCAGACCGATAAGGGTGGCAAAGGTGCAGAGTCTGTGGTCGGTTACGACATTAAACAGAATAAGTTAAGCGCTTAGCCTAGACATAGTGAGGGGCCGCTTAAAGCGGCCCTTTAACGTTATTGAGATGTGAGTGATGTTCCGACAGACTAACGTGCGTTTACAGCCGGCATTATTGGATCGATTGGAAGACAATGCACCGGAAAAACAGGAAGGTCAGCCGGTAGCATTAAATGTAACTCAGTTAAAACAAGCGGTATTACGTGATTTAGGTTGGCTATTGAACACCATTAGTTTAGAGGCACAGCAATCTTTGCAATCCTACCCGCATGTTCAAAGCAGCACTTTGAATTACGGGGTGGCGGCATTGGCAGGCAAACGGGTTTCAGATGTGGAGTGGGATGAGATAGAACAGGCAGTACGTACCGCAATATTACAGTTTGAGCCACGTATACTTCCTCAGGGCTTGATAGTGCGTTGTTTAAGTGCTGCAACCGATTTAGCGCACCATAATGTGATTGCGCTGTTTATTAAAGGACAACTGTGGGCAAACCCGTATCCACGAGAGCTTTTAATTCGGACAGAAATCGATTTAGAAACCAGCCAGATCCGGGTTGAGGAAATGGACCGCCTACCTGAATTCGATTTGGTGCATCACGAGTCCGCATTTTCTAAATAAAAAGGAAAAAACATGTTAAGGCCACAACCACAGCTTTACCCGTTATATGATCCAGTGCATTTGATCGGTGTGGTTCAAGTGATTGAAAGCAAAGAAAAAGCACTGTATACCGTTGTCTGTGATGGCAAAGCGTGGATCTGCACGCGGGCGGCCAGTTGCTTGCTGCAGCCTGCACTTGGGGATACCGTTTTAATCAGTGGACCGGATGCACAGCGGGTTTATTTACTCGCTGTGATTGAGCAGGCGCAGCCCCAACAAAGTGTGATGGACTTTGCCGGAGCGGTGACCGTGCAGGCACCGCAGTTCGATATGCGCACGCAGCAAGCCAACTGGCAGGTAGAGCAGTTGCAGTATGTGGGGGAAAAAATTACAGCTCATGTAGGTTGGACGCAGCTGTTTGCCCGTGTCTATGAACGAACGTGTGATCGATTACGTAGTTTGAGTCGACGAAGTGTGCGCGTGACCAAAGAGGTAGAAAAAAGTCGTGCGGGCACAGTGGATATGCAAGCCGAACAAGCATTACGCCTACATGCAGAGTTCACGTCAATGACAGCCAAAGAAATCGTGAAAGTGGATGGCAAACAAATCCATATGGGTTAAATACAGATAGGGTGGTGTAGGGTGAAACCGTCATTTTTAGATTATTATAATAATGAGCTCGCCTTTATGCGCGAGATGGGGCAAGAGTTTGCGCAACAACATCCTAAAATTGCCGGCCGTTTAGGGATGCAGGGCATAGAGGTCGCTGACCCATATGTAGAGCGGCTACTAGAGGGCTTTAGTTTTTTAACTGCGCGCATTCAAATGAAAATGGATGCACAGTACCCGCAGCTGACGCAGAGCTTGTTGGATGTGTTATCGCCTAGCTACACAGCACCCTTGCCTTCTATGACTGTAGTGCAATGCACCCCTAGCTTTACCCATGGTAATTTAGCTAAAGGGGTAAATGTGCCGCGTGGTACGGTCTTACGTGGGCGTGTACCTAAAGGCGAACAGACTGCACCAGAATTTACCACGGCCCAAGATGTGCAGTTAACGCCATTGCACGTGGAGGCGGTTAACACAAGTGTGCTGGATGACGGGCTAAAACAGGTTTGGGCACAAAGTAAGCATGGGCGTGATGCCCCGGTAACCTCGATTCAACGTGTGCTGACCTTACGTTTTTCATTGCAAGGCGGTGTGTTGCTTAAAGAGTTGCGTTTGCCTCAATTAATGATGTATTTGCATGGGCAAAGCCACGCCATGCAGGCGTTATTGGCTTGGATTATGACCCAAACGGTGGGCCTTATCTGCCATGATGCCGAACGGCCGCTGCGCTGGGCTCATGCCTTAGCGCCTAGTGCTTTACAGCAAGAGGGCTTTCAAGAAAACCAAGCATTGCTGCCTGTTGAGATGCGTCAATTTCAGGGGCACCGTGTGCTGCAGGAGTATTTTGCGCTACCTGAACGGTTTTTATTCTTTAGTGTGAACGGGTTGGCGCAGGCATTACGTTTACCTCCCGCTCTGGCAAACCTTGATGATCCTTTGCTACGAGAGCAACAGCCCCGTCAATTTTGCATCAGTTTTTTATTAGCGCAAGCGGCTCCAGAAATTGAAAGCCGCTTGCAACCAGAGCAGTTTGCTTTGCATTGCACGCCGGCCATTAATTTAGTGCGGCGCCAAGCCGATCGTATCGTGATGCAGTCGGATGCGCATCGTTATCATTTAGTGGTTGATAAAACACGCCCTTTGGACTTTGAAGTTTATAGTATTGAGCATTTACATGCTTATGCTCTTCAAGATGGGGTGCGCGAGCAGGTGTTTCGTCCTTTTTATCAAAATAGGGCAAGTGATATAGGAAATGGGGGGCGTTATTTTAGTATTCAACGTCAAGACCGCCTACCATCTGCGCACAGCTCCCAGCAACAAGGTGAACGGAGCCGGTATGTAGGCAGCGAAGTATATCTGCAACTGGTGGATCAGTCGCAGGCGCCTTTTGCGCCTGAGCTACGCCACTTGGCGGCGATGGTGTGGTGTAGTAATCGGGATCTTCCTTTGTTAATGCCATATGGTAGTGAGCAGGATTTTGTTTTAAAAACCATTTCGGCTCCCGTAACCAGCATACGCATTTTATGTGCACCAACAGCTCCCCAGCCGGCATTAGCACAAGGCGAATACGCTTGGCGGTTAATTGGGCAGCTAGAACAACAGTACATAGGCTTAGAGACATTAAGTGCACAGCAAAGCGTGGCTTATTTGCGCAGCTTGCTCCAGTTACATGCGCATCATGCGCCGAGTCATTTTGCTTTATTGTCGCAAGCGATTCAAGATGTGCGTACAGAGGTGATACATCAGCGGTTGGCTATACCTGGGCCGATTGTGTATGGGAGAGGGGTCAGGATAAGCATTACTGTAGATGAGCGTGCTTTAGCGGGGGATAGTGCTTATCTGCTCGGGGCGGTGTTGGAGTACTACCTGAGCCGTAGTGTAGGGATCAATATGTTGGTGCAATGTGAGCTGCATTCGGTTCAACGGGGACGGATTAAACAATGGCCCGTGCGTGGGGGCTCTCGCCCCCAGTTTTAACATGGCAATGGCGTCAACCGATGCTTAGGCTTGCAGTGTTAAGTCGCCAGGATGGATTTTTCCACAGCGTTTGAGGCCATAACTGATGCTCAGACAAACCAAGGCGGGTAAAATAAAATGCATCAGCGCGATAGCTAGCCAAACCTCGCTTGTTTGCCCCATAGCGGCGAGCGTGCCCACTTGGCCAACAAGGCCGCTGGTTCCCATGCCGGCGCCACTGGGTATGTTTTTCATCTGAAACACCAGTGTGCCGATCGGGGCTAAGAGTGCGGCCGTCATAATTGGGGGTAGCCAAATCCATGGGTTACGGATAATGTTAGGAAGCTGTAGCATGCTTGTGCCTAGACCTATACCAAGTAAACCAGAGGTGCCGTTTTCTTTATAGCTCATGGCGGCAAAGCCGATCATTTGGGCACAGCAGCCGACGGTGGCAGCACCAGCCGCAAGCCCGCTAAGGTCTAAAGAAATGGCCACGGCAGCGCTGGAAGTAGGGCCAGTGAGTACCATACCCATAATCACAGCGATCACTATACTCATAAAAAAGGGCTGTAAAGTCATTGCCCATTCAATGGTTTGTCCTGTAGCACGCATCAGCTCGCCTAAATAGGAGGCTACCCACTGTGCTGTTAACATACCAGTGATCAGAGCGGTAGCAGGAGTGACAATAATATCAATGGGCGTAGTTTTATGGACAAGTTTACTCAGCTCACTGCTAAGCGCGACAGCGACAAAAGCGCCTACCGGCCCACCGCCCACACTAATAGCAAGCGAGCCAACCATGGCGCTACTAAAAATGACCATTGGGGGCGCTTGTAAACCATAGGCTACGCCCACCCCAATGGCAGCACCCAAGCCAGCTTGCGCCAGACCCCCAATATCAACGAGCCAATCCCAGCCTAACCAGTTTCCCGTGGTTTTTAAAATTAAGCCAATAATTAATGAACCAAACAGACCCAAGGTCATGTAGTTCATGGTTTCTATGCCATAGCGGCGTATTGAGAACTCAATGTTTTTACGAGCAAGGAAGTCGCGCATATGATTTAGACTCAAAGTGAGCATAAAATAAAATAGAATTCACATTGTAGCGTTTTCTTTAGCAAAAAAGATTTAGTTCTTATGAAATGTAGCGAGCGCGATACAATGAAAGCATTATTTTTTTGGGAACAGGCATGACCGCACAAACGTTGTTTTCAACCTTGGCTTTACAGCCAGCATTATTAGATACGGTGACACAATTGGGGTGGCAACAGATGACACCGGTACAGGCACAAAGTTTGCCGCCTATTCTAGAAGGCCGTGATGTGATTGCTCAAGCCAAAACAGGGAGTGGTAAAACCGCTGCGTTTGCGTTGGGGGTTTTACAACAGCTGGATACCACGCTACGACAGCCTCAGGCTTTGGTGCTGTGCCCTACGCGAGAGCTCGCAGCGCAGGTAGCCGAGGAAATGCGCCAGCTGGCGCGTGCTATGCCTAACTGTAAAATTATGACACTAACGGGTGGCACGCCAGTGCAACGCCAGGCCGACTCTTTAGCCCACGGGGTTCATATTGTGGTGGGAACGCCAGGTCGTGTGCTGGATCATCTAGAAAGACAAAGCCTGGATGTGTCCGCGGTGTCGATGTTAGTGCTTGATGAAGCCGATCGTATGATTGACATGGGCTTTTACGACGAGATGTCTCACATCGAGGCGCTATGCCCGCGTCAACGGCAAACGCTTTTATTTTCTGCGACGTATCCCGATCATGTGGATAAGGACGCCACGCGTTTTGTAAGGGATGCGATCCATGTACAAGTGCAAACCGAATTAACAAGCGTGCCAGTGCAACATTATTTTTATGCTGTTGCGGCAGAGGAGCGCTTTGATGCCGTGGTTCGTTTACTGTTGCACCATCAGCCTACTTCTGCTTTATTGTTTTGTAATACCAAACTGGTGAGCGATCAGCTGTGCGATTATTTGCGTAGTCTAGGTTTTAGCGCTCTGGCTTTACATGGGGATTTAGATCAGCGGCAACGGGATGAGGTCTTAATCCAGTTTGCGAATCATAGCTGCTCAATTTTAGTGGCTACGGATGTGGCTGCACGAGGCCTAGATATTCAGGGGCTGCCGGTAGTCATCAATGTGGAGCTACCACATCAAGTGGAAAGTTATATCCACCGCATTGGTCGTACCGGAAGAGCCGATCAAACGGGGGTTGCCTTAAGCTTTTTTGAGGCAAAAGATAAGCCGTTGCTTCAGTTATTACAGCAAGCTGGGATTGATACTGGGGTGGGTGTGTTGCCGCCAGCAAGCCGCCAAGCGCGCCCTCATAGCGCTCCCATGAAAACGGTTGTCATCATTGGGGGGAAGCGGGATAAATTACGCCCCGGTGATATTTTGGGAGCCCTAACTGGTGATGCCGGCTTAGATAAAGATCATGTCGGCAAAATACAGGTCGGGATGGTGGTGAGTCATGTCGCCATCGCAACAGAAGTGGCAGCGTTAGCCTTAGATCGCTTATTGCGTCATGGCATCAAAGGTAAACGTTTTAAAGCGCATTTTGTGCGTAATAGCTAAACAAGCTGGCATGGAGCCAGCTTTGGGTTAGCGTACGGCTAGATCAATACCGTCGCTGGCGACCTGAGCGAGAAGATCGATATGTGATTTCTCGATAATATACGGGGGCATAAAATAAATCACATTTCCTAGGGGACGTAATAATACGCCTTGGCTAAGAGCGTGATTAAAAACACGTAGCCCGCGGCGTTCTCGCCAGTCAAATGGGGTTTTACTTGCTTTGTCCTTGACCATTTCAATAGCAAGAATCATGCCAGTTTGGCGTACCTCGGCAACATGTGGGTGATCATGAAGGTGTGCCGTGGCTTGTGCCATATATTGCGCTGTTTGTTGGTTTTTTTGGATGATGTTTTCTTGCTCAATTAAGTCTAAGGTCGCTAGGGCAGCGGCACAAGCTAAGGGGTTGCCTGTGTGCGTGTGCGAATGCAAAAAACCATTGAGTTTTTCATAATCGTCATAAAACGCTTCGTAGACGGTGTCGGTGGTAAGTACGGCTGCTAAAGGCAAGTAGCCACCGGTAAGCCCTTTGGAAAGCACCATGAAATCGGGGGTGAGGGTGATACATACACATGCCTGCAGCCCCTTGCACTAAAGGCTCAAGGATAACCGCAGCAATATGATGGTGATGCTCAGCAAGCGCTTTTTCCATATGGGTAAACATATGGCGGCTATAGTCCTCCCAGCTTTGGCCCTGATTGCGCCAATAATGCAGACTCATTTTTAGCGCCACCTCAATACTTGAGGAGCCATTGTCAGCATAAAAAACACGATTTAAGCCCGTGGGCGTGATGTGGACTAAGCGCTCGGAAAGCTCAATAACCGGCTGATGACTAAAGCCCGCTAACATAACATGCTCTAAAGTGTCGACCTGAGCTTTGATGCGCTCATTAATGTAGGGGTGACAATGCCCAAACAAAGTCGTCCACCAAGAGCTAATCGCATCTAGATAACGATTTCCATTAAAGTCTTCTAAATAAAGGCCTTGGGCGCGTTGAATCGGGATTAAGGGGATACACTCGTGATCCTTCATTTGGGTACAAGGGTGCCAGAGCACAGCTAAGTCACGTTGCATCCATTGAGCGTTAAGATCGTTGTTCATGCTTTTGACAATAAAGGAGATAAATCGATATGTTGTGCGACATCCGCCGCTGTTAGATGTGGCTGATGAGGAATTACCCCTAAACACGGGGCACGCATGCTTATTTTTAAACAATCAATGTTTTCTTGGGCGGCTTCGGTATGCGGTTCGATTTGATTCGCTACCCACCCGGCTAAAGGTAATCCGGCGTGTTGGATAGCATCCATGGTCAATAAGGCATGGTTAATGCAGCCTAAACGAATTCCTACGACTAAAATTACAGGAAGCTGGAGTTGCAAGGCGAGATCGGACAGTCTTTCCGTTTGATTTAAAGGCACATGCCACCCGCCGGCACCTTCTACTAAAGTAAAATCCGCCCCTTTGGCTAAGATTGCTTGAACCTTAGGCAGTAGGCTGGCCGTGTTAAGCAAGCGATTTTCTTTGGCGGCTGCGATATGTGGGGCAATCGGAGGCTCAAAGGCAAAAGGGTTGATTTCCTCATAGGCGGCAGAGACGGTGGAGTAAGCCTGCAGATGCAGCGCATCAGCATTACGTAAGCCTTCAGGGCTTAGCGAACAGCCAGAGGCCACTGGTTTGGTGGCAAGCGTGCTTAGCCCCTGTTGCTGGGCGGCGTATAACAAACCGCCGGCAATGGTGGTTTTACCGGCGTCGGTATCAGTGCCAGTTATAAAAAAAGCCGGGTTGCTCATGATGGTTTTCTAAGTAATAAGTGAATAATATGCCACGTGGCAGGTAAGCCTTGTGGTCTTCTATAGGTATCATACGCGGCTTGTAATCGTTGTAAACGGTCTTTGGCGGCCAAGTGAGGGCGTCGTCCTGCATGCAGGTGATTGGCTCCGAGTTGTTTTAGCTCATGGCGCAATTGCCGTAAATGATCATAAAAATACACATACTCTTGGGCATGTAAGTGTTGTATGACAAGGGGACTGGCTTGGCAAAGTTGGGTATAGGCCGATGCCGTTCGAAAATGATTTACATGTTGCGCATCGTCGACTTGAGCCCAGCTGTTTTTGAGCTCGTAGAGGCTGCCCTCAAGCACACTACTGAATAAAAAATACCCTCCTGGGCGTAAAATGCGTGCACACTCATTACCTAGGGTGATGACAGCACGTAGGGGGTGCGATAAAGCCAATTGCAGGGCTAGCATGACCCCTAGCGACCAACCAATAACAATGGACTGTGGGGGGATGCGTGCGCGCAAATGCTGTAGGCTATGAGCTAGATCTTTAGCGATATAATCCCGCATGCAAAGTAGCTGTTGCTCAGGGAGTTCGAGTGCTTGTTGTAAGGGCGTCAACACATGTTGATTCATGCCCCAACCGTTAAGTAAATAAATCGGGGTCATGACTGAGGTTTCCATAAGCGTTGTAAGGTCATTAACAGCGCGTCAATGTGTTCAGGCTGGTGAGCCGCGCTTAAGGTAATACGTAAGCGGGCCGAGCCCTCGGGCACGGTGGGCGGACGAATCGCCCCCACTAAAAAACCATGCACCTGCAGTGCTTGAGCGAGCCGCATCGTTTGTGCGTTATCCCCAATCACAATAGGCTGAATTGGAGTGCGACTAGGCATAACGGGAAGCGCATAGTGTTGTGCCCGAGATTGAAAATACTGGATTAGTGCGTGCAAATGCTGGCGTCGCCAGGCTTCTTGCTCTAACAGCTCTAATGCCGCTAAGCTGGCACAAGCTAGTGCGGGCGAAGAGGCGGTAGTATAAATATAAGGCCGTGCAAACTGGATCAGGTACTCAATCAGTGCGGTATCACCAGCGACAAAAGCCCCAGAGGTCCCTAGCGCTTTACCTAGGGTCCCCATTAAAATGGGAACCTTGTCTGTGGTTAAGGCGGCTTCTTCTATGCTACCCGCACCTTTTTGACCGAGTACGCCGAAGCCATGGGCGTCGTCAATCATCAATAAGCTTTGATGTTGCTGGGCAATATGAACCAGTTCGTGCAGGGGGGCGATATCACCATCCATGCTAAATACCCCGTCGCTAACAATCAGCGTTTTACCTTTTGCGCGTTGTAGGCGCTATTGCAGGTGATCCATATCCACATGTTGATAGCGTAAGAAACGGCAGCCCGCCAAGCGCCCACCATCAAGTAAAGACGCATGGTTAAGACGGTCATGCAGCGCTGTATCCGTTTTTTCCATAAGGCTACTGATAACTGCAAGGTTGGCCATATAGCCAGTCGAAAACAGTAGGGCGCGAGGACGGTTTGTCAGAGAGGCTAAAGCTTGCTCTAGGTCTTCGTGGGGTGACAAGTGCCCAGATACTAAATGCGCTGCACCGGCGCCTACGCCCCATTTTTCTGCCCCTTGCTGTAGAGCATGAATGACCTTGGGGTGGTTGGCCAAACCTAAATAATCATTAGCGCTGAAATTAACCACCGCTTGCTGCCCCAAGGTGGTTTGTGTGCTTTGAGGTCCGGTTAAGAGCGGACGTTGGCGATAGCGCTGGTGCGCGTGTTGTTGTTGCAGACGTTGTTGGATACGATGTTGCATGAGCAAAACAGTAATCAAAGCAAATAAGTTTAACTCAAGCAACCATAGCATAAAGGTAAAAACATGACAGATTCATCGAGCTGGCAGGTCGTATTAGCGCATTTGTTAACGCAGCAGCGTATTGCTAGTTTAGCTACTCTGGATGAACAAGGACACCCGTTTATTTCAACGGTACCGTTTGCAGTGTGTAAGCAAACGCATACATTGTTGATCCATATTAGTGCTTTAGCTGCACATACACAGCATTTACAAGCTCGTCCCTTGGCCTCGATTGGAGTCTGTGCCGCGGAGCGTGTAGGTGAGCCAGTCCATGATTTGGCTCGCGTCAGCTATCAGGTGCAAGCTCGGTTTTTATCCAAATCATCGCCTGAGTGGGAGCCAGCACAAAGCGTGTATATTCAGCGCTTTCCCGATATGGCTTTTTTGTTTGATTTTAAGGATTTTAATTTAGTGGCGCTCTCGCCCACACAAGGACGATTGGTCGCGGGCTTTGGTCAGGCACGCCATTTGCCCCAGAATCAACTACTAGGATAAAAAAAGCCCCTTGGAGACCAAGGGGCTAAGGCTGAACATAGCAGGACTTATAGGGCCTTTTGGATTTGTTCTACGGTTTCTTTCGCATCGCCAAAGCACATAAAAGTATTGTCATTAAAGAACAAGGGGTTTTGAACACCCGCATAGCCTGAGCTCATCGAGCGTTTAAATACCACTACGTTTTTGGCTTCCCAGACATGTAAAACGGGCATGCCTGCAATCGGACTATGAGGGTCTGTGGCAGCAGCGGGGTTAACGGTATCATTTGCCCCTATCACTAATACCACATCGGTATCCGCAAAGTCCTCGTTGATTTCGTCCATCTCTAACACAATATCGTAGGGGACTTTGGCCTCGGCTAAGAGTACGTTCATATGCCCAGGTAAACGTCCCGCAACGGGGTGGATACCAAAGCGGACATTGATACCATCACGACGCAAAATGCTGGTGATTTCAGCCACGGCGTTTTGTGCATGAGCAACGGCCATGCCGTAACCGGGGGTGATAATCACGGATGAAGCATTTTTGAGTAGGTCGGCGACCTCTGCTGGTTGGATTTCACGGTGCTCCCCTTCGGTTTCTTCTGCTTGGCTAGCGCTGCCATCACTACCAAAACCGCCTGCGATTACAGAAATAAAGGAGCGGTTCATTGCTTTACACATGATGTAGGATAAAATCGCGCCCGAAGATCCTACCAAAGCACCGGTAACGATAAGCAAATCATTTTCTAGCATAAAGCCCGCGGCAGCCGCAGCCCAGCCAGAGTAGGAGTTCAGCATAGAAACCACGACTGGCATGTCGGCTCCCCCAATCGCTGCGACCAAATGCCAGCCAAAAGCAAAAGCAATAAGGGTCATGAGCAGTAATGGGAAGATTGAGCCATCTACTTTCATGAACCAAACTAAAAGCAGTACGGATACCACAATTGCAGCAAGGTTCAACAAGTGCTTGTTTGGCAAAGCAAGGGGTTTGCTGGGAATTTTGCCATTGAGTTTACCAAAGGCCACAATGGATCCCGTAAACGTGACGGCACCAATAAAGACACCGATAAAGACCTCGACCAAGTGAATGGTATGCATATCGGCTGGCACATTATGGGCATCCAAATAGCTGTTATACCCAACTAAAACGGCTGCCATACCCACAAAGCTATGCAGCAGCGCGATCAATTCGGGCATTTGCGTCATTTCTACGCGTTGCGCTTTATAGATACCAATGACGGCACCGATGGCCATGGCAATGATAATCCAAGCAAAGCCGGAAGCGCTATCACTGAAGATGGTGGCAATTAAAGCAATTGCCATACCGGCGATACCAAAGTAATTCCCGTTTTTAGCGGACTCTTGGCGCGATAGACCCGCCAAGCTCAGTATAAAAAGGACGGCTGCAACAATATAAGCTGCAGTGACTAAACCTTGAGACATAGTTGTTTAACTCCTGCGCTTAGTTGTTGTCTTTGCGGAACATTTTCAGCATGCGGCGTGTGACGTAAAAACCGCCAAAAATATTGATGCTGGCAATGAGGATCGCGATAAAAGCCAGAATGGATATAAACCAATTACCCTGACCAATTTGTAAGAGCGCACCGACTACAATGATGCCTGAAATGGCATTAGTAACGGACATAAGCGGCGTATGCAGAGAGTGAGTAACGTTCCACACCACGTAATAACCCACTACACATGAGAGCACAAAAACAATCATGTGGTTTAAGAAAGCGGCTGGCGCATTAGCACCTAACCATAAGAAAAAGAGGGCTGCCACCCCAAGCGGCACCAGCTTTTTCCAAAGAGGCGTGGGTTTAGGTGGTTCTTTTTTGATGGCTGCAGCAGGTTTGGCTTTAGGTGCTGCGGGAGCGGCTGACACCTGAATGGGTGGCGGGGGGTACATGAGCTCACCATCATGGGTTAGCGTCATGTTACGCACGATAGGGTCTTCAAAATCCAGTTTCATTTCCCCATCTTTATTAGGGGTCATGAGCTTGGCAAGGTTAGCCAAGTTGGTGGAGTAGAGTTGAGACGATTGACCCGGTAGGCGGTTCACTAGGTCGGTATAACCGATCACCTTTACGCCATTGTCAGTGACAATCATTTTGTCTGCCACGGTGTACTCACAGTTCCCACCCGTGGGCGCCGCTAAGTCAACAATGACCGAACCAGGTTTCATGCTGTCGACCATTTCTTTGGTGATTAAAACCGGTGCGGCTTTGCCAGGGATAGCCGCTGTCGTAATAATAATATCGACTTGCTTAGCTTGCTCGGCAAAAAGCTTCATTTCGGCAGCGATAAACTCATCGCTCATGGTACTGGCATAGCCGTCTCCGCTACCGCTGTCTTGGATAGGGAAGTCCAGCTTAAGAAACTCGCCCCCCATGGATTCAATTTGCTCAGCGACTTCTAGGCGTGTATCAAAAGCCTTAACGATCGCACCCAATTGCATAGCCGCGCCAATCGCTGATAAGCCAGCAACACCTGCTCCGATGACTAAAACTTCAGCAGGGGGCACGCGTCCGGCGGCAGTGATTTGGCCAGTAAAAAAGCGTCCAAACTCGCTAGCAGCTTCTACCACAGCCCGATACCCGCTAATATTTGCCATAGAAGATAAGGCGTCCATCGCTTGGGCGCGGGACATGCGTGGCACCATATCCATCGCAAGTACAGTAATGCGCTTATCTTGAAGCTTTTGGAGAAGCTTCTCATTTAATGCGGGCCAAAAAAAGCTAATTAAAATGGTATTAGGTTGCAGCAAATCTACCGCAGCATCACTGGGTGGATTGACTTTGAATATGATGGGGCATGCCCATGCGTCATTCCGATCCACTAACCTGGCGCCAGCTTCGGCGTAGGCGTGGTCTTCTAGATGTGCTGTTTTACCCGCTTCATGCTCTACTAAAACTTCATAGCCGAGCTTAACGAGTTGCTCAACCGTTTTAGGCGTCGCTGCAACACGTGTCTCACCGGGTAGTGTCTCCTTGGGGATTCCTATCCTCATGATGTGCCTCTAAATAAAAATAAATATACCGATTAGTGTGATTTAGTTGTAACTAGAATAGTCTATTTATAGGGACAAAACCAATAAAAGCATGTTTTTCTACTAAGGGTTAGTTTTTTACCAAAAACCACAGCTCTTGTCGCAAAAATGCAGAGAATGCACAACATATTGTACAAAGAGCGTAAAAGTGAACAGGAAGAAAGAGAGCTTTTAACCGGATTATGGTTAAATCCTTTGTCTGGAACAAAGAAGCTTGCATGGATGCTGTGACTTGCAAAAAGGTGACATCTTGAAGAAAATTTGGGAGCAGGATGATTATGCAAAGGTTTGAGGTAGTAGGTTTTCTTCTTAGGAAAGGGGCAGATAAGATTTAATCGTACGTTCGATAATCCGTCCGTACGTTTGTTGTGTTTTCCCGTCATGAGAAAATGTACCACTCGGGTCTAGCTCATATTCAGGATAAAAATTGCTCGGTTCGATATGTTGAAGACGAGACTAAGGACGAGAACCAATTTTCTCACTTCTATTCATCATGTTTTTCTCGTGAAGCTTTCCATATCCTCATAGCGTAAAAATTTGCCATTTGGGCATTCGACAATATCAGCGCCTTGTAGTGGTGCCCTTTCAGTAGGGTAACACGACCCATTGTGTAGCGCTTCAGTTTATTCATTGCTGTCCTCAGTGAGCCCAGAGGGCTTCTACTTGCATAGCCTGGTAGCGTTCTATTAGATCGTTTTTTGATATGTCATCTATATAAAACCTCTCAGGAAAAGCCTTTTAAAGTATTTCCTCGTTAGGGGTAGTTCCAGCCATCAAGGCCATCTAAGTACGACTGTAGAAGCGCCTGAGTCTCCTTTGTCTCTACAGGTAGAGATAGATTGATTGACCTTTTCTTGTCTCAGGGAAAATGATCTTGCTTATCGCACCCAAGGTCGGCTCCCCATAAGCCGCACTCTGGCCGATTATCGATCGTCTAACCGCACTTACCACAAGCTACAGCTTCGGCTACGCCAGGTTGGTTTCGCTGCCGTTTGAGTTGTCAAGGAATCCTTGATAGTTGGCTGGATTCCGTTTTTTGGGTTGTTTAGATTTTGGTTTGTGTTGGCTATTTCGACACCTTTAGACGTGGGGTATCATCCTTATAAGTTACAACTAGTAAGGAGGTGTGTTTAGTGAGAGATGATATTTCAGATTATTTGGTTCATTGGACTAAAGGGGACTGCTATGAAGAGGCCGCTGAAATTTTGCTTCAAATAATTGTTACTGATGCAGTAAAGGGGGGAAATGGGTTTATAAAAGGTCAATACATTTGCGTATGTTTTACCGAGGCGCCACTTGATGTTTTTCATCTGAAGAAGGGGAAATATAAACCTTTTGGTATTCAGATGCATAAATCAGATGTTTTTGGTCTTGGAGGAAGACCTGTGATATACCAGCTAGAGGAAGAGTTTGACATTCTACCGAAGAGCATGAGGTGGCGTTTAGATCAGGGGTAAGCAGAAGAAAACATACAGTTATATATCCGCCCGTGCCCTATCTGCCATTGTAGCTAGCCGGGGTTCATAAAAATCACCCAATGTGTCTCATTCCATTTGAAAACCGGAGTGCCATTCGGCTTTAGTACTCGAAAGCACTCAGCAGCGGGAAGGCTTGCTTTACATAGTTGGGCCTCGCAGTGGACTTTAGCTTTACTGGCTGTAGGGCAGATAGTAATAGGGCTGGTTACTGCTCTTAATTTGGAAAGCACTAGGTTTGGGAGTTTTTACATTAATTTTGCTGCTATATTTTTTAGTGTCTTAGTATTGACCTACTCACTATTGTTAGGGATGTCTAATTTTTCAGTTAGAGCTGAGCGTTTTCATGATTGCGCTCTGAAGCTCGGCAAACTCTCTTTATTTATTAAACAATATCAAAATAATGGTGAAGTATGTACGAAAAAGATGGAAGATTTTATACATAGATACAACAGGAGATTAGCTATATCTGAAAACCATTCTCAAGCCGATTACCTAAGAATGGGTTGGAGAAAAACTAACGATTGGAGAGCAGCGCACCACTTTTAGTATTGCTAAAGGTTATCGAGACGTGAACGTCTATGCGCTTTTTAAAGGTGCTCACGTCCGCACAATGGCGATTGATATCCCTAGTGAAGGCAAAGTCACGATTTCGCTCGGCATGTCTTGCATGGACTACGAGGATGCCTCGACCCCTTTTGTTACGTCAACCAAGCCTGTTAGCGATACGCCTTTTGTTTCATCGATTAGCGTGGGCACGATCTTGGTCGATGGTGAAAGCCTAGAGGGGCAGGCATGCATTTCAGGTTTAACGCTAAATATCGACAACAACCTGCAAACGCAGCGGTGCTTAGGGAGCGGCAAGTTAGGCCCAGGCGCTTTAATTGAAACCACCGCGGATATTACTGGCACAGTGACGATGGCGTGGTCTAAGCGCTCGTGGGAAATCTGGAAAAATCAGATGACGCGCAAACCGATTGCGCTTGAGTTCCCGATCCGAGACAGTTTTAGGTAATGAGTACGTCTTTAGCCTACCTGCGGTCGAAGTTGATGGGGAGCTGCCTAATGGCAGTAAAACGGACTTGCTTGAGGTCACACTGAATTACACCGTAGCAAAAGAAGCACCGATCATTACACGTAAGGCTGCCATTACTCCTGAGCCTTAAAATTAGGCCGGTTGATTGAGCTTGCCGCTTGTAGCGGCTTATCGATCGCAAAGAAAGCCGTCTTGATCTGCATAAGCTTGGGGTCGACTCTAGTGATCGATCAGAGATCGGTATTCAGTCTGAGCTTGCTGGCCGCTATCTCATCAAAGATTGGAAGGGAGAGATCTTTGATAGCGAGGGTAATCAAGTCCCATACACGCCAGATAATGCGCAGGCGCTTTTGTTTTCAGAGCCTAGCCTTATCTCGTGGGTTATCTTGAGAGCAGCCGAGGTGGCCGCAGACTTAGCTAAAGAGCAGGAGGATATCGTGGGAAAGTCCTCAAGCGTTTCCAGTGGGAAAGGGAATGGGGCGGTCAAGCCGAAAAGCGTGCACTGATTTGCCAAAAGCTAAACATCACGCCGCCTGAAGAGCCCGAGACAGATCCTGTTACGGAGCACATTATATTTATCTTTATGATGGCATCTCGGTCTAGACGCTATGTATCGAACGGTATGGGTAGCGTGCCGATGGCATTAGGGCCAGAGGAAATAGAAGCAGCTGTGCGGGCGTATGGTTCACCATTGCCGCGTAGACTGCTTGATGTAGCGGTGTTTGGGTTGGATGGGGTGGTGTTGGGGCGACATGAATAACCATAAGCGTCTAAAACTGTATATAATTACAGTTCCTTGAATGGGTTAAGTGTCACATAATGTATCTTTCTTGAGAAAAGAGGAGGAAAGTGTGACCAAGGTTATTGGCGATGATATGCAATTAGTTATTGAGCTAAAGAACGGAGAGCCGGTAGAGCTATTAGATTTTGCTAATAGTATGATTGGTGCTGGGAATGAGTACGCCCATTATTTAAACAAAGAGGGTTTAAGTGGTTCTGTTACCGACACCAAGCTTTATATTAAAGAGATCCGACCGGGAAGTATTATTGCCACCTTGGGCGTAATATTGCCTATTGCTGTACCCCTCTTTGATCAATTTAATACCATACATTCCTTTGCCTCACACTTGAAAACAACATTGCATTGGTTAGCGTATAAAAAGGGTGAAAAGCCGGCAATGGATAAAACCACTTTGCGCAATCTTAATAAACTGGTAGCTCCAGTGGCTAATGATGCTGCAGCACAATTAAATATTGCCGAATTTACTAACCATGGAACTGTTAATGTTATTCATTTAAATAGCACAGAAGCTAACGCAATTCAAAATAATGCTAAAAGAGAACTAAGGCTAGAGGATCAGACAGTATCTGGTTTACATGAAAATGTGGCGTTGTATTGGACTGTTGCAGCTAATAGTGAAAAAAGCAAAGCAGTGGAGCGAGCAACGATTGATAGCATTTATCATAAGCCAGTAAAGGTGATTTTTGATGATGAGGACATTAGGATTAGAATGCTTATTGATCAGCCCCACCCATTTCAAAAAGTATTTATAGTTGATGTTGATGTACAAACGGTAGATGGGAATAGGCCAGTGCTATATAAGGTAACAGCACTAAAGGAAATTATGGATCGCTCAGAATTAGATTGATGCAACAAGCCCCGTGAAGGGGCTTTTTTGTAGTCTAAGCGTGGGCAGGCTCATGAAATGATCTTACAGCTGGCCGTTCTTTTTGCTCAGCCTGCCATAAGTCGTACTGGCCTTGCATCCGAATCCACATTTCAGCGCTTGTGCCTAGAGCGTCTTTTAAGCGCAGAGCCATATCAGCAGAGATACCCGCTGAGCCATTGAGGATTCTAGATAGTGCCGCACGAGTCACGTTTAGTCGTGATGCTGCCTCAGTAACGCTTAGATCGCCTAGGTACTCGCGTAGCACGAGACCTGGGTGTGCTGGATTATTCATACGCATGGTATTTCTCCTAGTGATAGTCTTGGTAGTCCACCAAAATGGCGTCCTCGCCCTCAAAGTAAAAGGTTAGCCGCCAATTGCCGCTAACTGATATAGCCCAATGCTCTTCGACTGACTGACCCTTTGGGTTGCTCCCCTTGAGTTTATGCAGCTTCCAGCCAGGAGCATTCATATCCTCTGGCTGGGTTGCGGCGTGTAATGCAGTAAGTTGGATTTGTAGTTTCGCTGCATGCTGAGCCTGTATGCCTGACTTAGATCCCTTTTCGAAGAAAGCTTGAAGCCCTTTATGTCGGAAGCTCTTAATCATACGTATAGTGTATAGTATCGCTATACGTTAGGCAAGAAGTATGCCCGCCATTGCGCGGGCTTTAATCGTTGGCTATAGTTTCAGCCCCTCAATCGAGGGACTTTTTTGTGGGTGGTTATTTTTTGTTTTTTGGAGAGGAGCCTAAGCCTTTTCTAGGTGCATTTACGCCAGGAATTGATGTGGTCTTAGATTTGGGCTGCTCTACTTGGGTGTCAATGCGTTTGTAAAAATCCTCAAACAAAGGATGGTTGGCTAGAGGCCTGTAGTCAGGGTTGATAGCTATCATCTCTCGAAACATCTTTTCGAGCATTTGGTTCTGCAGGTGGAGTTCGTGTCTTTGGCTTTTCTTGAGTGCTTTTTCTGCGGCCCTAGCAGCGACCTCCTCTAACTCTTTTTCGCGGACTCTGGCGTTTTCAGAGTCTTGCCGCGTAGACTTTTCGGCCTGCATTTGAAAGTTTAGCGCTCAGATAGTGATGATTATCGAGAAAGAGATCAACGGCGAGCGCAAAAAAGAAAACGCCCCAGAAGGTGAGGGCTCTGAGACGTCGATATCCAAAACCCACAGTCTTAATATGGAGTCAGATAATGACTAATTTTACTATACGCGTCGAGAGTACGCAAAACAAACAGTGTTTTGAACGTCTTTTACCTAAAGGAGTGTGGCTTGCTGACACGGCGCCCCAGCCCCAAAGACAGCAAATCGGGAGGCGCAAAATGTCTAGTTTGATTAAACAAGATGGCGGGTTTGTTGGCTCAAGAGCGAGGGGTAATCAAATGGGCGCGTTATTAAATTTAAGCCCACGTGAAATTGGTGGCGAGCTAATCCAAACGGTAGATGCGCGTGAATTGCATGCATTTTTGGAGGTTGGTAGAGATTTCCATACTTGGTTGGCTGATCGCATAGAGCAGTATAGCTTTTATCCCATGTGAGCGATGTAAGCTCGCCGGCTCTCATGCCTGTGCGTAGAGCAAATAGCATACAAATAGCAATAACCTCTATGCTTGAATGTGGTCTTTTCCCTTGAGGGTCATGACCCATGGCTCGAAGCATGCGCTTTATCTCCCACCATTCAAGCACTCGCTCCCTATGCCTGTGTTCAGCGGGGCGTCTGATTTCTTTGCAAGGGTTTGAGTCAGTCCAGCCCCAATCAACCCTGGCTGCTTCAAAAACAGAAGAGAGAAGAGAGATTTCCCGGCGAACTGAGCTTGAGGTTATTTTTTTTAATCGAGAGTCTCGAAAGATGGCTATGTCGCTAGGCGTGATTTCACCTAGAGCCTTCTCTAGTGGCAAGTTGTAATTTTCAAACGCTTGCAGTCGTACGCTTTCCCAACGATGACCTTTTTTGTTGGGGGAAATTTCTTCTGCGTACTTTCTCAGTGCATCAAGTAATGTATACTGTGATTTAGGTTCTTTTGAAAAGGAATCTCTAATTTCCTGCTCTCGTAATGATGCCCAAATCTGGGCTTCTCTTTTGGTTGAGAAGATACGACTATCGCGAACAGGAGGTTGCCCTTTTTGAACTGTGAGCTTTATTTGCGCTCTGTATCCTTTAGGGTGTTTTTGAATGCTAGCCATGTCGATATAGTATGGGGCTGTGGGGCCTCAGATCTAAAAAAAGACGTTATGGGGCAAAGCATGGGGCATCTATGGGGCTTTTTGCTTTGGATTACTTTTATTATTGCGCAAAAAAGCGAAACAGAAAAACCCGAAACCCTTGTTTCTTTAGGATTTTTTCTTTATGAGGAAAACAAGAGAAAGAAAGGTGGTGCCCAGAAGAGGACTTGAACCTCCACACCTTGCGGTACATGGACCTGAACCATGCGCGTCTACCAATTCCGCCATCTGGGCAAATGCAACTAAAAAATTATAAACTTAGTCTTTTAAAAATGGAAGTCCCCTTTGACCAAAAAAATGACGACATCTAAACAGAATATGGACGAAGGTGCGGACCGGTATGAATTACCCCCCGACTTTGATCCTTATGTCCCCAGCCGTGAGGACATTTTAGCGTGCTTGCGTGAGCAAACGCAGCCGCTTACCTTAGAACAACTCGCGCAGCAATTGCGCATTGCTTATCCGATATCGGTGGGTGCTGAGCGCCGCTTAGCCGCCATGCAGCGAGATGAGCAAATTGACATTGACGCACAAGAGCGTATTCGTTTGAATCAGAAATCAGCTTTTATCTCTGGGCGGGTCCAAGGCCATCGTGATGGCTTTGGTTTTTTAATCCGTGATGACGGGCAAACGCCGGATTTATTTTTATCTCCCCGTGAAATGATGCGGGTGCTTCATGGCGACCGGGTGCTGGTGCGCGCAAATGGGGTGTATCGTGGCAAGCCCGAGGCCATTATTGTAGAGGTCTTAGAGCGTGCAACAAATCGCTTGGTAGGGCGTTTGCATAAAGAACAGGGTATCTATACGGTTGCCCCAGAAGACCAACGCATTAAACACGATATTTTTATCGCCCCTGCTGATATTAACGGGGCTAAACCAGGACAAGTTGTGACGGTGGAAATCACACGGCAGCCGGCGCGTCACTTGCAACCCCAAGGTAAAATTATCGAGGTGCTAGGGGAAATTGATGACCCTGGTATGGAAATTGAAATTGCGGTACGCAAATTTGATGTTCCGGTGGATTTTTCCGAGCAGACCCTGGCACAAGCAGCGAAAATCCCGCAGCAACTACGCCCCGCAGACTACAAAAACCGCATTGATTTACGTGACTTGGCATTTATTACCATTGATGGCGAAGATGCACGAGATTTTGATGATGCGGTGTATTGTGAGCAAATCAATGTAGGACGGGGGAAGACTTATCGTAAGGGCTGGCGTTTATTGGTCGCTATTGCAGATGTTAGCCATTATGTGCGCCCTAATGATGCGATTGATCAAGATGCCATTGAACGGGGCACGAGCGTGTATTTTCCACGACGGGTGATCCCTATGTTGCCAGAGTCGTTATCCAATGGAATCTGCTCCTTGAACCCAGGAGAGGATCGTTTGGTTCTGGTGTGCGATATGGTGATTCCAGGCGAGGGCGCACGCGCTGGCCGGATTACCGCCTATCAGTTTTATCCTGCGGTCATTCATTCGCATGCACGCACTACGTATACGCAAATTTGGGAAGCTATCCAACAGCCGACAGGTCCTATTGCTCAATCGCTTGGCACGTTATTACCCATGGTGCAAAGTAGTTACGAGCTTTTTCAGATGCTGTTGGCTCAGCGCAAAGACCGAGGAGCGATTGATTTTGATACGGTAGAAACCAAAATCATCAGTAACGAGCTCGGGCGCATTGAGCGCATTGAGCCGTTGGTACGAAATGATGCGCATAAGCTTATCGAAGAGTTTATGTTAGCGGCGAACACCTGTGCGGCAGACTTTATGACGCGGCACAAACGCAGCGGCCTTTATCGGGTGCACGAAAGCCCTACAACAGAAAAGCTGCAATTGTTTCGGGACTATTTGCGTACGCTAGGCCTACATCTTGATGGGGGCGATGAGCCAACAACCGCCGATTATGCGCGGTTGATTGATCAGGCACGTGGGCGTACGGATTTCGAGATCATTCAAACCATGTGTTTGCGCTCTATGCAGCAAGCAATTTATAGCCCAGAAAATGGTGGGCACTTTGGTTTGTCCTATCCGCTTTATACACATTTTACTTCGCCAATTCGACGTTACCCTGATTTGCTTACCCATCGTGTCATTAAATCTATCTTAGCGAAAAAACGCTATGTGCCCGATATTGGGGCGGAGCCAGGGGATGAGCAGTTGAGCGCAAGGCAGCGCGAGCAATCAGTATGGGAGCGTTTAGGGGTGATGCTTTCTGCTCGTGAGCGCCGTGCTGATGAGGCTTCTTATGATGTGCAGGCTTGGCTCAAGTGTTACTTCATGCAAGATCACATTGGCGAGGTATTTAGCGGTAAAATTACCGGCGTTGCCGCTTTTGGTATTTTTATCACACTAGATAAGCTTTACGTTGAAGGCATGGTGCATGTCTCTGAGCTGGGCTCGGATTATTTTGTCTTTAATGAAGCCACACACGATTTGCGTGGTGAGCGTACGGGGATTCGTTATAAGCTGACGGATTCGGTTCAGGTTCAGGTAGCTCGAGTTAACCTTGAAACACGGAAAATCGATTTTCGTCTCATTGAGGGCAGTGCTTATAAAACACTGACTACTGGTGCAACAGAGCGTCGGCCCAGACCGCAGAAAAAAGCGGCGCCAGCTAAGCCTAAAGACTTAAAGGGAACCGCGAGCGAGCGCCGTGCCGCAGCGCGTAAAGCCGCGGCAGCAGAGCGGGCGGCAGCACGTAAAGCAAAACTAAAACGAACACGACGTTAATCTCTCAAGGAAAAAAGTAGTATGTCATTACAAATGCTGGCGGGTTTTCATGCAGTGCAAGCCCGTATTCGCCATGCGCAAGAAACCATTAAGGAACTGTATGTTGAGCAGGCACGTCGTGATAAGCGCATGCAAAATTTTATTGCGCAAGCAGAGCGCGCAGGTTTGCGTTTGATCTTTGTGGATAAGCAGCGTCTAGATGCCATGGCCAAAGGCGTACGTCATCAAGGGGTGGTAGCGTTAGCGACAGAGCTGAATTTGACGTTGGATGTAGACCAATTGTTAGATGAGCTAGAAGATCAAGGCATCAAACCATTGCTATTGATTTTAGATAGTGTGACGGACCCCCATAATTTAGGGGCATGTTTACGTACTGCTGATGCGGCTGGTGCCCATGCGGTGATCGCCCCCAAAGATCGTGCGGTGGGGCTAAACCCAACAGTACGACGCGTGGCTTGCGGGGCGGCTGAAACGTTACCCTATATCACGGTGACGAATTTAGCGCGCACGATGCGTCAGTTGCGACAGCGAGATATTTGGCTTGTAGGTACCGATGACGAGGCCGCGGCCAGCATGCACGATGTCGATGCTTGCCGAGGCATGGCGTGGGTAATGGGAGCCGAGGGCGAGGGTATGCGTCGTTTAACCCGTGAGACTTGTGATGAGTTGGTGCGTATCCCCATGTTGGGTTCAGTAGAAAGTTTAAATGTCAGCGTAGCCAGCGCTGTTTGTCTCTATGAAAGTTTACGTCAACGACAAGCAAAGTAAAAAACTTATAACCAATTTGTCTAAGCCTGAATTTTAGAATCGCGGTTTCTCGCCGCATAATAAATCCATCGGTTTATCAAATTTAGCATTAACTAGGCCGCCTGATCGCGGCCTTTTTTGGATAGCATCATGAGTGAAAATGGTTTTACCACGACTTTATTACATGCGGATCGGCGTGCGGGCACAGAATATGGTGCGGTGCATCAGCCTTTGCATCCATCGTCTGAGTACGCTTTTGAAGACGCCCATGAGCTAGCGGCTGTTTTTCAAGGTAAACCCGGTTTTAGCTATGCGCGCCAAGGTACACCAACCACGGCGGCTTTAGAACGTAAAATCACCCAAATGGAGCAAGGGGTGGGGAGCGTGAGCTTTGCGTCAGGCATGGCCGCCATTACGGCTGTTTTTTTTACTTTGTTGCGCCAAGGCGATCATCTTATTTGCAGTAAATATATTTTTGGAAATACCAATAGTGTTTTAGGCACCTTACAGCAGTTTGGGGTCGAGGTGACCTTGGTGGATGCCACCGATGTGGAGCAGGTAAAAGCCGCTTATCAACCAAACACACGTATGGTTTTTAGTGAAACCATTGCTAATCCTGGCACTCAGTTGGCGGATTTGGCTGAAATAGGGGGATGGTGTGAACAAAAAGGTTTATTGTTTGTGATTGACAATACATTAAGCACACCTTGGTTAGCGCCTGCCAAAAAATTTAAAGCCGGGTTGGCGATTAATTCTCTATCTAAAGCAATTGGCGGGCATGGGCATGCTCTTGGCGGCACCGTGACGGACACGGGGTTATTTGATTGGCAGCATTACCCGAATATTTTTGAAGCGTATCGTCAAGGCAACCGAGCTAATTGGGGCTTAACACAAATTAAGAAAAAAGGCTTGCGCGACATGGGGGCAGCGATGTCGTCCGATACGGCACACCGGCTAATGATAGGCGCTGAAACCTTATCCTTGCGCATGGCCAAAGCCTGTCATAATGCGCTGAGCCTAGCACGGTTTTTAGCCGCGCATCCACAGGTTGTGCAGGTTCATTACCCTGGTTTGGCAAGCCATGCGCAGCATAAGCGCGCAACAGATTATTTTTCTGGTCGTTATGGGGCTTTGCTAAGTGTGGAGCTGCAGCCTCATATTGATGTTTTTGCTTTTTTAAACCGGCTGCGTGTTTTGGCTTTATCGACCCATTTGGGCGACAACCGAAGTTTGGTCTTACCCGTGGCTCATACCATCTATTACGAAATGGGTCCTAAGCAGCGGGCGCTGATGGGGATTGCGGATGGGTTGTTGCGTGTTTCTGTAGGGATAGAGGATACCGAGGATTTGATTCATGATTTCAGTCAAGCCCTTAGCGCTTTTTCGGTGTAAAAGCATAGATTTATTGTAGTTGAGCCGCTTTTGTGCCCAAGGGTGTTCACATTCTGCGCGTTAAGTGTTAAAAACACTGTATTGATGCGGCTTTCAGCATGTTTTGTCTTGACAGCGTTCACAAATCTAGGCTTAATACCGCATGGTTGCGTTTGGGGGTGAAACCGCTACCTGATCGCCGTTTCCATTTCTTTTCATCACAGCACAGTTTTTTGTGCTGTTATTCATTATTCAGGGGTAATTCTTAAATGAATAAAACCGAACTAATCGACTTCATTTCCAACAAAGCTGACTTATCTAAAGCCGAGGCAGGTCGTGCGCTAGACGCTTTTATTGATGCGGTTACCACCACACTCAAAGAAAAAGAATCCGTGACTCTGGTTGGTTTTGGTACGTTTGCTGTTTCTGAGCGTGCGGCGCGTACAGGTCGTAACCCTCGTACAGGTGAAACCATTGAAATCAAAGAGGCTATTGTGCCCAAGTTCCGTCCTGGAAAAGCCTTGCGTGACGCCGTAAACGGTTAATGTAAGTTAGGGCGTAGAAATAAATGCAAAAAACGCTTGCATTTATTTTTTATACGCCCTATAATTATTTTTGTTGTCGCAGCAAACGACATGCAGCAAGACCAAATGGGTGTTTAGCTCAGCTGGTAGAGCGGCGCCCTTACAAGGCGTAGGTCGGCGGTTCGATCCCGTCAACACCCACCAGCACTTGTTGTATATCAGGGCTTAATACAAGTCCTTTTTTATTTTGTGACAACCTCAGACTAAAGATGGGTGTTTAGCTCAGCTGGTAGAGCGGCGCCCTTACAAGGCGTAGGTCGGCGGTTCGATCCCGTCAACACCCACCATCTTCGTCTAAAAAAGAACGACAGCATCACGCTGAGTTCTTTTTTTTTGCCTAGTGGTTTTATGTGTGATCTTAGGGATAATCACAGGTTCAACCCAACAGCCTCTTTGTTATAAAGATAAGGTAGCGTTAATTAGCAAGTAGCTAACGTTAATACATCCTGCTGCACCTTTCAACAACGTACAAAGGGGGACACACATGAGTGCCATCCTATTGGTTGTACTAGGGCTGGGTGGTATGGCTCTAGGCTATATCTTCTATTCGCGTTTTATCGCCGAAAAAATCTTCCAACTTGACGACTCTCGTCCAACACCTGCCCACGAATTTGAAGACGGTATTGATTTTGTGCCGACCAATAAATACGTGTTGTGGGGGCATCATTTTACTTCAGTAGCAGGGGCGGCACCTATTGTAGGGCCCGCTATCGCTGTTATTTGGGGATGGTTACCGGCATTTTTATGGGTAACCCTCGGGACTGTGTTTTTTGCTGGTATGCACGACTTTGGTGCTATTTGGGCCAGTATCCGTAATAATGCCAAATCCGTTGGGGCGCTCACTGGTGATGTGGTGGGTAAACGGGCACGCTCTGTGTTTATGATCGTGATCTTTCTGGTTTTGCTCATGGTCAACGCGGTGTTTGGTGTCGTGATTGCTGGGTTACTTATTAATAATCCCGGCTCCGTTATCCCCGTGTGGGGGGCCATCGCCGTTGCTTTGGTTATTGGACAGCTTATCTACCGCGCCAAAGCTAGCCTAGGCTTGGTGTCTTTTGTAGGGGTGGCTGTTTTATATGCTCTAATCTACATCGGTCCTGCCGTTCCTTTGAGCCTGCCTGATCAGGTGATGGGATTATCCGCTAACGCCACCTGGATTTTATTATTGTTTTTCTATGCGGCGGTTGCCTCTTTGCTGCCGGTGTGGATGCTCCTGCAACCACGGGATTACATTAATGGCTTGCAGTTATTTGTTGGGCTTGGGTTGTTATATGTTGCGGTGTTTATTGCAAACCCAACTGTTGTCGCTCCGGCAATTAATGCCGAGGTTCCTGCCGGCACACCATCTATGATTCCGTTGTTATTTGTAACGATTGCGTGTGGCGCGATTTCTGGTTTTCACGGTTTAGTGGCCTCGGGCACCACATCTAAACAGCTCAACAAAGAATCCGATGCTCGTTTGGTTGGCTACTTTGGTGCCGTGGGCGAGGGCGCTCTTGCTTTGGCGGCGATTGTAGCGGCCACGGCAGGTTTTGCTACATTGGCAGACTGGCAAGCCGTTTATGATGCTTTCGGTAAAGGCGGGGTGGGTGCATTTGTTAATGGTGGAGCAACCATTTTGAGTGCAGGTTTAGGGTTTAACGCAGAGATTGCAGCTACGATGCTTACTGTGATGGCGGCGTTGTTTGCTGGCACCACTATGGATACAGGTCTACGCCTACAGCGTTATATTTTCCAAGAGTGGGGTGAAATCTACAATATTAAATGGTTAGGGAAACCGTTACCGGCCACTTTCTTGGCGGTTGGGAGCTGCTTGATACTGGCTTTTGGTGCTGGGGGCGCTGATGGTTCTGGTGGTTTACTGATTTGGCCATTATTTGGTACAACCAACCAGCTGTTAGCCGGCTTAACCTTATTAGTTATTGCTGTCATGCTAGTACGTAAGCGTGTGACCGCAACCTACGTTATTGTGCCTTTGGCTTTTTTATTGCTGATGACTTTGGCGGCGCTGCTTATACAGCTTCACGGTTTTTATCTTAAAGAAGACTGGTTCTTATTTGGGCTAGATCTGATCGTATTGGTAGCGGCTATTTTGGTGACATTAGAGTGCGTGAGTGCACTGCGCTCAGAAAAGCGTAAACTCATCGCTTCGAATTAAGGAAGCATCATGGACGGGATTTGGTCACGGCTTAAACATTGGTGTGAGCAAGCCAATACACTGGGTACGCAATACTATAATGCTCCTTATCGTGCCGCGATTGCGCGGGCAAAACGCGAGGAGGACGACCTATTTATGTTATTGGTTTTTTCTGAAATGATGGGCGTACCGAATCCCGCTTCGTGGTATACCTTGGAACTACAACCGATTTTATTGCAGCGGTTCCATGATTGGCATCTTCGAATGGGTATGGAGCGTTCGCCATTAGATCACTTCAGGTGCTGTTGATGTCATTAAACATATCATCATTATTTCAACAGCGGGTTTTACTCATTGGCGGTAAAGGTGGCGTCGGTAAAACAACGGTGGCGGCGGCACTAGCACTACGCGCCTCGCAGACACAGCGGGTTTTACTGGTTTCTACCGATCCGGCTCATAGTTTAGCGGATGTGTTTGGTCGCTCTATTGGGGCGGCCATTGTACATTTGACTCCTAATCTTTACGCTTTAGAATTAGACCCAGAAAAAGAGGTCGATGCGTATTTGGATCGGGTGCTGGCTCAAATGCGTCGTTTTGCAGGGCCTGATCAAATCCATGAATTACAACGTCATTTACGTTTGTCCCGCCTATCGCCCGGAGCGCAGGAGGCAGCGCTCTTGGAGCGGATGGCAAACTTATTGGATACCGGGTTAGACGAATATGATCTGATTATTTTTGATACAGCGCCCACAGGACATACCTTACGCTTATTGAGCTTACCCGAAATTATCGCCGCTTGGACGGATGGATTATTAAAACACAATCAGCGCTCAGAGCAGTTAGCGAAGGTGCTTTCTCATTTGACTCCACAGCGTGATGTAGCACACGTGCTTTCAGATCCGCACCAAAACACCGACTCTGGTTTAGATTCAAAAAGCCAAGAGTTGGCTTCTACCTTATTAGCGCGTCAACGCTTATTTCATCGAGCCCGCCGTATTTTGCATGATGCTACACAAAGCGCTTTTGTTTTTGTTCTTACCCCCGAGCGATTGCCTGTACTGGAAACAGATCGGGCCGTACAGGCGCTAACGGATATTGGGGTGCAAGTGGCAGGGCTAGTGATTAATCGGGTATTACCTTCTACGCTGGGCGAGGCTTTTTGGCAGTCTCATTTGCAGCGACAACAAACCTATTTAGCCGATATTCAGCAGCGGTTTGCTGGATACCCTTTACGCCAGCTTCCGCTACAAGATCAGGAAATTGTTGGCTTAGATGCATTGCACGCTCTTGGTGACCAGCTTAGTACTTAGTATTTATTAAATGGTATTGATAACTATTATCATTACTGCTAAGATGGCGCTTTGGTTGGCGTGCTTTAGTGCGCCTGTAAATATGACTATTTGTAGGCGTAGGTATGCCACACCCCTCTCATCATTCGTTGGAACGCTCTCGTCTTTGGTTAAAAATCACTGGCTTAACGGCAGCAGTTAGTCTGCATGCTGGGGTGTTTGCATTTATGTTGCATCAGTCCGCACCAAAAATGGTAGGGGAGCCTGCTCAGGAAGAGGTAATAGGCGTTAGTCTATTTGATTTAAATGAATTCGAAGAGCATGTGGCGGCGGAACAACTAGCAGAGCAAATTCAAGAAGCTACTCAAGAGGAGATTGAGCCTGAATTTGAATCGGAGCCAGAGCCAGAGCCAGAGCCCGAATTTGAACCTGAACCCGAGCCAGAGCCAGAGCCCGAGCCCGAGCCGGTCGTAGAGGATCCGGTTATTCCTGAGCCAGTGGTAGAAAAACCTAAGCCCAAGCCGGAACCTAAGCCCAAACCGGAACCTAAGCCCAAACCCGAGCCTAAACCTAAACCTCAGCCTGCGCCTAAGCCGCAACCTAAACCAAATGTCCCTGTGGCAGAAAAAGCGCAGCCAGCCACCGCGCCAGAGCGTAGCCAAATGGATAAAGCAGTAGGTGGGCAGCAGGCTAAAGCCGTTGACCCAGATCGTCCACGGGTGGTTGGGCAAGTGAATTACTTGGGGGCGCCGCCACGGCCTGTTTATCCACGTGCTTCGCAGCGTCGAAATGAGCAGGGCAAGGTCATCGTGCGTGTTTTGATTTCTCCCCAAGGCACGGTGATGGATGTTTGGGTAAAAAGCTCATCAGGACATGAGCGTTTGGATCAAGCCGCTTTAACCGCGGTGCGCAAAGTAAAATTTAAACCCTATACCGAAAATGGCATTGCGTATAAAGCCATGGCAGATATTCCTTTTGATTTTGTTTTATAGGACTCAGGCATGATGCAGGAGCTATTTGATGCGTTATTGTTAGGATTAGCCCAAATCAATGATGCAACGACTGACTTACAACAGCCTTTACAGCAGGCCACTCAACAACTGACCGAGACCAGCTCGGCGCCCATGGCGCTTTCACAAGCGCAAGCACAAGAGGGGGGCATGCTACATTTTATCGCTCAAAGTGATTGGGTTGGTAAAAGCCTTTTTGCGGTGTTAGTCATCATGTCTATCGCAAGCTGGTATTTGATTTTAGTAAAAGGCTTTATTTCTTTCCGCTTAAAACGTCGCTCTAAAAAGTTTTTGCGTGAGTTTTGGGCCGCTAGCTCCTTAGAGCAGGTAAAAAATGAAATCGCAACACATGGGGCCAACGAACCGTTTTCTCATTTGGCTAGTCATGCGATTCATGCTCAAAGTCATCATGCGAAATATGGAGCTTTGCGCTTAGAGGAAAAAGGTTCAACCGAATCGTTTATTACCCGCATCATGCGTAAAGTGATCGATGAGGAAACCGCACGTTTAGAAAATGGGTTAACCTTGTTGGCTTCGGTTGGGTCGACGGCGCCCTTTGTCGGTTTGTTTGGTACTGTGTGGGGGGTTTATCACGCGTTGATTAATATTGGTCTGTCTAGCGAGGTAGCACTCAATAGTATTGCCGGCCCAGTGGGCGAGGCATTGATCATGACCGGACTTGGCTTGGCCGTCGCGATTCCAGCCGTATTAGCTTACAACGCTTTTGTGCGTACCAACCGTGTGTATTTAGCTCAGCTGGATGCTTTCGCCCATGACTTATTTACCTTTTTGACCACGGGCCAGCAAGTGTCGGATGGAAACGGTAAACCCAATACAAAATAGAGGCCATTATGTCGTTTGGAAGTTTTGATCGGGGGGGCTCACAGAGTCATACCAACGCAGAAATCAACATGGTGCCGTTGATTGATGTGATGCTGGTGTTATTAGTGATTTTTTTGATCACCGCCCCCTTGCTGACGCATTCTATTTCGGTACAGCTGCCACAGGCCAGCGCACAACCTGTTGAAAATGAAAAAAAATACCTGGATTTGGCGATTACGCCCGAGGGGCTTTTATATTTGGACAATGAAGAGGTTGCCTTAGAAGACCTAACGACGACGTTGCAACCCTTTGCCCAAGATACGCCGCAGCCGGAGGTAAGGATTCGAGCTGACCAGGAAACCCGCTATGAGCTATTAGCACAGGTTATGAGTCGAACCAAAGCCTCGGGACTAACACGCTTGGGTTTTGTGACACGTCCTGATACGCCAGCTCCCTAAAATGAGCGACTCGGTATAAAATCGCAGTATGCGAGTACTAATTATTGAAGATGACCGGGTCCTAGGTCCCGCTTTGCGTGACTTTATGCAAGCCCAAGGCCATGAAGCGCAGCTGATTACCCAAGGTGATCAGCTGCTTTTGCAATGTGAGCAACAGCGTTTTGATTTATTGGTTTTGGATTTAAATCTGCCACAGCTAAGTGGGTTAGAAGCGTTGCGCCAATTACGTGCAGCGGGGCATACGGTTCCTGTATTGATTTTAACAGCGCGGGATGCCCTCGAGGATCGTGTGGCAGGCTTAGATGCGGGCGCCGATGATTATGTGACTAAGCCTTTTGAGCTGGCAGAGTTAGCTGCACGGGTCCGTGCTTTAGGGCGGCGTCATCACGCCCAGTTACAACATATTCTTGAGGCAGGGCCTTTGCGTTTAGATACACAAAATAAAGAGCTACTGTTCGAGGGGCAGCGCCTCAATGTATCGGTGCGCGAGTTCTCTTTATTAGAACTGCTGATGCAGCGTGCCGGTAAAGTCGTCACGAAACAGCAAATCATTCAATCCTTATCCGACCGCTCAACGGACTTTAGTGATAACGCCGTTGAGGTTTATGTGTATCGATTGCGTAAGCGCTTAGAGCATACTGGGGTGTTGATTCAGACGGTGCGTGGTTTTGGTTATGCGCTCGAAGTCCCCCAGCGTTAAACGCTATGGTTAAACAGATTCGTAACTCTTTACGTAAAAACAGCTTAGCGCGGCACTTGATGATACGCTTGTTTCCACCCATCGCCTTATTAGTATTGTTAGATTTGGCGGTGACATGGGTGCTTACTAGTCGTATGCACTTAGAGGACTGGCTCTTACGTGATATTTTTTGGACTATGTTGTTGAGCCAGTTGCTTTGGGTGGCACTTTTTGGCTGGGTGTTAATCGCTGGGCTGAAATCCGGTCTACGAGCCGTAGAGCGTTTAGGGCAGGATATTCAAACGCAGGATCCAGAGTCGCTCCAACCATTGAGCGCAGCAGATTTACCCGCAGAGTTACGGCCTTTGGTTGATCAGTTTAACCAGTTATTAGTGCGTCTGGATCAAAGCGTTGCCGCGCAAAAGCGCTTTATTGCGCATGCCGCGCATCAGCTACGTACACCACTAAGCGCTTTACGCTTAGAGTCTGAGCTGATGCTCACCAAACCGTTACCAGAGGATCTGCGTGAACAGGCTCAACGCATTAAGCAAAGCACCGAGCGTATGATTCGATTAGGGCAACAGTTACTTGTGTTAGCACGTGCGGACTCTGCGGCGAGCCCTCAAGATTGCTTTGTTCGTTTGGATTTATGTGAGTGGGCACGCACTAGTGGGGCCGAATGGCTAGCTGCTACGTATCAGCATGATTTACGACTGGAGCTATCTGCTCCTGAGCAGCCAGTATGGGTTGATGCGGATCCGTTGCTTTTAGATGAGCTCTTAGGCAATTTAATTGATAATGCGTTACGTTATGCTCAAGCGCAAGAGAGGATTACGTTACGGGTTAGTGCGAATCCCCCTACTTTAAGTGTAGAGGATGACGGAGTGGGAATAGGCTTAAATCAAGCAAGCCAGTTATTCGAGGCATTTTATCGTGGGACGGATAGCTCACAAAGCGATGGTTCGGGGCTTGGTTTAGCTATTGTACGAGAAATCGCTTTGGCACACGGAGCAGGTTGGAATTTAATTAGCCGCCCGCATTTTAGGGGAACACGTATTAGCGTGGTCTTTCCAGGCCCCCGTAGGGGCACAGGGTTTAGACGACGTTTTCCTGTTATTGAACCGGGGATGGAGTCGGAGAGGACTCAATAACAGCAGGTTGTGCTGGCTGATAGGGTTCACCCGGTATGGTAATTGTTGTTTGGCGTAAAATACCGCCACCTTCTACGGACCCATAGACTTGAGTTTCATGCTGACCTGTCATTTGCGCCAAGCAGTCTTCGCGTAAATGCTCTGGTAGGGCTTGACATCGCGCTGTGCGATGACGAGCTAAAGTTTGTTCATCGACGTGCTGCTTTGGATTGCGTTTTGCTTGTTGCAGCGCTGCACCCGCATCCCGTCGGCAGTTCGTTTTTGCATCACCGCTGAGCATCTCACATTGAGCCATGGCCTCTTGGTAGGCTTGCTGAGGATCAATAGGCTGAGCGTGACTGGATGTCGCAAAACCAAAAGCGAGTGTGGCAGCACTGAGTGCCATAGCAATTTTTTTCATCATAAAACTCCATCTGGTTGAACATCATTAAAGTGTAACAAGGCTACGCGTAACCTAAAGTAAGCACTTGCAGTCAGTTATGTATGAGATGGGGGCTCCCCTTTGGATTTTAAAGGCATATCCATATGACCTGGCTCATCAGGAGCATAGTCAGCCATGCGTTGTCGAAGCTCGCGCTTAATTGCGGCGCGCATTAGCAAAATGGCCGTTACAGGAGAGGTAATGACTAAAAGCACTGTAATGATTAATGGGTAAATTAAGAGTTTTTGCGTACTGAAGCTGGCAACTAGAGCACAGGCCACAAGCATACAGAAAACGCCTAAGGTATTACCCAGAGTGGGGGCGTGCATCCGAGAGTAAAAATGACGCAGCTTAACTAAACCCAGAGTGCCTACTAAGGTGATTATTCCACTGAGTGCGATCAGTAAAGCGATAAGCAGGTTAAGCCAAAGAGGAAAGGTTGTCATGGTTCGATGACCTCGGCCCGAAGTAAAAATTTAGCCATCGCGGCAGAGCCAACAAAGCCAAATAAAGCAATTAAAAGAGCAATATCAAAATAGAGGGTGGAGTCAAAGCGCAAGCCTAGAGCAAGTAGCGCCATTAGCCCATTGCTATACATTGTATCTAATGCTAAGACACGATCTGCAGCCGTTGGTCCTGTGAGTAAGCGGTAAGCGGATATTCCCATGCCTAGGGTGTAGCATAGTAGTGCAAATAAGCTCGCCCAGTAAATATAGATGCTCATTCGAAAATCTCTATTAAAGGTCCTTGGTAACGTTTCTGAATCGTATCCAGCCAAAACTGCTCGTCTTTTAAATCAAGAATATGCAAGGTTAATGTATGGGTGCTTTCATCAAAACCCGCCCAAACGGTCCCAGGGGTATAAGTAATAATACAAGCTAAAGCGGCTAGCCCATGTGGATCGCGTAAGGTTAATGGAATGGGTAAAAAACCAGGGGTGGGCTCGGCGCGTTGGGTAAAGAGGACAATACGACCCACATCATAGTTGGATTTCACGATATCGACGGCGACATGCCAACATAAACGCAGGGCTAGAAAAGGATGCGATAGGGTGGCACGTATAGGGCGGAAAGGAATTGCCGCTACGCTTAAGGCGATGGCTAAAACTGCACCGAGCGCGACGTGGGCGGTAGAAAACCCGTTAAGCAAGAGCCATAAGAAAAATAAAAGTAGGGGTAAAAAGGTAAAGCGTAAGTATTTCATGGAGCCTCTACTCCCACAGAACGGATAGGATCACGCGCCAGTACAGCAGAAATATATTGATTGGGTTGATCCAAATAGGCGGCGGTTTGTTCTAGGTAGTTGGTGATGGGGCCTGCGCGCATGGCTAAAAGACCGCAAAGTACGATAAGGCCTGCTACGGGCAAGGCTTCACTCAAACGGAGCCGAGGAATATTGAGATCACTAAAGCTCCAAAAGAGTCGAATCCCCGTGCGCGACAATGCCATAATACCGATAAAGCCGGACAGCAATACTGTAGCAGTAAGAATCCATGCGTTACTGGTGGCTCCAGAGGACTTTAATGCAGCAGATAATAGCGAGAGCTTAGCAACAAAGCCAGATAGCGGCGGAAGGCCGATAATAAGCAGTGCGCAAGCAATAAAAGACATGCCAAGAAACACCATAGCGGCTGGAATGGCAATACCAACTACATCGTCGGAGCTATCTTCGCTTTCAGGATCGGCCAGATCAAAGGCCTCTTGACTTACAGCTAATAAGTCAGAACCAAAATGCTGTACGCGTCCAATCATTTCTAGCAGCATAAAAAATGCGCCCAGAGCTAGAACGGAGCTTAGTAAGTAATATAAAGCGGGCCCGGTTAAAATCACCCCAGGCATTCCTAAAGCGGCTAGTAGCGTACCGGAGGAAATAATAATGCAATAGCTTGCCATGCGCTCAGGCTGGTGTGCGGCGAGCATACCTAAGGAGCCAAAAGCTAAGGTAGCAATCCCGACAGGGAACATCCATTCTCCACCAAAAGCAGCCGGCGCGCCGGTAGGTAATAGTAACGAGCCAATCCGCAGCAAAGCATAAATACCGACTTTGGTCATGATGGAAAACATGCCAGCTACTGGTGCGCTGGTATTCGCGTAGGTATCGATTAACCAATAGTTCAAAGGCCAAGCGGCAGCTTTAATCAGAAAAGCAACACCTAGTATGGCTGCGGCTGCCTCAAAAACCAAACGGTCAGCACCGGACAGATAGCCAGCTTTGACGGCGAGATCAGCCATGTTTAAGGTACCGGTAATACCGTAAATTAATGCGATAGCAATAAGTAATAAAAATGAGGAAATTAAATTGACCGCAATATAATGTAGACCGGCGCGCACGCGGTCGCGACCTGAGCCATGCAACATTAGTCCATAAGAGGCGGCTAAAAAGACTTCAAAAAAGACAAAGAGGTTAAAAAGATCCCCGGTCAAAAAGGCGCCATTTAGCCCCATAATAAGCAGTTGAAAAAGTGGGTGGAAGTGTACCCCAGCACGATCCCAACGAGCCGTTGCATACCACCAGGTTGCCGCAGCGAGTAAGTTCGTGAGAACAAGCATCATGGCGGCAAGCCGGTCAACGACGACGACAATACCAAAAGGAGCAGGCCAGTCCCCCAATAGGTAGACTCCTACGCCATGTAGCCAACTGGTCGCAATCGAGCCATCAGCCATGCCTAACAGGGTAATTGCCACATAAAACTGCAAGGCTAAAGACAGGGTCCCTAAAGCTAATTTAAAAGGGCGGTGTTTGTCTTTGAGCAGCAGCATAAGTGCTGCGGTCATCAGTGGAATGGCGATAGGAAAAATAGGAAGATGTTGCTGCCACATTAAGCTTGTTCCTCGCGTCCATCCACATGGTCAGTGCCAGTAAAGCCGCGGTTAGCTAAAAGCACCACTAAAAATAAAGCGGTTGTTGCAAAGCCAATAACAATAGCAGTCAACACCAACGCTTGGGGTAAAGGGTCTGCATATAAGCTAGGATCTGCTCCTAGCTCCGTAGAAATCACGGGAGGGGTACCAAGATGAATACGCCCCATGGCGAAAATGAACAGGTTGACGGCATAGGACAGTAATGACAAGCCCATAATGAATTGAAAAGTACGGGGTCGTAATACGAGCCAAATTCCTGATCCGGCTAAAATACCGATGGCTAACGATAAGATAATTTCCATCAGGACTCCTGCTTTTGTTGTAAGGCTTTTTGGATGGAAGGAAGCTTGCGATAAAAGCGTAAAGACTGGTGAGCAATCGCAACGAGCATTAAGACGGTTGAACCCACAACTAGCATATAGACGCCAATATCAAATAATAGCGCGCTGGAGGTGTGAATCGTACCTATAAGCGGTAAGGTTAGGTTCCAGCTTTGAGCGGATAAAAAAGGCTTAGCATAAAGCCAAACTAGCATAGCGGCAGAGCCGGCGGTAAGCATACCTAATGCAATCCATGTTTGGGGTTGGATTAAGGGGCGAGATTCAACCCACACGACACCGCCTACCATATATTGCAAAATAATCGCTGTGGCCATGATCAGGCCGCCCACAAAGCCACCACCGGGTAAATTATGGCCGCGTAATAAAAAGTAGACTGATATTAGAGCAGCAATAGGTAAAAGCAAACGCACTAGCACAGCGGGAAGTTTCATAATGCCCTCGGGCAAAATGGCGTTGGGATCAGGCTCTTCGAAGGTTGTTTGCAAGGCGTCGCTTTGATTTTGACGACGCGCAAGAGGGGCGGCGACTGTTTCTACCGGTGGGCGGAAGCGTCGTAAGAGGGCATACACGCTTAGGGCGACCACACCAAGAACGGTAATTTCCCCAAAGGTATCAAAGCCCCTGAAATCCACAAGGATTACGTTAACGACGTTTGCTCCACCTCCTAAAGGCAAGGCTTTTTCCACCAAAAAGGGGGCCACGCCCTCGGGATGCGGACGGCTCAGTAATGCAAACACCAGTGCGGCAATCCCACTGCCGCCAAGAACGGCAACCACCGCGTCTCTGGAGCGCCTAAAGCGAGCTCGCGCCTTAGAAATACCTAGACCATCTGGTAGTGGTACACGTTTAGGTAACCAGCGCAATCCCAATAAAATTAAGACAACGGTTACTACCTCTACAGCAAGCTGGGTTAAGGCCAGGTCAGGGGCGGATAGCCAGGCGTAGCTAAGACTGGTGACTAAGCCAGCGCCACCAGATAACAGGAGGGCTGCGGGGCGGTGGAATTTGGCATAGTACGCTGCTCCGATTGCACAGGCGGCTCCTGCTACCCACATCAAAGCAAAAAGTGGGTCGGGTGTAGTGAGCTGCTGCACATTAAACCAATTGCCTGAACGTAATGCCCATATGCTTACGCCCACCGTGGCTAGAATGATAAGAAGCACTTGTCGCTGCAAGCGATCGGAATAGGTGTAGTGGATAACCGCATCTGCTCCGGCTTCAATCCAACCCATCAGCCATTCAAAAATACGGCGCCCGTTAATTTGGTAAATAAAGGGGGCTCGGTCTGAGCGACCTTTGCGATAACGATTTAAGAGCCAAATGAGCCCAATGCCGCCTAGGGTGGCGATCACACTCATGAGTAAGGGTAGATTAAAGCCGTGCCAAACATGTAGGCTGTAGTTTGGGGTTTGTACTCCTAGTATTGAGTACACCGCCGTATGTAACAGCGGACCAACGGTATATGCTGGAAAAATCCCCACAATTAAACAGATAAAGACCAGCAGTGCGCTGGGAATGAGCATGAGACGGGGGGGCTCATGAGGAGTGCGAGGCAAGTTTTTGGCTGGGGGGCCAAAAAAGACTTGGCTGATAAAGCGCAAAGAGTAAGCCACACTAAAGGTACTTGCTATCACGGCTACGATAGGAAGTGCTTGACTAAACCAGTTGCCAGTGCCGGCAAACATGGTTTCGGTAAAGAACATTTCTTTAGAAATAAATCCGTTAAGCAACGGAACGCCTGCCATTGACGCTGCGGCTACAGCAGCGAGGGTAGCCGTGATAGGCATATAGTGGCGTAAGCCAGAAAGGCGGTTTAAGTTACGTGTACCGCTTTCATGATCCACAATACCAGCCGCCATAAATAAAGAAGCTTTAAAAGTAGCGTGGTTAATTATATGGAAAATGGCGGCGACTAAGGCCATTGGTGTGCTTAGCCCCAGCAACAGAGTAATTAAGCCCAAATGGCTAATTGTGGAGTAGGCCAAAACGCCTTTCATATCCCGCTGAAAGGTGGCAACGTAAGCGCCTAAAGTTAAAGAGATTAGACCAGCACCGCCAATTACCCACGTCCACGCGGCTGTGCCAGCCATAATAGGCCAGAACCGTGCTAGTAAAAACACCCCCATTTTTACCATTGTGGCAGAGTGTAAATAGGCTGAGACCGGAGTGGGGGCGGCCATGGCGCGTGGTAACCAGACATGAAAGGGGAATTGTGCGCTTTTGGTTAGTGCACCCAGCGCAATTAGCGCCAGCAAAATGGGATACCATGGGTGCGCTTGCACCACATCGCGTGTGGCCAGCACAGTGCTTAAATCATAGCTACCTGCTACTTGACCCAGCATAAGCACCCCAGCAAGTAAACACAACCCGCCGCCTCCGGTGATTACCAGAGACATTCTGGCACCACGACGCGCATCACGGCGATGGTACCAATAGGCGATGAGCATAAACGAGGAAAGGCTGGTTAGCTCCCAAAATACCACAAGTTGGATCAGGTTGCCGGATATGACCACCCCTAACATGGAGCCCATAAAGGCTTGTAAAAAAGCAAAAAAGCGTCGAGCAGGGTCTTGCGGGGATAAATAATAATGGGCATACAGTGCAATCAATGCGCCCATTACGCTCACAATTAGGCTAAATAGCCAAGCAAAGCCATCCATACGCAGGGTGAAATCGATGCCATGAGCAGGGATCCACGCTGAGGAAAATTGAATGATCTGCCCTTGAAAAATCGCAGGGGCGTAAGCCAGGGTAATGGCAGCGCAGACAGAGGCGACCCCACCCGCCAACAGGGCGTGAAGTTTTCGTTGAGAGGCGGGAAGTAGTGAGGAAATTAGGCTGCCAACAAAGGGTAAGGCCAAAATTATGAGCAAGTACATCAGGCTCTCGGTAAGAAAGTGGAGTTTAGACGTCAATCATACGGTGTTTGTCATGAGTGATGACAAAAAAAGCGTAAAGCGGAGGCTGGCAGCAAAAGTGGGCTTGACCTATATCAAGAGGCGGAAAGTTAAAAAACGTCATAATAGGAAACAGAAAATCGTTTTTTATAGGCATTTGGAGTTTTATGATGGGTGAAATAGCCGAACCTCTTGATACGGTACAGATTTCAGAGGAGTTGATTCGACGTTTTGATCGTTCGGGACCACGTTATACTTCGTACCCTACCGCAGATCGCTTTCAAGACGACTTTAGCTCGGATCATTATATAACGGCTTTAACTCATCGTCAGCAATTTGTCAGCCCGCCCCCGTATTCGGTATATGTTCACCTGCCTTTTTGTGCTTCACTTTGTTATTTTTGTGCCTGTAATAAAATAATTACTCAGGATCAAAGTCGTTCGCGCCATTATGTTGATACGGTTTTACAGGAATTACAGCTGCTAGCGCCTTATTTGGGTGAGCAGCGTTTAACAGGGCAGCTGCACTTGGGTGGAGGCACACCGACTTTTTTACCCGCTGAAGAGCTTAAACGGCTAATGCAGGGGATTCAGCAGCAGTTTCATTTCGAACCTAGCGCAGAGCTAGGTATCGAGATTGACCCGCGTACGGTAAATGCTGAGACTCTTTCTTACCTAGCAGAGCTGGGGTTTAATCGTACGAGCTTTGGGGTGCAAGATTTTCATCCTCAGGTTCAGCAAGCGATTAATCGCGTTCAACCCTTAGAAATGGTAGAAATGGCCATGGCGGCAAGTCGAGCTGCAGGGTTTGAGTCAATTAATACGGACTTGATTTACGGGTTACCCAATCAAACACAAGAGACGTTTGCACAAACAGTTGAAGCGCTATTATCTTTGCGACCAGACCGTATTGCTCTTTATAACTATGCCCATTTACCACAGCGTTTTAAAGCACAGCGTTTGATTAATGCTGACTTATTACCTTCAGCTGATGAACGATTGGCGATTTTTTTGATGGCGGCCCAGCGTTTATTGGACGCGGGCTATGAGTACATTGGTTTAGATCATTTTGCTTTACCTGAAGACGAGTTGAGCCAAGCTCGCTTAGATGGAAGTTTACATCGTAACTTCCAAGGTTATACGACACGAGCACAAAGTGATTTGATTGGTCTAGGGGTATCGGCAATTGGCAAGGTCGGTGGTACGCATGTACAGAATCAGCGCTCGCTCAAATCTTATCGCTCAGCCATTGAGGCTGGCCAGTTGGCAACATTTAGAGGGTTGGTGATGAGTGCTGAGGATGAGCTTCGCGCCGAAATTATCATGACTTTAATGTGTAGCATGCGTGTGGATTTTGCCTCGCTTAGCCAACGCTATCAGTTGGATGTGGCTGAGCATTTTGCCGCAGAACGTGCCGTTTTAGCTCCCTATCAGGAAGCGGGTTTAATACAGGCCGACGCACATCATATTCAGATCACTGCTAAGGGGCGATTATTTGTACGCGCCATTAGTATGGTATTTGATGCCTACCTGACTCAGGCGACAGCAGCTACCTATTCACGTTTGATTTAACTAGGGGTCATCATGTCCTTGATGTCTGAAGCGCTTTTACTTTCACCTAAACGGTTGGCGGCACATCCTTTATTTCAAGGTTGGAGCCCAGATGCGTTAAAACAGCTTTTTGCTCAGTCGGAATTTTTGCAATTTGAGTCAGGGCAGTTTTTGTTTAAGCGTGGGGGTCACTGTGACGCTTTTTATGTTATAGATAGTGGTCAGGTGCAGTTACAAATGCGCTCACCAGCAGGCAAGGTAAAGGTGTTCAATTGCCTTAAAGCAGGTGAGAGTGCCGGAGACGCTTACCTATTAATGAACAGTGTTTATCGCGTAGATGCCATAGCACTGGATTCGGTGCGAGTGCTAAAGATTACTGCTGAGGCATTTTTTGGTTATTTAGCGCAACAGCCGGCTTTAATGCGACATTTATTGGCGACACTGAGTGAGCGTTTGCATCAGCTGTTGGGGGATGTGTTAACAGCGAATTTGCATTCAGGCACTCAGCGCGTTATTTGTTACTTGCTTGGGGATTTGCCTTTGAAAAATGGGGTGAAAACGACGCTGCATTGTTCTAAAGCGCAAATTGCGGCAGCACTAAATTTAACCCCTGAGCATTTTTCGCGTATATTGCATGACCTGTCCAGCCGCGGTTTTATAGCGGTGGACGGGCGTCATATTATGTTTTTAGATGTCGATGGCCTCTGCGAATATCATCGTTAGGCTTCAGCCTTTTCGCCACCCAGGGCATTTAGTAGTTCTTGTAATAAATGATTTAGCTCACTGCACATGAGGAAAAAGGCCGCATCAAAGGCTTGCGCTTCGTCCTCGTAATGGGGGTCTTGTGTTGAAGTTAATAAATCCGTTGCTGCTAAGCGTTTGATCTCTAAGCCATCGCTAAGTACAAAAGAGATTTTGTCGGCCCACGTCAGTGCAAGACGGGTGCACTGTTTACCTTGAGAAATATGATGTCGGATTTCCTCGTTGTCTAGACTGTGACGGGCATAACGAATCACCGCTCTGCTGTCTCCGCTGGCGCGCAGCTCTGCATCTTGATCAATGCTAAATGGATAGGGAGCCTCGGCTTGAGCGAGCCAGCCAGTCATGGCTGTGGTAGGGGCTAGTTCGGTATAAACGGGTAAAGCAGGAAAAAGGGTAAATGTTTTGGCTAATAAGCCCATAACCTCATCGGCAGTCGCAGCAGCGGCAGCATCCACAGCCAACCAGCGGTTTTCAGGATCGATCCAGATGTGAGTTAGCCTTTCTATGCTGAAAGCACGTGGCAGAAGCTCAGTAATAAGATCCTCTTTGAGTTCTTTCATTTGCTTGCGGCCTACTTTATAGCCTTGTTCTGCCTCTTTATCTTTGGCGCGGGCACGAGCAATTTGATTAACTACAGTGGTTGGCAGCAGTTTTTTTTCTGCTTTAACACAAAGAAGGATTTGCCCATTAACGCGATGTACTAAATCTGCGTTTTCTTGTACGGGTGCCCAACCTATGCTGACAGGGTCTTGGCTACTACCGGGAGTAAAGGCTTGGCTAGCAATAGCGTCGTCAATGTGCTCGGCATCCCAGTCAGGATGGAGGCGAAAAAAGCGTAAATTTTTAAACCACATAATGCTGCAAGAAAATTTAAGAATAAAAAAGCATTGTACGCATAAATGCTAAGTGACGGGTAAGGGGTGGTACTTTTTACCTATGGTGAATAATGCGTACAGATAAAATAATGTAAATGCGCTAAGCTTAGGGTGCAAAATGAATCGTATCTATGCCAACATGTAGGCATAGAAAGTAGATATCTGTATATTTATACAGTATAATAGGTTTTTACTGGAATGGGGCATGCCCCTAACTCTAAAGGACATTTACATGGATGATAAGCGCAATAAAGCCATTGCTGCCGAACGCGAAAAAGCCTTAGCTGCTGCACTGTCTCAAATTGAAAAACAGTTTGGCAAAGGCTCCGTCATGCGCTACGGGGACAATCAAGTTGAGCATGATATTCAAGTTTGTTCCACTGGCTCTTTAGGTTTAGACATCGCTTTAGGGGTGGGAGGTCTACCTCGGGGTCGGGTCATTGAAATCTATGGCCCCGAATCCTCAGGTAAAACCACCCTGACGCTTGAAGTCATCGCAGAGATGCAAAAGCTAGGTGGTACATGTGCTTTTGTGGATGCTGAGCATGCGTTAGATGTTCAGTATGCCGCCAAGCTTGGTGTAAATTTAAATGATTTGCTTATTTCCCAACCCGATACGGGCGAGCAAGCGCTAGAGATTACAGATGCACTGGTGCGTTCCGGTTCGGTGGACTTAATTGTCGTAGACTCGGTAGCCGCTTTAACCCCCAAAGCCGAAATCGAAGGTGATATGGGTGATTCGCTACCGGGCTTGCAAGCTCGCCTCATGAGCCAAGCATTGCGTAAGCTTACTGCAACAATTAAACGTGCTAATTGCATGGTGATATTTATCAACCAAATTCGCATGAAAATTGGGGTGATGTTTGGCAGCCCTGAAACCACTACTGGTGGAAACGCGCTAAAATTTTACTCTTCTGTGCGCTTGGATATTCGCCGTATTGGTTCAATTAAGCGTGGCGATGAGGTGGTTGGTAACGAAACGCGGGTTAAAGTCGTTAAAAACAAAGTGGCTCCACCTTTTAAACAGGCTGAATTCGATATTATGTATGGGGGCGGCATCTCACGTGAAGGCGAGATCATTGACCTAGGGGTACAGGCGGGTATTGTGGACAAAGCAGGTGCTTGGTATAGCTACGAGGGCACACGCATTGGCCAAGGCAAAGACAATGCACGCGAATACCTTAAAGAGCATCCTCATATGGCGCGTGATATTGAAAACAAAGTACGAGCCCATCATGGCATTACATTGCTGGAGCCCGTAGAAGCTCCAGTAGCTTCTACCCCTGAAACAAAGGCGGCGGAAGACGAAAAATAATATATGTCTAATTGGGAGTTTTTTCAGGATGACGAGAACTTTGAGCAGCTGGAAATCACCTCTGCTCAAACTCCGTCACCTGCACCGAAAAAAGCAGGTCCCTCACTGAAAGCCCGTGCGATCGACCTGCTTTCTAGGCGCGAGCATTCTCGTGTGGAGTTACGGCGCAAGCTATTACGCCACGCCGAGGATCCAGATCAGGTAGATAGCTTGCTCGATGAGCTTGCGCAACAAAATTGGCAATCCGATGAGCGCTTTGTGCGTAGTCATCTTAATCGACGCGCCAATAAATTTGGCACGTATCGCTTATTGCAAGAATTGCGTCAACATGGTGTAGATGAAAACCATATTCAAGCGGCACAGACTGACCTAAAAGAAACGGAGTTTGAGCGAGCTTATGACATCTGGGAACGGAAATTTGGCCAAGCGCCCACCGATCAAAAAGCCTATGCAAAACAATACCGTTTTATGGCAAACCGTGGATTTGGATCGGGGGTGTTACGCCGTATCTTAGAGCGCTTTAACGATTCCTTTTAAGTGCTGAAAACATGTCTGTTGGGCTTGTTCTAAAAACGCCACCATATAGTCTGCATCGCTATCTTCACTCCGTTTGGCTGCATAGAGTGTGCGCCAAATCCCATTTTCTCCCAATTTGGCCGTGCGTAGCCACGGGTTTTGTTGATATTCAGCTAAAGCCCAATTAGGAAGGCTGGCAACACCTCGTAAACTGGCGACCAGTTGCATAATGATGGGAGTTAGTTCTGCTTTGCGGATTTCCGCGGGTTCGATGTCGGCGGGATCTAAAAACTGGGTGAAAATATCTAAGCGTTGTTTTTCTACGGGATAAGTAATAAGTGTTTGATCTGCCAACTGCTCCGGTTCAATATAAGCATACGTGGCTAAAGGGTGTTTGGCAGCCATCACCAACACGAGCTCGTAGCGAAATAAAGGGGTGTAGTCGATTCCAGCCAGAGGTTGAGGGTCAGAGGTGATCACCATGTCTAAGTCACCGCGTAATAGCGCGGGCAATGGTGCAAAAGAAAAAGCGGCAGAAAGATCTAGGCTAACGTCAGGCCAATCGGCACGAAACTGATCCAAGGTGGGCATGAGCCATTGGAAACAAGAGTGGCAATCTATGGCTAAATAAAGCCGACCTGTACGACCAGCCGCTAAGCGTTGTAGTTCGCGTTCTGTTGCCCGAATTTTAGGTAGTACCTCGTCGGCAAGGGCCAAAATGCGCAAAGCTGCTGTTGTTAGGCGCGCTGGGCGTGTGCGTCGGTTTAACAGTTGTAATTTGAGTCGGACCTCTAGGTCGCGTAGCTGATGTGATAAAGCGGATTGGGTGACGTGCAAGGTTTCAGCCGCCTCTTGGAGGCTTCCGGTGGCACGAATAGCGCTCAGCGTTTCAAGATGACGAATTTCAAGCATGATTTTAGTTGAGTTTTATTCATATAATGTTTGTGGGATTTGATTTTTTATTTTGGCATATATCCTAGACAATAGTAAGTATGGGTTGCTTAATTGCATTTTCCTTATTTGCTTATGGGGTTTAGGTATATGACTGTTTTTCATAATCTGGGTTTTCCGCGCATTGGTAAACAGCGCGAACTAAAAAAAGCGGTAGAGGCATATTGGAATCAAGAGCTGTCGCAAGAAGCTTTGCAACAAGAAGGCGCACGACTACGCCAAGCACATTGGCAGCTGCAACACGAGGCTGGGGTTAAATGGGTACCAGTGGGTGATTTTGCCTGGTATGACCACATTTTAGAGTGGACCACAACCTTAGGGGTGGTGCCGGCACGGTTTCAGCATCCAGTCGGAAGCAGTGTGGATTTGGATACGTTATTTCGGATGGCGCGTGGTCGAGCCCCTCAAGGGCAGCCTGCAGCCGCTTGCGAGATGACGAAGTGGTTTGATACGAATTATCACTACATTGTGCCAGAGTTAGAGGCGAATCAGTCTTTTTATCTTGCACGCGAAAGTTTATTTGATCAGGTGGCTGAAGCTCAGCAAGCCGGGTTTGAGGTTAAACCTGTGATTCCAGGACCATTAACATGGTTGTGGTTATCAAAAGGGGATAGTTTTAGTGAGGGGGCGGGGGATGTGGCTAAATTACAGCTATTACCTGCTTTGCTTACGGTGTATATAGAAATACTCGAACGCTTAGCAGCCCAGGGAGTGGAGTGGGTGCAAGTGGATGAGCCGGCTTTAGTACTGGACTTACCTCCTGCTTGGTTACAAGCCTATGCGACTGCTTATGAGCAGCTAGCACAAAGCCCTGTTAAATTACTGGTGGCGACTTATTTTGAAAGTATTGCGCATCATATTGATACGGTAAAACAGCTTCCTGTCGCTGGTTGGCATATTGATATTGTGCGCGCACCTCAACAGCTAAACGCTGTAGTAGAAGCCTTAGGGGCAGATCAGGTGCTGTCAGTAGGGGCGATTGATGGGCGTAATATTTGGCGTTCAGACCTGGATGCGTTAAGTCGCCAATTACAAGTGGTGCGTGCGCAGCTCGGATCGCGACTTTGGATCGCTCCTTCTTGTTCGTTGTTGCATGTGCCGGTGGATGTAAGCAGTGAAACGGGTCTAGATGAAGAATTAAAAAGCTGGCTGTCTTTTGCTGTGCAGAAACTGGAAGAGTTGCGCTTATTGATCGCGCTTTTAGAGGGGACGGTTTCGGACGCAGATCAGAAATATCTGCTTGCACAGAGATCTGCTTTGCAAAGTCGCGCACATTCAGCACGTACGCATAACCCTGAGCTGCGAGCGAAGCTGAAAAAAATAGATCAGATCTCACGTACTCGTACGCCTTTTGCTGAGCGTATTCACGTGCAACGAAAACATTTAAATTTGCCGGCTTTTCCCACTACAACTATTGGGTCTTTTCCACAAACCAAAGAAATACGTCAGTTACGACGCGATTGGCGAGAGGGGAATGTGAGCGATGCGGCGTATGAAAAAGCCATCCAAGCAGAGATTGAGCGCGTCATTCGCTTCCAAGAGGAAATAGGCATCGATGTGTTGGTGCATGGCGAGGCAGAACGTAATGACATGGTTGAGTATTTTGGTGAACTGCTTGCTGGTTTTGCTTTTACTCAAAATGGTTGGGTGCAAAGCTATGGTTCGCGCTGTGTCAAACCTCCGATTATTTTTGGTGATGTGTTACGTCCCGCGCCTATGACGGTGGCTTGGTCGGCTTATGCACAATCTCTAACAACGCTGCCAGTAAAAGGGATGTTGACTGGTCCGGTGACAATGCTGCAATGGTCTTTTGTGCGTGATGATCAGCCTCGCAAAGAGACATGCCAGCAGTTAGCGTTGGCTTTGCGTGATGAGGTATTAGATTTAGAGGCAGCGGGGATACAAGTTATTCAAATTGATGAGCCTGCAATTCGAGAAGGGCTGCCGCTGCGCCGTGCTGACTGGGAGGCCTATTTGCAATGGGCAGTGGATTGCTTCCGCCTTAGCACTAGTGGAGTAAAAGATAGTACGCAGATTCACACTCATATGTGTTATTCCGAGTTTAATGACATCATGCAAGCCATTGCGGCCATGGATGCGGATGTCATTACGATTGAAACCTCACGCTCTAATATGGAGTTGTTAGAGGCGTTTGAAGACTTTCATTACCCGAATGACATTGGCCCTGGCGTGTATGATATTCACTCGCCTAATATTCCACAGCAAGAGTGGATGGTTAGCTTAATGCAAAAAGCTGCACAAAAGCTCCCTGCAGAGCGATTATGGGTGAATCCTGATTGCGGCTTAAAAACGCGAGGTTGGCCTGAAACCCAGGCGGCTTTGCTAGAAATGGTTGCCGCTGCACGTTATTTACGCCAACACTTATAGCCTAAAGCTATAGGGTTAAAGCTTATTATGCCCCTTAGCCATGATATGGTCATGGAAAAGGGGCTTTTTTGTGGAATTCACCCTATAGGCTGACATATTGCTGACAAAAGTGAGGAAAATTGCAGCCTTAGGGGGTAGGTGCGTTATACTTAACTGGTTTTTGTTGTTTGTCTTTGCTTAGGTGTTTTCTGTATGTCTCTGCCAACCACATCAGTGAAACGCTCGCCTTTACATAAACGGGCTGTGACCGTAGAGGTATTTGAGCGAGAGGATGGTCTGTGGGATCTAGATGCTGTCTTGGTTGACACCAAATCGTATGATTTTCCCCTATTCGAAGGTGGGGTACATCCCGCAGGGCAGCCGGTTCACCATATGCTGTTGCGTATTACTATCGACGACAGTTACACCATTGTAGATGCCGCGGTTCAATACGAAGCGGCGCCTTATAAAGTCTGTGCCACTATCGCTGATGACTATCGACAATTGATCGGTCTAAATCTCTTACGTGGATTTAGGCACGATGTGCGTGCGCGCTTGGCGGGGCGATATGGTTGTACGCATATGACAGAACTTACGAACGTCTTGCCTACTGCTGCGGTGCAGGGGATTGCTACTCGCTTGAATCGAATCAAGGCAACAACACAGCAGCAGGATAAACGCCCCTTTCATATTGATGGGTGTCATGCCTTACGTGCAGATGGTGATATTGTTCGGGTTTACTATCCTAAGTGGTACGAGAAGCCCGATACGTAGTGTTTTTGCTTGTTTGTTGCAACGCAGCAAATGAGCAATTTTTTTAATGTGTTCTTAGACTGACAGGTACTAAATGAAAATTCATGAATATCAGGGCAAAGCACTGTTAAGAAAGTACGGTGTAGCGGTGCCAGAAGGCATTCCTGCATTTTCCGTCGATGAAGCAGTTGCTGCGGCCGAAAAGCTAGGGGGCCCAGTTTGGGTTGTTAAAGCGCAAATTCATGCCGGCGGTCGTGGTATGGGTGGCGGGGTGAAATTAGCTCGCTCAATGGACGAGGTTAAGCAACTCGCTAACGAAATTCTTGGGATGCAGCTGGTCACACACCAAACCGGTCCCGAGGGACAAAAAGTACGTCGTTTGCTTATTGAAGACGGCGCGGATATTAAAAAAGAATACTACGTAGGTATTGTGACGGATCGTGAGTCGCAGCGCGTATGCGTGATGGCCTCTGCCGAAGGTGGTATGGAAATCGAAGAGGTAGCGGCCACTCATCCTGAGAAAATTCTCAAGGTTTTTGTGGATCCAGCTACGGGCCTAACTACCGAAGAAGCTATGGGGCTTGCAGCAGGAATTGGTATTCCTGAGGCTTCGCAAGCACAAGCAGCCGATCAGTTCAAAAAACTGTATCAGGCTTACTGGGATACCGATGCTTCGTTGGCTGAAATCAACCCATTGATTTTGACTGGCTCGGGCGACATCATGGCGTTGGATGCAAAATTCAACTTTGATACGAACGCACTGTTCCGTCAGCCTGAAATCCTTGAGTACCGTGACTTAGACGAAGAAGATCCTGCAGAAGTAGAGGCCAGCAAATTTGATTTAGCTTATATCCAACTGGATGGCAATATCGGTTGTTTGGTGAACGGCGCTGGTTTGGCGATGGCTACCATGGATACCATTAAGCTATTTGGTGGTGAGCCTGCAAACTTCTTGGACGTTGGTGGTGGTGCTACCGCAGAAAAAGTGACTGAAGCTTTTAAAATCATGTTGAAAAACGATGATGTAAAAGCCATTTTAGTGAATATTTTTGGCGGTATTATGCGCTGTGATGTGATTGCCGAAGGGGTAATCGCAGCGTGCAAGGCGGTGAACTTAGATGTACCTCTTGTGGTACGTATGAAAGGAACCAACGAAGAGCAAGGTAAGAAAATGTTGGCCGAGTCTGGTTTACCTATCATTAGTGCTGACACCATGGCCGAAGCAGCAACCAAAGTTGTGGCGGCTGCCAAATAACCGGAAAGGATTTATTTCATGTCAATTCTAATTAATAAAGATACCAAGGTCATTACACAAGGTATTACAGGTAAAACCGGTCAGTTCCATACACGTATGTGCCGTGAGTACGGTAACGGGATGGAAGCTTTTGTAGCGGGCGTAAACCCTCGTCGTGCTGGTGAAGACTTTGAAGGGGTACCTATTTACGCCACCGTTAAAGAAGCCAAAGCAGAAACCGGTGCGACCGTTTCGGTCATTTATGTTCCTCCTGCTGGTGCTGCGGATGCTATCTGGGAAGCCGTGGACGCGGATTTGGATTTAGTAATTTGTATTACTGAAGGGATTCCGGTGCGCGACATGCTCGAAGTACGCAATCGCATGCGTGCAGAGAACAAGAAAACGTTACTGCTTGGACCAAACTGCCCTGGTTTGATTGTTCCTGATGAGTTGAAAATCGGGATTATGCCGGGTCATATCCATCGTAAGGGTCGTATTGGTGTGGTGAGCCGCTCTGGTACATTAACTTATGAGGCTGTTGCTCAACTGACAGAGCTTGGCTTGGGCCAGTCCGCTGCGGTTGGTATTGGTGGCGACCCCATTAATGGTTTGAAGCATATTGATGTGCTGAAAATGTTTAATGACGATCCAGATACGGATGCGGTCATCATGATTGGTGAAATCGGTGGTCCAGATGAGGTAAATGCAGCTCGTTGGGCCAAAGACAACATGACTAAACCGATTGTGGGCTTTATTGCGGGTGTGACCGCTCCAGCAGGAAAGCGTATGGGTCATGCGGGTGCGTTGATTTCTGGTGGCGAAGATACGGCCGATGCGAAATTAGCAGTGATGGAAGAGTGCGGTATTAAAACCACACGTGATCCATCTGAAATGGGCAAATTACTTAAATCTATTTTGTAATTTGACGAGCTAGTAAAAAGCCCAGCGTATACACGCTGGGCTTTTTTGGTTTGGATGACAAGAAAGTTAGTTTTGCTCTAACAAGCGTTGTGCTTCGATACGAACCCGTTCTGGCGCCGTGCCCCCGATGTGGTTGCGTGCTGCTACTGAACCCTCTAGGGTAAGCACATCAAAAACATCATTTTCAATAGAAGGGTGAAAAGCTTGTAATGCTTCTAGGCTTAAATCGGCTAAATCGCAGCCTTTTTGTTCGCACTCGCGCACAGCCAGGGCAACGGTTTCGTGAGCATCACGAAATGGCAGGCCTTTTTTGACCAAATAATCTGCTAGATCGGTGGCCGTAGCAAAGCCTTGTAGCGCTGCAGCCCGCATTGCTTCGGCTTTGACTTGAATGCCTGCAATCATATCGACAAAAATAGTGAGCGTATCGCGAATGGTGTCCGCGGCATCAAATAGACCCTCTTTGTCCTCTTGGTTGTCTTTGTTGTAGGCCAAAGGCTGCGCTTTCATAAGGGTTAATAACGCCATCAGGTGCCCCGTTACACGACCAGTTTTACCACGTGCAAGCTCAGGAACATCTGGGTTTTTCTTTTGGGGCATAATAGAGCTGCCTGTGCAAAAGCGGTCTGCAAGCTCAATAAAACCTACGCGAGGGCTCATCCAAATGATGAGTTCTTCGGAAAAGCGCGAGATATGCGTCATAATCAAAGCGGCGGCGGCACAAAACTCGATGGCAAAGTCACGATCGGAGACAGCATCTAAGGAATTGCGGCACACTCCCTCAAAACCTAATAGGGTTGCCGTGTATTCGCGATCAATAGGGAAAGTGGTCCCTGCTAAAGCCGCAGCCCCCAGTGGCAAGCGATTAACGCGTTTTCTACAGTCTTGTAGGCGTTCGATGTCGCGACCAAACATTTCGGCATATGCCAGTAAATGATGCCCAAAGGTAACAGGCTGAGCCACTTGTAAATGCGTAAACCCGGGCAAAATGGTATCGGCATGCTCAAGAGCCAGTTGAGCAAGTGCTTTTTGAAGCTGCTTAAGTAGATCGACGCTCTGATCGATTTCAGCACGTAGCCACAAACGGATATCGGTGGCGACTTGGTCATTACGCGAACGCCCTGTGTGCAAGCGTTTGCCCGCATCACCAATTAGCTCAACCAAGCGTTTTTCAATGTTAAGATGCACATCTTCTAAGTCAAGCAGCCACTCAAACTGGTTGTTTTGAATCTCAGTAATGATTTGTTCCATGCCGCGCTGGATATCAGTGAGATCCTGCTGACTGATCACACCAGCTTGAGTGAGCATTTGAGCGTGCGCCAGGGAACCCTGAATATCGAATAAAGCTAAACGCTTATCAAAATCGACAGAAGCGGTATAACGTTTTACTAGCTCTGAAACGGGCTCAGAAAAACGGGCTGACCAAGCATGGGCCTTGTTATCGAATTGGTTTTGGTTGTTTTGTTGGGTAGACATAATTACAGATAAAATAAGCGATAGAGGGTAGACAATATATGTTACCCTTTTTGGTGACAAAGAGCGCCACTTTTATAAGAATCATAGCACTAGGCGCCAGGGTTTTTAATGGTTTGTGAATTTATTAGGCTGTTAGGATGGAAAACACACTACAAGTGAGTGATTGGCATGTAGAGGAATGGCTGTATCAGCATTTACCTGAAACGTGGATGCAAATTACGGCTGCCGTCATTATTTTAGTGACGGTCTATGCGTTGTTGCACTGGGGTACCTCGGTAGCAATGCGTATTGTTTTAGGGCGGTTTTTACTCACTATTGGTAAAAGTGAATGGTTAACTGCTTTGCAGCAACGTCGTGTGCGGGAACATTTAAGTGCTTCCATCCCACTTTTTATTACGGCTACGGGGTTGGGGATGATTCCCGTCGGGCAGCAGACACTAGAGGTCATTGCACGCCTTGTCTTGGCGGTATCCTTGTTTTTTTTGTTTCGTGGGATTAGTGCGTTATTGTTAACAGCACAAGATGTTTACGAGAGTAAAAAGCAGGATCAGACAAGATCGATTAAAGGCTATTTGCAACTTATTCGCATTGCTTTTTGGTGTATTGCCTTCATTATATTGGTGTCGGTATTAACCAATAAATCTCCCTTGTTGATGATTTCTGGTTTGGGGGCTCTTTCTGCTGTTTTGCTTTTGGTATTTAAAGATACGCTATTGTCTTTAGTAGCCAGTGCGCAAATGAGCACCAATGATATGTTGCGCATTGGCGATTGGATCGAGATGCCGCAAGCGGGGGCCGATGGGTATGTCATCGACATTGCTTTACACACCGTTAAAGTTCAGAATTGGGATAAAACGGTAACCACTATCCCTACGTATAAGCTCTTTTCTGAAAGCTATCGTAACTGGCGTCAAATGTTTGAATCAGGGGGGCGGCGTATCAAACGTAGCTTACGTATTGATGCGCGTACCGTTCGTTTTTTACGTGAGGATGAAATTCAAGCATTACGCCGCTTTAGCTTACTCAAGGATTATTTGGAGCAAAAAGAAACCCTGTTAAAGCAGGCAAATTATGATGAGACAGGGGGTGCCAAAGATCCGGTTAACTGTCGTCGTCTGACTAATCTTGGTACGTTTCGGGCCTATGCGAATGAGTACATCAAAAATAAAGAGGGGGTTCACCCAGATATGACGATGATGGTGCGTATGATGGAGCCGACTGCCGAGGGCATCCCTATGGAAGTTTATTGTTTTAGTAGTGATACCGCTTGGGTAAATTACGAAGCTTTACAAGGGGATATCTTCGATCATCTGATTGCGATTTTGCCAGAAATGGGTTTACGCTTGTATCAAGCGCCGGCTGGAGCGGATTTAGCTGGTGCTTTTCATCCACAAAACGTAGCAAAAACGGATCTGGCGCCAATAGATGCTCGGGCTTAATGCTACTATATGCCATTGCTTGTTTTATATGACGTGAACAATGAAACAAATTACCGCTATGATTAAGCCTTTTAAGCTCGAAGAGGTACGAGAGGCATTAGGGGAATTAGATATTACCGGGCTGACCATCACCGAAGTAAAAGGTTTTGGTCGCCAAAAAGGGCATACCGAGCTATATCGTGGTGCTGAATATGTGGTGGATTTTTTGCCTAAAATTCGTATTGATATTGTTGTGCCAGCGGAACGCTGTGATGAAATCATCGAAGCCATTATGCGTGCGGCACAAACAGGAAAAATCGGGGATGGCAAAATTTTTGTCACCCCCGTTGAACAAGTTATTCGGATTCGTACTGGGGAAACAGGCTTAGCAGCACTATAACTCCCCCAACCCCAGCCTAGGCCGCTGGGGTATTTTTGTGCTGGCGCTCATGCCAGGCCAACCAAATTAATGCAAGACTCACTACCCCAACAATAGGGAAGGTCCAGACATTAATGCCGTTCCAGCCTTGTTTGGCGAGTAGTTTTCCAGAGGAAAAAGAAGACAGCGCCACAGAGCCAAAAATTAAAAAATCATTAAAAGCTTGTACACGGCTGGTTTCTTCTGGGCGATAGCAATCGGTCACGAGTGTAGTGGCACCAATAAAACTAAAGTTCCAGCCTACGCCTAATAGAATTAAACTGGTCCAAAAGTGCGTTACAGACAGCCCAGCTAAGGCAGCAAAACTGGCTGCGCCAATTAATACAATTCCCAATAGGGTGATGCTAATTTTACCAAAGCGGTTAATCAGCATTGAGGTGACAAAACTCGGCGCAAACATAGATAAAATATGCCATTGCACGCCTAATGTAGAATCGCGCACACTATGACCACAACCAATCATGGCTAACGGCGAGGCCGTCATCATAAAGCTCATAAGACTATAAGACACCATGCCCGTTACCACGGCTATGATAAAGCGTGGATTTTTGCTGATTTCCCATAAGGAGCGGCCGGTGCTAGTAGAAGTATGCACAGAGGCAGATTGAATGGCATCACTGCGCAAAAGGCTAATGAGTGGGATAGCAAGGGCTGCCAAGCCAGCTTGGGCTAAAAAGGTAGCTGCAAATGGCGTAGCAGGCCATAGGTCGCGGGTAAATAAAATGATTTGTGTACCAACAATGGCAGCCGCTAACCCCCCAAGCATGACCCAAGAAATGGCTTTGGGGCGCCATTCCGGGCTGACACTATCGGCAGCAGCAAAACGATAATTTTGTACATACGAGGAGTAAAAACCGGCTAAAATGGTGCCAAGGCTAAAAATGACAAAAGAACTGATCGTGATGCCCAAATAGGCAGTTAGCCCACCACAGATCCCTAATAGAGCGCCTAGAAAATAGGCATTGCGTCGACCTAGGCGACGCATAAAAAAGGCAGCAGGTAAAATACCAATCGCCATCCCTAGATTAAATAGACTAACCGGCAGCGTGGCGTACTCGGGATTGCTCGCCAGCTGCTGCCCAACCAGTCCCCCTAGCGCCACAACCAACGCAGGGTTAGCGCCGCCTAAGGCTTGTAGTCCAGACAGAAGTCCGGCATTGCGGCGACCAGCGCCAGAAAAAGTGGATTGCGTCATAAGAACCGATATGGATCAATAGATTAAAACAATTAGCAATAAGTTAATCGCTATTTGTTATTTAGCCAAGCATTTCTCGCCATCCTATAGGGATATGAGGCGATAGCAACCTATTAAGCAACCTTTAACAAAACGTTATGGAAATACGAATTTCAAAAATAATGGCCGATCGAGGCATGTGTTCACGGCGTGAAGCAGACGCGTTTATTGAGCGTGGCTGGGTTTATGTCAATGGGCAAAAAGCCGTTTTGGGTCAAAAAGCCTCGCCAACTGCCAAAATCACTCTGCATCGCACAGCAAGAGAAAAACAAACGCAGCGGGTTACGATTATTCTAAACAAACCTGTTGGTTATGTCTCTGGGCAGGCAGAAAAGGGGTATAAAAATGCGGTGTCATTGATTCAGGCGCAGAATCAGTTTCGGGGTCGTAATAAAAATGCGCCGCGTTTTGACGCATCTCACTTACGTGGTTTAGCGCCCGCTGGGCGCTTGGATATCGATTCCCAAGGGTTATTGGTATTAACTCAGGATGGGAGGATAGCGCGTCAATTGATTGGAGAGGACTCTCCCATAGAAAAAGAATACTTGGTCCGCGTCACGGGTCATTTGGATGAAAGAGGTCTAGCCTTATTAAATCATGGCTTAAGTTTAGATGGTGAGGCTTTGCGCCCCGCTAAGGTGAGCTGGTTGAACGAGGATCAGTTACGATTTATTTTACGTGAAGGAAAAAAGCGACAGATCCGCCGTATGTGTGAAATGGTGGGCTTAAAAGTCGTCGGACTAAAGCGTGTACGCATGGGTAACGTGGTGTTAGGGGATTTGCCAGAAGGGCAATGGCGTTATGTACGCCCTAATGAGCGATTTTTTTGAGCATGGTGTTCTCAAGGGGCGGTGCAAAAACAGTGAGTATTTGCACCGCGCTGGTATGGGTGTTAATCAAAGCAATGTGGTGCCATCGTGTCGATGTTATCTGTGACAATACCTTTGCAGCCCCAGCTTAGTAGTTCCAGAGCGCGTTGTTTATCATTCACTGTCCAGATACACATTTCATAGCCTGCTTGGCGTGTTTGTTCAACCAGTGCTTGTGTGGTTAGCGTTGTATCTAAGTTTAGGGCAACGCAGCCTAAACGCTGTAAACGTGTTAGGTAGTCATCAGGTACATGATTTTCAATTAATAAAGCACGCGGAAGCTCAGGCGCAGCAAGCTTGGCTGCCTCCAGAGCCGTTTCGGAAAAAGATGAAAGCAAAGGTGGAATGCTGGCATGCTGCCAGAGTTTTTGTGCAATACGTGCGACACGAGCCCCTGTTTCGGCCTCTAAGCCGGTTTCCGGTTTGATTTCAATATTACTGCAAATACCTTGAGCAATAGTAAATTGCGCCATGGTTGCCAAGGTTAAAATGGGCTCACCGGTGTATTTTGGGTTGAGCCAGCCCCCAAAATCAAAGTGTAAAAGCTCGTCTAGATTATACTGACTGGCTGGGCCCTTGGCATTTGACGTACGATCAATGGTGTCGTCATGTAATAAAATAGCCACGCCATCACGACTGAGCTTGACATCATATTCCATCATTTTAAACCCATGTGTGGCGCCAAGACGAGCCGCACTAAGGGTATTTTCGGGAGCATGTTTGCCTGCGCCACGATGAGCAATGAGCGTAGGATAATTCCAAATAAAAGGAGAACTAGGCATAAAAAGGCAAAAAATAAAAAAGATTGCAGTAAAATACTTCCATTTTACGCCTTAGCCTGCATTTTGGGGCGGCACTTTGCAAGCAAAGTGGTAAACTCTTTGGCTATGTAACTAATCTATGGCGATATGGGTGCGCAAACCCAAATAGGTGATTCATGTTCAATTTTATTCGTAGACATCAACGCTTAATGCAGTTGGTGTTGCTTATCTTGATTTTGCCGTCATTTGTATTGATTGGCGTTAGTGGCTATACCAATTACGTTTCCGGAGATGAGGATCTAGTGAGCGTAGGGGATAGTGCTGTCACTGCTCAAGAGTTTGATCAAGCACGCCGTAATCAGCTGCATGAGCTACAGCGTTCTATGGGCAATGCATTTGATCCGGCGGTGGTGGAAACACCAGAGGTTAAACAACAGCTACTGGATTCTTTGGTAGACCGTCGTGTGTTAATTGAGATTGCAACCAAAGAGCGTTTTAGTGTATCGGATACGGCTTTGCGTCAAGCCATTGCCGCGATGCCCGAAATGCAAGAGGACGGGGTTTTTTCTCCACAGCGATATAACCAGTTATTGGCTGGTGCAGGCTTAACTTCAAAACAGTTTGAGCAGTCTCAGCGTGCGGAACTCGCTTTGGCGCGAGTGATCACCCCTGTGACTCAGACCGCAGTGTTACCTCAAGTCATTCAGGACGAGCTACAAAAAGTCCTGCTTGATAGCCGTACGATTCAGATGCATGTGCTTCAGGCTGCTGATAAAGTCGCGGAGCAGAGCATTACCGATGAGGAAATACAGGAATGGTACCAAGCCAATCAGGAGCAGCTACGTCTACCTGATTACGTTAATGTGGATTATGTGTTGCTGGATGAGCAAGCAGCCGTAAAGAGCGTACCTGCCTTAAAAGACGAAGATCTACAGTCGTATTACGAGCAGAACAAAGCACGCTTTGTTACACCCGCGCGTATTCACTTGAGTCATATCTTAATTCAGCCTGGTGCTACAGACAACGCACATCAAGAGGCGCAAAAACAGGCTAAAGACTTAGCCGCGCAAGCCCAAGCCGCCCCAGATCAGTTTGCGGAGCTTGCTAAGGCGCATTCTCAAGATAAAGGGAGCGCTACATCAGGGGGCGAGCTTGGTTGGATCACGCAGGGCAATTGGCCCGAGGTGTTACAAAATGCGGTATTTGCTTTGAAAAAAGGAGAGGTCTCGGGTGTGATTGAGGGGCCGGATGGCTATCACATTTTTAAAGCAAATGACTTCCAAGAAGAACAGCGTCAACCGTTTGAGGCGGTGCGCGAGCAGATTACGAATGAAGCCCGTCAACAACTAGCAGCGGAGCGTTTTGCCGATATGGCAACTAAGCTAACCGACTTAGTGTATGAAAGCCCCGAGAGCTTAGCGGCGGCGGCTGAGACCTTAGGTTTGCCTATTTTGCAGGCTAAAGGTGTGGCTCGAGATCGTTTGCTTAGCGAGGCTGAGCTTGGTTTAAGCAAACAACCTTCTGCAAGCGCCGCCTTGCTCGAGGATCCTCGTGTACGTCGAGCGCTTTATACACCTACCTCTTTAGAGCACAAGCAAAATGCAGGGGTGATTGAGCTTTCTTCGGATACGTTGGTAGCGGTGCGTGTCAATGAATTTGTGCCCTCACATGTACCCAGCCTAGAGCAGCTGCGTACGCAGGTAGAGCAGACTTTGGCCCAAGAAAAAGCCTTAGAAGCGACGCAAAAAGCAGGGCAGCAACTGCTTAAACAGCTACAAGCAGGCGAAGATATCGCTGTGGATTTTTCCGAGAGCCTAACCGTGAGTCGTATTGATAACCAGCAGTTACCTAAGGCGACTTTGGATCGTATTATGACAACCGACGTACAAAGCCTACCGGCGTATGTTGGTGTGGAAACCGAAACAGGCTATCAGCTGGTTAAAATTATCGCTAAAGAGTCTGCAACGCCAGATCCTTTAATTGCTGATTTCTTGCAAATGCAGTTGCAGCAGCTCTGGGGGAATGCACAAGAGCAGGTCTTTATGCAAGCGTTACGCGATCAGCTACAGGTCAAAACCTTACCTGCAGCAGCTACTGCCATGGAGTCAGAGCTAGAGGAATAAGCTTATAAAGTGTAAACCGTTGTGAAAACCCCCTATATGCTTTTAATATAGGGGGTTTTTTGTGGTTCAAGGTGCAAAGCCAAAAGGTAAGAGTATGAAAAAAGCGCTATTGAGCGGCTTGGGGGCCAGTAGTTCGATTGCTCTAGGATATTTTCCTGTGGCCGTTTCTTTTGGGGTGGCAGCGGTTCAGGCTGGATTGTCGCCTTGGTTTGCGACCTTAATCTCCATTGGGGTTTATGCGGGAGCTAGTCAATTTATTCTGATTGTACTGATTGCGCAGCAGACCGCTATTCTGCAAATGGTGATGATTACCATTGCTGTGAATTTACGACACCTATTTTATGGGCCTGCATTATTAAGCCAATTTCAACAGAAGGAGCTACCGCGCTGGCCGGCATTGATGGCATTTGGTTTAACGGACGAGGTATTTGCCACGGCACGGGGGCGTTTGAGTAGAATTCCACCCGGGCAAAAAGAAGCTTGGTATTTGGGACTGCAGCTAGGTGCTTATAGCGCTTGGGTGAGTGGTACCGTGTTGGGGGCCTATGTTGCCAGTGACTGGTTAATGGAGCAGCCGCTATTGCAGCAAACCTTAGCTTTTGTATTGCCTGCTTTATTCTTTGCCTTATTGCTTGATATGAAGCAGTATGTATCGGGTTATTTGTTATTGAGTGTGGCTACGACCACACTATGTGCACATTACTACTTACCTGCTCATCACAGCTTATTGATTGGTATGGGGATAGGAGGGATATGGGCTTGGTTGCAGCAAAAGGGTAAAAGTGGATACTAAATCTGTGTTTTTTTTGTTGGTAGGCGCTGGAGTAGGAACGTATTTATTACGTTATTTACCTATGCGTTGGTATTTAACATTGCAAACTATTTTCGAGCGCCCAGACTTACGCGCGGTCTTGGTTACCTTGGGTCCCGCTGCAATAGTGGCCTTACTTGTGGTGTCGCTAAGTGGATTAGTGGGGCTCAATACCCCTAAGGTTGCCTTAGGGCAAGTGGGTCCGATTGGGCTTGCTTGCACTGTGATGTGGATCGTCTTTAGGTGGTGGCGCAACACCATACTGATCACAGTTATTGGAGTATTCAGTTATGGTGTTGTGCTTTATAGCCAATCGCTTTTTAGTTTGTCTGGCCTTTAACGCGGACAATCTTTTGTACTTGGGGGACTTGACGCATGGAGCGGATAACCTGTGCAAGGTGATTGCGGCTATCGACTTGAATAGTCAGGTGAAGGAGTGTAGTGACACCCTCATCATCGGGCATAGTGAGGTGTAAGATATTAGAGTCAGCCTCGGTGATTGTCGCCGCTAAGCGCCCGAGTACCCCGCGCTCATTAAGCGCAGTAACATCTAGGCGTGTGGATAAGTGGCGAGCGGTTTTGGTATCCCAGATCACGGGAATCCAACGCTCGGGCTCTTTGGCTTGTTGTCGTTGGGCGACGGCGCATTCTGCCATATGCACAACTAAGCCATGCCCCATGCGAATGCCACCGACAATAGCATCACCAGGAAGAGGACCGCAGCAGGTGGCTAACTGAACGGCTTGGCCTTCATTGCCATGGATGACGACGGGGGCTCGGGTGGTGGAGGTGTACTCATCTACCGCGGCAGCGGTGGTTTTAATAAGAGGATTATCAGCGATAAAGCGACGAGCCACCACGGCAGCCAAACGTTTGCCTAAACCAATATCGGCTAGGATTTCAGTTTGTGAGGTTGCACCTGAGCTTTTCACCAGCCCTTCCCACATGGGGTCATTGTCTGCGGGCATTTCAATGCCGAGCTCATTAAGGGCTTGTTTTAAAAGACGGCGACCAAAGGCTACTGATTCCTCGTATTGAACCGTACGCAGATAATGCCGTATTTCTGAGCGCGCACGACCAGTACGCACATGATTTAACCATTGTGCACTGGGTCGAGCTGCGGGTGAGGTGATGATTTCCACCATATCGCCGCTTTTGAGCTCGCTGCGTAAAGATACGAACTCATCATTGACTTTAGCCGCTACAGCGTGGTTACCAATATCCGAGTGAATGGTATATGCAAAATCAATAGGCGTTGCCCCACGTGGTAAAGAGATAATTTTGCCACGAGGTGTATTGACGTAGACAGCATCAGGAAATAGGTCGACTTTTACGTGCTCTAAAAATTCGCTAGAGTCCCCAGTTTGGCTTTGAATATCTAATAATGATTGTAACCAGCGGTGCGTGCGTTTTTGTAGCTCGCTCAAAGAAACGTCATCGTCTTTATATAGCCAGTGTGAGGCAACCCCCTCTTCGGCGACATGATCCATTTCGCGAGTGCGTATTTGGAACTCTACAGGGGTACCATGAGGGCCAATAAGAGTGGTATGCAAAGACTGATAGCCATTGATTTTAGGGATGGCAATGTAGTCTTTAAATTTTCCAGGAATGGGTCTGTAAAGCTGATGTAATGTACCTAGGGTTAAATAGCATTCTGGAAGGGTGTGGACAATAATTCTAAAGCCATAAATATCCAACACATCAGAAAATGATTTTTTCTGTTCACCCATTTTACAGAAAATGCTATAGAGGGATTTTTCACGGCCGGAAATTTCGGCTTCAATCCCAGCGGCAGGCAGCGCAGCATGAACCGCATCACTGATTTTTCCTAACGCATCACGGCGATTACCACGAGCGGCAAGGAGCGCTTTGTGTAACACACGATAACGATTGGGATGAATGGCTTGAAAACAACGATCTTGGAGTTCTCGAAAAAGCGCATTAAGCCCCAGCCGGTGCGCAATAGGCGCGTAAATTTCTAGGGTTTCTTTGGCAATGCGACGTTGTTTTTCAGGGCTGACCGCATCAAGCGTGCGCATATTGTGCAGGCGGTCTGCCAGTTTAATTAATATGACACGAACATCGCGTGACATGGCCAACAACATTTTTCTAAAGCTTTCGGCTTGTTGTTGGCTTTTGGTTTCAAACTGCAAGCGCTCTAGTTTGGAAACACCATCTACAATCTCAGCAACATCGGTGCCGAATTTTTCAGCAAGCTCTTGTTTGCTGACGTCTTGGTCTTCGATAACGTCGTGTAGTAGCGCAGCCATGAGGGACTCGGCATCGAGTTTCCAGCCGGCGCAAATTTCAGTCACAGCAATAGGGTGAGTGATATAGGGCTCACCGCTTGATCGAAACTGACCTAAATGGGCCTCGTCGGCTAATTTATAAGCTTCGCGTACACGCTCTACATCGGCCTCATCTAGATATTTGCTGATGATTTTAGTTAAAGGAGCGAGTGAGGCAATGGTGTTTTTCGCGGGCTCAAGCTTAGGCACCGATACGGTATCTTTGCGACGACCGAGTCGGGATCCTTTTTTTAGTACAGCGAGTAAGCCTGAAGAGGCGCCTTTGAGGGTAGAAAAAGCCATTGCCTGTCCTTTTGTGCTACTAAGTGATTAGGTGGGGACTTTGCGTAACATTTCCATACCGGTAGCTCCAGCAGCGACTTCACGCAACGCGGTCACTGTGGGCTTGTTTTTGCTTTCCAAGCGGGGTTCGTGACCTTGAGCAAGCTCACGCGCACGGTATGCCGCGACTAAAGTGAGATTAAAGCGGTTTGGGATTTTTTCTAAGCAGTCTTCGACCGTAATACGAGCCATAATGGTTTACCTGTAAGTCAAAATATCAATAAGTACTATTATAGTAAATTTGCGGCCACAGAGGCACTGATGCCAAGTTGATCAAATAAATCCGCATAGCGCGCCGCCTGTTGAGCAGTGCGTAAGCGACTCGCTTGAATAATGGCTTGTAGTTGGGCCAAGGCGACATCAAAGTCATCATTGATAATAGCATATTGGAACTCGCCAACGTGAGCCATCTCACCACCGGCTGCGAGTAAGCGTCGTGCAATCACTGAGTCATCATCTTGACCACGTTTGCGTAAGCGCTCTTCTAGAGCTTGGATAGAAGGGGGGAGGATAAAAATGCCAATGGCTTTAGGAAAGCGTTCACGCACTTGACGTGCACCTTGCCAGTCAATTTCGAGGAGCACATCTTTGCCCGTGGCTAATGCTTGCTCAACAGGTTGGGCTGGGGTGCCATAAAAATTGCCATGTACCTCGGCATGCTCAAGCAAATTATTGCTGTCACGTAACTGTTGGTATTGTTCAAGGCTGACAAAGTGGTAGTGCTGTCCGTTGGTTTCGCCGGGGCGCATGGGACGAGTTGTACATGATATAGATAGCTCTATATTGGGCTCTTGTGCTAACAGCGCATTAACAAGACTGGATTTGCCCGCCCCACTTGGAGCGGCGACTAAAAACACATTGCCGTGAAACGTAGCTGGCATAGGTATCCTTTTAGTGGTGATGAGCTTGACCTGCGTTAATACCGAACTGCTTCAGCACTTCATCTTTGGTAGCATGGTCAATGCAGAGAAAAACAACGGTGTCCTCAGCGTTAAGATTTTGACTAACGTCATCAATCATAGCGCTTGCGTCTTGTGGTTGGCCGACGGCCATGACATGGATATCTCCATCGGCATCAAATCGTTCTTGTGGGACGATATCGGCGACTCTATCAATATTAGGCTCGCTTACGACAACGTAAGCGTGGACAAGACAGCCGTCTACATATACTTGCAATACGGCGCCTTCGTTTAAGGTGGAGATCAACTGGTTGGTTTGGCTCATTATTGCCTCCGTGTAATGGGATTGGCTGTGTTAGAGATCAAGTTGCACGATAACAGGGGTGTGGTCCGAAGGCTGCTCATTAGCGCGTGGGGATTTGTCCACCAAGCAGTCGGAGCAGTGGGTCAACAAAGGCGTAGAGAGCAAAGCGTGGTCAATACGTAGACCTGCGTTACGTCTAAAGGCGCCGCGTCGATAGTCCCACCAAGTAAAACCAGGGTCTTCAGGATGAATATGCCGGAAAGCGTCATGTAGACCAAGGTCAATGAGTTTTTGCCAAGCGGCTCGCTCTGCTGGGGAAACATGAATTTTGCCTTCCCATTTTTTAGGATCATGCACATCGAGGTCTGTGGGCGCTACATTATAGTCCCCTAAAATAGCTAGGTGAGGATAATGTTGTAGTTCATCACTTAACCAATTTTCTAGAGCAGCAAACCATTGCATTTTATAAATGTATTTATCACTGTCAGGGGCTTGACCATTTGGGCAGTAGGCACTGATGACCCGTATAGGACCTTTGGCGGAGTCATAGGTAGCGGCGATCACACGTTGCTGTGGGTCTTCAAAATGAGGAATATTACGCTGCACTTGCGTGCCTTCGGTTTTGCTAATCAAGGCGACGCCGTTATAGGTGGGTTGCCCGGCCCAGACTGCTTGGTAGCCGATGGCTTGTAATGCATCGAGCGGGAATTTGTCTTGAGGAAGTTTAAGCTCTTGTAAGCACAGTACGTCCACGGGGTTTTGTTGTAGCCAGTCAATGACCTGGGGCAGGCGCACCCGTAATGAGTTGACATTCCACGTTGCGAGTTTCACGATTTTTGGCTCAAAAAATAAAAAGAAAGTAAAAATTCCTTAGATCATAACCGAATTCAATATAGGACGAAGGGGTATCGCAGGAGTCTTTATGGGCATTTTATTTAACTTTTATTTGTAAGTCTTTGTCTTTATTGGATTTTTTAATAGTTCGTGTTATAATGATTGGAATGCGGGGCAAAAGGGTTGTCCCGCAAATTTTTAGCAGGAGGTGTATGTATGGCTACGAAACGACCCACACGTCGTCGTAAAGAGCTTGTGATTGAGCCCTTAAACTGGGTAGCACCCGATGCACGCGAAGATCAAAGCGATAAACGCGTCGAGAAGGACGAAGTAGAACAAGACGATAAAAAAATGGCAAAAAGCTAATTTTTATTGTTTGTACTAAAATACTGAACGCGCAGGTTATGCCTGCGCGTTTTGTTTTCTGAGGATCTTAACTATGGAAATGTTTAATCAAGCCATTGATATGAATGATGTCACCATCTCCGAAGAGGATGGGATTCGTTATTTGCATTTTGGTACGCAATGGATTCAAGGCGCTATGCGCATCATGCGTCCCCATGATTTGGTTTTAACTTACACTCAGCAAATGATGGCTTGGTTACTTTTTCAGGAAGTCAGCAAAGATGATGGGATCGCGATATTAGGCTTAGGGGCAGGCTCACTGCTGCGCTTTTGTATGAAACATACCCAAAGTGATTTGCATACGGTTGAAATTAATCCGCGCGTCACCGCCATGTGCCAAGCTTTTTTTCGTTTGCCACAAAATCAACGCTCGGTTATTTACCATGAGGATGCAGAGTCGTGGGTACAAGACCCGACACATTTTGATCGATATCGCGTGTTGATGGTGGATTTATATGATGCGGCCGCACAAGGTCCGGTATGTTCGTCGTTGGCGTTTTATCAAGGATGTTACCGCTGCTTAGATGAGCAGGGTTTGATGACGGTAAATTTATTTGGCGCTCACGAAAGTTATGATGTGAATATCAATCATATTTCTCAAGCTTTTCACGGCAATATATTGATTTTGCCTGAAATTGACGAGGGTAATATTGTCGTACTGGCATTTAAAGGGGATGATCTGTCGCGGACAACAACGGCCATGCTTATGGATCAAGCCGAATACATACAGAAGAAATACAAATTACCAGCTCGGCGTTGGGCCAAAGGGATTCTAGCTGAGCAGCCAAAGACGTAACATAATACGAACAGATGCTGGGGTTTTTTGCAAAGGTTGGTTTATAGTAACGGGGTCCGTATTTGTACAAGGTAGACAGGGTTATTCCCTGCGGCAATTTACAACAAATCGGGGTAGACTTGAGCGCAATTGCATTTTTGCATAAAAAATAACTAGGAGCACCCATTATGAAACGCAATAAAACCCTAAAAACCCTATTGGGTCTGGCATTAAGCACCAGTCTGCTCGCCACCTCTGCAGCGTGGGCACAAATGGTTTCAGTGTCGTCTATCGTAGAGCATCCCGCATTAGATTCGGTGCGGGACGGTGTCAAGCAAGCGCTAACAGACGCGGGTTATACCGAAGCCAATGGGCTTAAATGGCAGTTTCAAACCGCCCAGGGTAATACCGCGATTGCCGCTCAAATCGCGCGTAAGTACGTAGGTGATAAATCCGATGTAATTGTGGCCATTTCTACGCCCTCAGCACAAGCGGTGGTAGCGGCTACAAAAACGATACCAGTAGTGTACTCTGGGGTAACAGATCCGGTGGCAGCTCAGCTAGTGCCTTCTTGGGAGCCCTCGGGGACGAATGTGAGCGGCGTATCGGATATGTTAGTGCTCGAAAAGCAGCTAGAGCTGATCAAACAAGTGGTGCCCGAGGCCAAACATGTTGGTATGGTTTATAACCCAGGCGAAGCCAACTCTGTGGTTGTGGTAGAGCGTTTGCGTGAACTATTGTCTGCTAACGACATGAGCTTAGTCGAGGCAACAGCAGCACGTACGGTGGATGTGGGTGCAGCGGCTCGTAGCCTAGTTGGCAAAGTGGATGTGATCTACACCAATACAGACAATAACGTGGTTTCTGCCTTTGAGGCCTTAGTTAAAGTGGGCAATGACGCCAAAATTCCTATTATCGCTTCAGATACGGATAGTGTAGCGCGTGGAGCCATCGCGGCATTAGGGGTGAATTACTACGATTTGGGGCTGCAGACAGGGAAAATGGTGGTGCGAATTCTAAAAGGGGAAAAACCTGGGGATATCGCATCGGAAACCAGTGATCGTTTGGAGCTGTTTGTAAACCCCGCTGCGGCCAAAAAACAAGGCGTAACTTTAGACGAAGCCTTTGTTAAGTCAGCCACAAAAATTATTGAATAACTCATCACCCATGTTGCAGGCCGCCCTTATCAGGGTGTGCCTGCTTTTTTAAGAGTTGACACACAATGTCTATTTACTCCTTATGGGGTGCTTTAGAAATTGGCCTGATCTTTGGCTTGGTGGCCTTAGGGGTGTTTATTTCTTTTCGCATCCTTCGTTTTCCTGATTTAACGGTAGATGGTAGTTTTCCGCTAGGTGGCGCTGTTGCTGCAACATTAATTACTCAAGGCTTTGATCCCTTCTCAGCGACAGCTATTGCTACGCTGATTGGAGCAGGTGCTGGTATGGTAACCGGCTGGCTAAACGTGCGCCTCAAAATCATGGACTTATTGGCTAGTATTTTGATGATGATCGCGTTGTACTCCATTAATCTACGTATTATGGGTAAGCCAAACGTCCCATTGATTATGGAGCCCACGGTGTTTTCGGTACTACAGCCAGAAAATTTAGGCGACTATATGGCGCGTCCATTATTGCTTATTGTGGTTGTACTGGCGGCTAAACTACTTTTAGACTGGTTTTTTGCTACGCAAACTGGTTTAGCGATGCGTGCGACAGGCTCGAATGCCCGTATGGCTCGCTCGCAAGGCGTGGCCACAGGTAATATGGTGCTGTTAGGAATGGCTATTTCTAATGCGTTAGTGGCTTTGGCCGGCGCGTTGTTTGCCCAGTCCCAAGGGGGAGCGGATATCTCGATGGGTATTGGTACGATTGTGATTGGTTTAGCCGCAGTGATTGTAGGCGAAAGCATTTTACCAGCTCGTCGTTTAGTCTATGCTACCTTAGCCGTCATTTTAGGTGCAATCTTATATCGTTTTTTTATTGCGCTGGCGTTAAACGCCGATTTCATTGGTCTTAAAGCTCAGGATTTGAACCTAGTCACAGCAATATTAGTTACAGTGGCTCTGGTTATTCCTCTACTGAAAAAACGGTTTAAAGGGGGGCGCAAAGCGTAATCACCATGTTAAGTGCAAAAAACCTTTATCTCACCTTTAATCCAGATACGCCAATTGAAACCAAAGCGCTAAGGGGCTTATCGTTAGACATCCCTAGTGGTCAATTTGTGACAGTTATTGGCTCAAATGGTGCGGGAAAATCCACATTTTTGAATACGGTATCTGGCGACCAGACCGTGGATTCGGGTACTATACATATCGATGATAAAGATGTAACACGTATGCCAGTATGGGAAAGAGCCCAATATGTGGCGCGTGTATTCCAAGATCCAATGGCTGGCACCTGTGAGGACCTAACCATCGAAGAGAACATGGCGCTGGCGACTTGCAGGGGCTCACGCAGAGGCTTAAGCACAGCAGTACAAGCCTCAATGCGTGATGAGTTTCGGGCGCGCTTAGAAACACTGGGCTTGGGCTTGGAGAATCGTCTTAGCGATAGAATTGGGCTACTGTCCGGGGGGCAACGACAAGCTGTGAGCTTATTGATGGCGGCAATGCGGCCATCGCGTATTTTGTTACTAGATGAGCACACAGCTGCTTTAGACCCGCGCACGGCGGATTTTGTATTAGCGTTGACCGAGCGCATTGTAAGCGAAGGTAAGCTCACAACAATGATGGTAACGCACAGCATGAAGCAAGCCCTTGAAGTGGGCGAGCGCACCATTATGTTACATCAAGGCAAGGTCGTTTTAGACGTTAGCGGTCCTGAGCGCAAAGGGCTACAAGTTCCCGATCTACTCGCCATGTTTGAAAAAGTGAGGGGCGAAGCCATTACGGATGATGCCTTATTATTAGGCTAACTCGTCATACTATATCGGCGCCTCAGGGCGCCGATATCCATTTACTGTATTTGTTTATTTATTTATTTATTTATTTATTGCTTAAGTTATGCCACGAAAACGGTCTAGCTTAATTAGCCTGAATTACAGGAGTTTGTTCATGTTAAGAAATCGCCATACGGCATGGCGCCCACTGCGCGTTGCTTTGTTATCAGCCACCGTACTGTTGGCGGCATGTGGTGAGAAACCACAACAACAAGATATGTCTGGCATGAAGGTTCCTGTTAGTGTGATTCAAGTCCAACCAGAGGTTACTCCCATATTTACTGAGCTTCCCGGCCGCGTAGAGGCGATTAAAGAAGCCGAGGTTCGTGCACGGGTAACGGGTATTGTGACAGCGATTAACTTTGAGCAAGGCTCAGAGGTCAAAGAGGGCGACTTGCTGTTTACTATTGACCCAGCACCTTACGAGGCGGTGCGTGATCAAGCAGCAGCTCAGTTGAAAAATGCACAGGCCGAAGCACAGACCGCTTCTTTGCTGGCTCAGCGCTATGGCAAGCTCATTAAAGAAAATGCAGTGAGTCGTCAGGATTACGATACGGCGATGGCACGAGCAAATCAGGCGCAAGCGGCTGTGGCGGCGGCAAAGGCAGCGCTAAAAGCCGCGGAAATTGATTTAGGCTATACGAAGGTAACTGCGCCTATCTCCGGGCGTATTGGTCGGGCAGAAATCACAGAGGGTGCTTTAGTTAGTGCCACACAGGCCACGCATTTGGCAACCATTCAGCATCTGGATGAGATGTATGTTGATATTACTCGCCCTGTCGGAGAGGTCATGAGCCTGCGCAAAGCGATTGCTGATGGTACCTTAAAGTCAGATCCCGATGGGGCAGCCCGAGTTTCTGCCATATTGGATGATCGCTCCGTGTATGAGGAAACAGGGCGTCTGCTTTTCTCCGGGGTATCTGTGGATCCTACCACGGGTCAACTAAACATGCGGGCGGTTTTTCCTAATCCAGATCAGCTATTGTTACCTGGTATGTTCGTGCGTGTACGCTTAGAACAAGGGGTAGATGAAAAAGCATTATTAGTCCCTACACAAGCAGTACAGTATGGAGCTAACGGCACGACCTCTTTAATGATAGTTAAAGACGATGTGGTACAAGTGGTTCCTGTGAAATTAGGTAGCACAATCGATGGACGAGTCATTATTAACGAGGGGCTCGAGCCCAATAGTACCGTCATTGTAGAGGGCTTCCAGAAAATCCGTCCGGGTGCACCTGTACAAGGTATGCCCTGGAAAGCGGCTCCAGCGACACAAGAAGACGCGTCCTCTAGCTCAAATAATGGATAATGCTCATGCCACAGTTTTTTATTGATAGACCCATTTTTGCTTGGGTGGTAGCCCTAGGCATTACGCTGTTGGGTTTGTTGTCTTTACCTAATATGCCTGTGTCTCAGTATCCTGAGGTCGCTCCACCGGCCATCACGATCAGTGCGACCTATCCAGGAGCCTCCGCCGACGATGCGGCCAGCTCGGTAGCGAGTGTGATCGAAAATGAGTTGAACGGGGCTAAAGGCTTGTTGTATTACGAGTCGGTGAGTGACTCCTATGGTCAAAGCCAAATCACAGCTACTTTTGCTCCAGGTACAGACCCAGATATGGCACAGGTGGATGTACAAAACCGCGTGTCAAACGTGACGGCGACGTTGCCTGCAGCCGTGATGCAACAAGGTTTAAAGGTCGAGCAAAGCAATACGGGCTTTTTGCTTGTGGTAGCCCTGTCATCAGATGATGGCTCGCTTACACAAACCGAGTTGGCAGACTACATTAAGCGCAATATTCAAAACGCCATTTCACGTGTACCTGGTGTGGGTAAGTTCCAGCTGTTTGCGGCGGGGCGTGCTATGCGTATTTGGGTAGATCCTGAAAAGCTAGTGAGCTATAACCTCAGTATGGCAGAGGTCAACGCTGCTATTGCGCAACAAAACGTCCTGATTTCTGCCGGGATTTTAGGTTCACCGCCTAACCCCAGTGATCAGCGTGTGACGGCCCCTATTGTGGTGAACGGGCAGTTGCGTACGGCTGAAGAATTTGAAAACGTGATCCTACGCTCTTATGCGGATGGTTCAAGTGTGCGTGTTAAAGATGTGGCACGTGTAGAGGTGGGCGCGGATAACTACCAGTTTGGCGCGCGTTTGAATGGGAAAACCACGGCGGCTTTTGCTATTTCGCTTTCACCCGATGCCAATGCCTTATCTACTGCCAAAGGGATCAAAGCAAAAATGGATGAGCTTGCCGAGTTTTTCCCGGCCGGCATTAGCTACAGTATTCCTTATGACACCTCACCTTATATCGAAACCTCTATTGAGCAAGTAGTACATACATTGCTCGAGGCCATGGTGCTGGTGTTTATCGTGATGTTTGTGTTTTTACAAAACATTCGCTATACCTTGATCCCGGCCTTGGTTGTACCCGTGGCGATTTTGGGGGCGCTAGCGGTGATGAATGCGTTGGGCTTTTCCATCAATGTATTGACCATGTTCGCGATGGTATTAGCTATCGGGATTTTGGTGGATGACGCCATTGTGGTGGTGGAAAACGTTGAGCGCATCATGTCCGAAGAGGGCTTATCGCCCAAAGAGGCCACGAAAAAAGCCATGCCCCAAATTAGTGGAGCAATTGTAGGGATTACTTTAATTCTTACCGTGGTATTTTTGCCGCTGGCTTTTATGTCGGGGTCCGTCGGGGTGATTTATCGCCAGTTTGCTGTGGCGATGTCAGTTTCGATTTTATTTTCTGGCTTCTTGGCATTGGCTTTTACCCCTGCCTTATGTGTGACGATGTTAAAGCCGATTCCCAAAGGGGAACACGGTAAAGAACGTCGTGGCTTTTTTGGCTGGTTTAACCGTTTCTTTAACGGTATCACCAAAGGCTATATGGGTATTGTGAGCAAGAGCCTTGGTGCTGTTGGGCGAATGATGCTGCTCTATGTGCTTCTTGTGGTGTTGTTAGGTTGGGCCTATATGCGCATGCCTACTGCTTTTTTACCCGAAGAAGACCAGGGCTTTGCCTTAGCTAACATTGAGTTGCCTGCTGGGTCTACATCCAACCGCACCATTGAAATTATTGAGCAAGTAGAAAATTATTTTCAACAGCAACCACAGGTCAAAGACATTGTTGCCGTTCAAGGTTTTAGCTTTAACGGTAATGGTTTGAACTCGGCCATTGCTTTCGTAACGTTAAAAGATTTTGCAGAGCGACGTGGGCCGGGTGATTCAGCGCAGGCTATCGCGGGCAAGGCCATGCAGAATTTACTTTTCGGCTTACCCGATGCCATGGTGTTTTCCATCGTGCCACCTGCTATTAGCTCGTTGGGGAATGCTTCTGGGTTTGATATGCGCCTAGAGGACCGAGCGAACCATGGGCATCAGGCTTTGCTTGAAGCATCCCAACAGCTTTTAATGTTGGCCTCACAAAGCCCGGTTTTAACGCAAACGCGCATTACCGGCTTAGGGCCTGGTCGTCAGTGGAATTTGACGATTGACCGGGAAAAGGCTGCGGCTCAAGGGGTTAACTTTGATGAGGCCGCTCAGCTTATTTCCACCGCATTAGGTTCCGCATATATTGGTAAGTATACGAATGCGGGCTGGGTGGAAAACATCTGGGTACAAGCGGATGATCGATTCCGTATGAACATTGATGATGTGATGAAGCTGAATGCCAAAAACAACCGTGGGGAAATGGTGCCGTTAAGCACATTTGTGACAGCGCATTCTGTGCAGGCGCCGGTACAAATTGTGCGCTATAACAGTTATGAGTCCATTCGTATCGGTGGTTCTGCCGCACCTGGCTACACCACGGGCGAGGCTATGGCGGAAATGGAACGTCTAGTGGGCGAGCTGCCAGCTGGGTTTGGTTTTGAGTGGACAGGCTTGTCCTATCAGGAAATCCAAGCGGCGGGTCAGAGCACGATATTAATGGGGCTAGCGATTCTCGTGGTCTTTATGGTGTTAGCCGCGTTATACGAGAGCTGGGCGATACCCCTAGCGGTAATGCTTGCTGTGCCACTAGGTATGTTAGGAGCCGTGTTATTGGTCTCGGCCAAAGGGATGGCCAATGATGTTTATTTCCAAGTGGGCATGGTGACAGTTATTGGGCTTTCTGCAAAAAATGCGATTTTGATTATCGAGTTTGCTAAAGACGCGGTCGCGCGTGGTGGTGGCTTAATTGAGTCCACCGTCGAGGCAGCCCGTATGCGTTTCCGTCCTATTATCATGACCTCTTTTGCCTTTATTTTAGGGGTTACGCCTTTAGCTTTGTCTTCTGGGGCCGGGGCTGCCAGTCAAAACGCCGTAGGTTTTGGGGTGTTGGGTGGGATGTTAGCCGCTACCCCCTTAGCTGTATTATTTGTTCCCGCTTTCTTTGTGGCAGTGATAAAAGTGTTTAAAACAAAACCTCGTTTACTTGGTGCTGAAGCCAAACAACAGGCGCAGAAAGGAGATCATGTATCATGATGGGAGCAAAATTTAGCTTATCTGCGATGGCAATGGCGTTGATTTTGGCAGGTTGCTCTTTAGCCCCCAAATACGAGCAGCCGATGGCGCCGGTGGCGCCGCAGTTTGATCATCAGGATCCGGCCACCATAGAGCAGGATATGTCAAAGCTAGACGCTTTAGGTTGGCGTGATTTTTTCGCGGATCCTCGGTTACAAGCCTTGATTGAGCTTGCTTTATTGAATAACCGTGATTTACGGATGGCAGTGGATCGTATTGAGGAAGCTCGAGCTCAATATGGTATTGCGCAAAGTGACCAATTTCCAACATTTGGTGCTGGTGGAGCCGGGCAGGTAACACGTAGTCCCTCTGACTTACGAGCAGGGGGCCCCGAAGCGCCAGCCATCAGTCGGTTTTTTCAAGCCGGGGTAGGGATTACGGCGTTTGAGCTTGATTTTTTTGGTCGCGTACGTAATCTTTCCGAGGCTGCTTATCAGCAATACTTAGCGACTGAGCAAGCACAGCGTACGGTACGAATTAACGTGGTAGCTCAGGTTGCAGAGGCTTATTTTCGTTGGCGTAGTGCGCAGCAGATGGTTGATTTAATGCAATCCACCTTGGCCAGTCGAGAGCGTACGTATCGTTTGGTCAATCGCCTCTTTGAGGTGGGGACAGCTTCAGCCTTAGAGCGCCATCAAGCGCAGGTACAGCTGGATACTGTACGTGCTGATATTCAAGCAATGCAGCGGGCTCAAATGCAGGCTTATAATGCCTTAACTCTGCTGGTGGGTACCCAACTACCACAGGATTTACCGGAACCAGCTGTATTTGGTAAAGAGCAAATTGTTGTCGATATACCTGTGGGTTTGCCCTCGAGCTTGCTGGTGCGCAGGCCTGATATTTTAGCGGCAGAACATCAGCTTAAAGCGGCTTATGCCAATATCGGTGCGGCGCGCGCGGCTTTTTTTCCAAATATTTCTATTACAGGGCTATTTGGCTTTGCAAGCCCTTCTTTGAGTGCCTTATTTGATTCGGGGCGCACGTATTGGCAGTATTCGCCTCAAATCACCATGCCCTTGTTTTCTGGAGGGGTTAAGGGTGGCTTAGATTTAGCAAAAGCACGTCAAAATATTGCGATCTCCAATTACGAAAAAGCCATTCAAGTGGCGTTTAAAGAGGTGGCAGATGCTTTAGCGGGCGAGGCCACCTATACAGAGCAATTGAATGCTTTGCGTGATATGGAGCATGCTGCAGCAGAAAGTTTACGCTTAGCTAATCTTCGCTATGAAACAGGCATTGATAGCTTTTTGCAGGTACAAACGGCAGAAATTAACCTCTATGCGGCACAGCAGCGCTTTGTGCAAACAGGCATGGAGTCATTATTGAATCGTGTTATGTTGTATAAAGCCCTTGGAGGCGGATGGCAACTGGATAACACTTATTAGGAATTTACATGATTGAACTTGGCGTAAATATTGATCATGTTGCAACCTTACGGCAGCAGCGACTTACTACTTATCCTGATCCGATTTTAGCGGCAGTGCGTGCCGAAGAAGCCGGGGCTGACCTGATTACGCTTCATTTACGAGAGGATCGACGTCATATTCAAGACGCTGATGTATGGAAAATGCGTAAAGCGATTCGTACACGCATGAACTTAGAATGCGCGATCACAGAGGAAATGCTGAATATCGCATGCGAGGTCAAACCGGAAGATGTGTGTTTAGTGCCGGAAAAACGTAATGAGCTCACCACAGAAGGCGGTTTGGATGTGATTACACATTACGAGGCAGTACAAGCTGCAGTAAAAAAACTGCAGAATCATGGGATTCGTGTTTCTTTGTTTATTGATGCGTGTACAGAGCAAATTGAAGCGGCTCAACGTGCTGGGGCGACAGTGATTGAGTTACATACAGGAGCGTATGCTGATGCTGCTAGCCCTGATAGTGCGGCCAAAGAACTTGACCGTATCCGAGTGGGAGCGGCACACGGCGTAGCGTTAGGCTTACGCGTAAACGCGGGGCATGGTTTGCATTATCAGAATGTGCAAGCGGTGGCGGCGATTCCTGGTATTGCCGAGCTTAATATTGGTCATGCAATTGTGGCACAAGCGGTTTTTGATGGTTGGGAAAAAGCCGTGCGTGATATGAAAGCCTTGATTCGTACTGCAGCAGCTTAAGGATTAATGATGTCTGATGTGATTTCTGTATTATTATCTCGTAACTCCACAAAAGCGATTACGGGGCCTGGCCCGAATGAGGCGCAGTTGCAGCAGATACTTGCGACGGCAATGTGTGCGCCTGATCATGGGCGTTTGCGCCCCTGGCGCTTTAAGCGCATTCAAGGGGAAAACATTGCGCATTTAGCTGACTTGGCGGTTAAAGCCATGGCAGACGAGGGGCGTCCATTAGCTGAAAACAAAGAAAAAAACATGCGTGAGTGGTTAGGGCGCGCGCCTTTAGTGTTAGCGGTGGGCTCCTATGTGGATCATAGTAATGATCGTATCCCACAACATGAGCGTTTGCTCGCTACGGGGGCGGCTGTGATGAATATTCTGAACGCAGCGCATGCTTTGGGTTTTGGTGCATTTTGGAGCACAGGTATTGGAACATATACTGATGCCGTGCCTGAAGCCTTAGGTTTTGACCCCTTAGAATATGAATTTTTGGGCTTTGTTGTGATTGGCTCATTACAAGAACCCCTAGCACAAAAAGAGCGTCCTGCGGTAGCGGACCATGTTACCGACTGGGAGCCTGACTTAGCTTAATCGAGGGAATTAAAGGGCTTTTCTAAGCCCTTTAATATTGGACAGTCGGGATGCTCATCACCATGGCATTGGCGGACAAGCTGGCGTAAGCTGTTTGCCATTTCATGCAATTGTTGCGCTTTTTGCTCCAAGGTTTGTATATGGCTTTGTGCTAAGGCTTTAACATCTGCACTGCTGCGTGTTGGGTTTTGCCATAAAGCGACTAACTCAGCGATTTGTTTTAGCGAAAATCCTAAAGTACGGGCATGGGCGATAAAAAATAATGTATGTAAATCCTGCTCGGTATATAAGCGATACCCAGCATCATTACGGCGTATATTGACTAACAAGCCTTTTTGCTCATAGTCGCGAATCATCTTTGGTGTCAGCCCGCTGTGCTCAGCGGCCTGACGGATACTGTAATAGGTCATGATGGATTGACACGAAGGCGTTTTAACCGCAGTGCATTTGTTACAACAAATACACTGGAAAATGCCATCGCTAATGCACTATAGACAGGGGAGAATACGTGGCCAGTTAGCCACAATAACAAACCCGCGGCTAGCGGAATAAGGGCAATATTGTAAGCAAACGCCCAAAAAAGATTTTGTTTAATATTGCGTAAGGTAGCTTGAGAAAGCCGTACGGCGGCACTGGTGGTGCCAAGATCATTATTCAGCAAAACTACGTTAGCAGATTCGATTGCTACATCTGTACCTGCGCCTACTGCAATACCAACATCGGCTTGGGCGAGCGCGGGTGCATCATTAATGCCATCGCCGACAAAGGCTACCGTACCATAATTGGCTTGTAGCTGTTTAATAATTTGCGCTTTATCGCCGGGTTGGGTTTGCGCATACACCACATCGATGCTGAGTGCATTGGCGACATGATGCGCTGTTAGGATATGGTCGCCTGTAATCATAGCCGTTTTTATACCTAGCTGATGTAATTGCTGAATGGCAGCAGCAGCTTCGGGGCGGATGGCGTCCATAATGGCGATGACCCCAATAATATCTTGGTCTCGCGCCACATAAATGACGGTTTTCCCTTGTTCGGCTAATTGTTCAAATTGATTTTTTTGCGCAGCGCTGGGTTGCAAGCCTTGTTGCGCCATCAGGGCCGCCGAGCCAAGATAATAGTGATGTTGCTCGACTTGGGCGCTAACGCCCAAGCCTGTATGGGTGTGAAACTGGCTGGGTGCAGAAAGTGGTAAGGACTTAGCTTGAGCCGCATTGACTAAGGCCGTGGCGATGGGGTGCTCAGAATGCTGTTGTAAGGAGGCAATATGGCTAAGCGTCTGTGTCGCGTCAATGCCCTCGTTAAAAAATAGATCCTGAACTACCGGCTGAGCTAAAGTGAGCGTGCCTGTTTTGTCAAAAGCAATTAACTGCACAGAGGCTAATTGTTGAAGCGCATCGCCCTGTCTAAAGAGTACTCCGAGCTGAGCAGCACGGCCTGTAGCCACCATAATAGAAGTGGGCACGGCTAAACCCATCGCACATGGGCAGGCAACAATAAGAACGGCAACGGCATTGACTACCGCATAATTTAAACCAGGCCCCCATATGGCCCAACCGATAAAAACAGCACCGGCAATAGCGAGGACAGTGGGCACAAACCAAGCCGTGATGCGATCAACATGATTTTGTACAGGTAGCTTAGTGGCCTGTGCTGACTCCACCATACGGATAATCGTGGCCAAGGTAGATTGATTGGCCAGATGGGTGACGTGAATTTCTAAAGGACCATTGCCATTTAGTGTACCGCCAATAACGGTATCCTCTGTGCTTTTATAAACGGGCATGGATTCACCGGTAATCATGGCTTCGTTTACATGGCTTTGGCCTTGGAGGATTTTACCATCGAGAGGAATGGTTTCTCCGGCGCGCACTAAAATGCGATCACCAATCATTATTTGATCAATTGGTAAATCCAACCACTGTTCTTGGCGCCATACACGGGCAAAGCGGCTCTGTAGACGTAAAAGCTGATTGATGGCTTCACCAGTTTGACCTTTGGCACGTGCTTCTAGGTATTTACCTAGCAAAATGAGAGTGATTACCACCGCAGCCGCTTCAAAATACAAATGGTTGGCTCCTGCTGGTAAGAGGAAGGGAGCAAATAAAGCCACCATCGAATAAAGCCAAGCACTGCCTGCACCGACGGCGACTAAGCTATTCATATCAGGCTGTCGCTGCCACAAGGCGTTGAAGCCAAGCAGAAAAAAATCACGTCCTGGTACTACCATAACCAGTGTGGCGAGTGAGGCCTGCATGAGACCAAGGGCATAAGGTGAGATTTGTTGGTGTAACCAATGGGCAAAGGGGGCAATGAGATGGCTGCCCATATCACTGATAAAAACAGGTAGGGTTAGAATCAGCGCAAGGAGAAACGCTTGTTTTTTTTGTTGGGCCTCTTTGGCGAGGGCTTTTTGATTTTCTGCTGGAGCGTTGAGCTCATTACTTTCATTTAAGAGTTGTGCTTCAAAGCCTTTTTTCTGAATAGCCTGAATGAGCGTTGTGTGGGCAACCCTGGCATGCGGTGCCAGAGTGACATAGGCTTTGGCCGTTGCTAAATTGACAAAAGCTTGGTCCACGCCTTCGATTGCTTTCAGCGCATTTTCTACGTGCCGTACACATGCGGCACAATTCATGCCGTGCACCGCTAATTGGACGCCTTCCTGTTGTGTCATGGATACCTCGATATGATTTGCTTTATTTTAGTATGAACCTTTACCTTAGGTGAAGGTCAAATAATAAAGAGAAGATTATGATAGGGTAGTTGTAGTGAAATGTTATGCTGGGTAGCATAAGGACTACACGATGGATTTACTTGTAGGAAAAAAGCGATGAAACATACTTTTATTGTGCCCGATATGACATGTGGGCATTGTGTAAAAATGATCACACAAGCCGTACAGGCTGCGGACGCTGATGCTCAGGTTCATGCTGACACGCAGACGCATCAGGTGACGGTAGAGACGACGCAATTAGATGAGGCAGCGGTTTTGCTGCTGCTACAAGAGGCTGGTTATACCCCGAACGTAGCATAAGGGCGATTTTTGTATCGTCCAGAGCGGCAGGGTGTTTTTGCCGCTCGATTGCGTTGATTTTATGCATTGTTAATCACAAAGGAACCGTTTATGCAAAAACGTCAGGCTGATGTAGTCATTATAGGTGCTGGAACAGCAGGAATGACTGCTTATCGGGCGGCAACCCGAGCAGGGAAAAAAGCCATTTTAGTTGAAGGAGGGGCTTTTGGGACAACATGTGCCCGGGTGGGGTGTATGCCTTCTAAACTATTAATTGCCGCGGCCGATGCGGCGCACCAAGCGCAACATACGTCTGCCTTTGGTGTCCATGTGGATGGCACGGTGCGCATTGATGGCAAACAGGTGATGCAGCGGGTTAAAAGTGAACGGGATCGCTTTGTGAGTTTTGTGTTAAGTGATGTAGAAGCGTTTCCTGCGGACGATAAGGTCGTAGGCTATGCTAAATTTTTGGATGACCAAACAGTACAAGTAGATGAGCACACGCAAATTCAAGCCCAAAGTTTTGTGATAGCAACGGGTTCTACTTCTTTTATTCCCAAAGCACTTTTGGCCGCTGGTGACCGACTGGTGATTAATGATGATGTGTTTGAGTGGGAGGATTTACCCCAGCGTATTGTAGTGGTTGGGGCCGGTGTGATTGGTTTAGAATTAGGCCAAGCTCTTAGCCGCTTAGGCGTAAAAACCACCCTGCTGAATCGGAGTGATACGGTAGGGGGTATCACAGATCCAGAGGTACGAGAAGCCGCGCGCGCAGCATTTTGTTGTGAGTTTGCCCTAGAAGCGAATGCTACGGTAACAGCTACGGAGCTTAAAGATAATCAGGTGGTAGTGCATTATGAACAAAATGGCCAGACACACCATGTGACAGCAGATTTTGTTTTGAGTGCAGCAGGTCGTATACCCAATGTGCAAGGGCTTGGTTTAGAGAATACATCGGCTGAGCTAGATGAGAAAGGGATGCCGTTGTTTGATACGGAGACCTTACAAATCAAAAATACAGCTATTTTTATTGCTGGTGATGCCAATAATCAACATCCTATTTTGCACGAAGCGGCGGATGACGGGTACCAGTCAGGAATGAATGCGGCGCATTGGCCTCAAGCGCCAGTTGCCGTAGCACGGCGTGCGCCGATGGGTATTGTCTTTACAGACCCTCAGATTATGAAAGTAGGTTGCGCCTATAAGGATTTGGATTTAGCGCGAACACAGATTGGCGAGGTCAATTTTGCGAATCAAGGTCGTGCACGCGTCATGTTAAAAAACTGTGGGCGTCTACGCGTGTATGCGGATAAAGAAAATGGCCGTTTTTTGGGAGCAGAGATGCTAGGGCCAGCTGCTGAGCATATGGCGCATTTATTAGCGTGGTGCTTGCAGATGGAGCTAACCATTGAGCAAATGCTGGCGATGCCGTTTTATCATCCCGTGTTGGAAGAGGGGTTACGTACAGCATTACGCGGCGCGCGCGTAGAGTAAAAAGTGTTTTAACCGCAAAAAAGCTCAACGTCTGTTGAGCTTTTTTACTGGGCATTTATAAGATGGCACGTACTTTTTCTACAAGTGCTTCGACTTCTTCGGAGTCAGAGGCTAAATAACGTGCTTTGCCTTTGGCATCAAAAAAATAGACGCCTCGACTGTGTGATACCTCGTAGTCATTGGGATTAGCGGAGCGAGGCTTTTCAATTTGATAGGCAACCCGATAACGACGCGCCAGGTCGGCGATTTGTTTTTCTGTGCCGGTAAGCCCAATAGCATAACGGTCATCGAAATTTTCCACGTATTCTTGCAGCATATCGGGTGTGTCACGGTGAGGGTCGACACTAACGAATAAAATGCGTACATGCTGTGCGTCATCACCGAGTTTTTCCATCACATCCGCTAATTGCGCCATGGAAGTTGGGCAAATGTCGGGACAATTAGCGTAACCGAAAAACATCAGTACGACTTTGCCGCGCATATCTTTTTCGGTTAAGACTGTTTGGTTGGCGGCATTTAACGTGAATTTAAGATCTGGCATAAAGCCCCGTACTGGGTGAATCTGTGAGCTAGCTAGACTTATTTGGGTTAAGCTCAGCATACACAGCGCCAGAATCACGGATAATAAACGAAGAGGGCTGGACATGATTGCTCCTTGAGATTAAGCCGCGTCTTCACTGAGTCCGCTATGGCGTAATAAGGCTTCAGCCGAGGGTTCGCGACCGCGGAAAGCGACAAAGCTTTGTGCCGCCGGGCGTACCCCCCCGACTGCTAGGATTTCATCGCGGAACCGTGCTCCGGTAGCCGGATCCAGCGTGTCACGGCTGCCATCAGCAGTGGTTGTAGCATTTTCCTCAAACGCCGCATAGGCATCGGCCGAGAGAACCTCTGCCCATTTGTAGCTGTAATAACCCGCTCCGTAGCCCCCCGCAAATAAGTGTGAGAAGGCATGGGGGAAGCGATGCCAAGCTGGGGGAATAATTACCGCTACCTCGTTGCGAACCTGATCTAAGGTTTCTAGGACCTCTTGGATGGTTAGCCCACGGGATTGATGGTGAATCAGCATATCGAACAAGGCAAATTCAATTTGACGCACCATTTGCATACCGCTTTGGAAGTTTTTGGCGGCGACAAGTTTTTGATAGAGGGCTAAGGGTAGCGGTTCTTGCGTATCCACGTGTGCGGAAAGCGTTTTAAGTACGGGGTATTCCCAGCAGAAATTCTCCATAAACTGAGAGGGAAGCTCAATGGCATCCCATTCCACTGCAGCAAAGGCGGAAACGTCGGGCTCATCGACGGTGGATAATAGGTTGTGTAGCGCATGACCGCTTTCGTGGAAAAGCGTGATCACATCATCGTGTGTTAATAAAGCCGGCTTGTTGTCTTGAGGGGCACTAAAATTGCATATCAAATAGGTAACAGGCAAATAAAGACCATCTGGGTGATAACGGCGAGAACGCTCACTATTAACCCATGCTCCCCCCTGTTTACCAGAGCGTGCATATAAGTCGATATACAAATAGCCGATTGCTTGCTGATGTTGATTATGTACTTCGTACGCTTTTACATCGGGATGCCAAACCGATAAAGTAGCGGGCTTGAACTCTACACCAAAGAGCCGCTGAGCGACATCAAATAAGCCGTTGAGGACTTGGGGCTCGGTAAAGTATTGTTTGACCTCGTCCTCGGAATAATTATATTGTGACTGACGCAGTTTTTCTGAAACATAGGCCGCATCCCAAGGTTGAAAATCCGCGATCCCCAGTTGTTGTGCGTGCGCTTTAAGCTGCTCTAGATCACGTTGTGCAAAAGGAAGGGCGCGTCGAGCTAAATCGTTGAGAAAGTCAATAACTTGGTGAGCATTATCTGCCATGCGTGTTTCTAGGCGTAGATCAGCAAAACTGTCATAGCCGAGTAACTTGGCTTTTTCCGCACGTAATCGTAGCAGTTGCTCAATCACGTCAGAGTTATCTAAATCGGTGTTTTCTGCTTGATCGGAAGCGATGGTGGCATAGGCCTTGTAGAGGGTTTGCCGTAGCTCGCGGTTGTCTGCATATTGCATGACGGGTAGGTAGCTTGGCATTTTTAGAGTGATTTTCCAGCCCGGTTTGCCATCGGCTGCAGCGGCTTGTGCAAAGGCGGCTTGGGCGTCAGCTGGGATCCCAGCTAGCTGGGAGGCATCTGTAATATAAAGGGCCCATTGATCCATGCTGTCAAGCACATTTTCAGAAAAACGCTGTGAGGCCAGCGCCTGTTGCTCCGTGATTTCGCCATAGCGTTGACGCGCTTGGCCTTGGAGCTCAACCCCGCCTAAACGGAAATCGCGTAAAGCAAGCTCAATGGTGCGCTTTTGCTCTGCATTGTAATGGGCATAATCAGGGCTTTGCGATAGTGCAAGGTATTGCTGATACAAGCCTTGGTGCTGCCCCATCCATGTAGAGAACTCGGTGATGTGCGGCAAACATTGGTTTTTGGCATCGCGCAAAGCGGGGCTATTGATGACCGAATCCAAGTGTCCTACAACGGTCCAAGCACGCCACAATTGTTCTGTGGCGAGATGTAAGGCAGGAACAGTGCTCTCCCATGTCGGTGTTGACTGTTGTGCGATCTGCTCTACTGCTTGACGTGCTTGTTGCAGTAGTTGAGTGATCGCCGGCTCAACATGATCAGCTTGAATCGCTGCATAATCAATGAGTTCAGTAATGGGTGCAAGCAAAGGATTGGTCATCATGATGGTAGTAAAAATTAAATAAGACGTTCGGCTGCTTCAACGGTGTTGACGAGCAGCATGGCAATGGTCATGGGGCCAACACCACCAGGCACAGGGGTAACAGCACTGGCGACTTGAGCGACAGAGTCATAATCCACATCGCCCACTAGCTTGCCGGATTCGAGACGGTTAATGCCTACGTCAATAACAATAGCGCCAGGTTTAACCATGTCCCCGGTGATCATTTGGGGGCGGCCTACAGCGACCACCAGTACATCAGCACGGCGGGTGTGAGCAGCAAGATCTTTGGTTTTGCTGTTACAGATGGTGACCGTTGCTCCTTCGGCTTGTAGCATCAATGCCATGGGCTTACCCACGATATTGCTTGCACCGATTACCACGGCTTCGGCACCACGCAGATTCACCTGTTCGTCCTCGAGCATTTTCATGACCCCGTAAGGGGTACAAGGGCGGAAAAGTGGTTTGCCAGTTAATAAGAGTCCAGCATTGCTAATATGAAAACCGTCCACGTCCTTTGTGGCGGCAATGGCCTCGATCACAGCGTGTTCATCGAGGGAATCTGGGAGGGGTAACTGCACCAAAATACCATGCACAGTGGGGTCTTGATTGAGCTGGTCAATAAGCGCTAGCAGTTCGGCCTGAGAGGTCGTGGCAGGAAGGCGGATCACATCGGATTTCATGCCTGCTTTTTCACAAGCTAGGGCCTTATTGCGCACATAGACTTGTGAGGCAGGATCTTCGCCGACGAGCACAACGGTTAGGCCCGGGGTGATCCCTTGGGTTTTTAGTTTTTCAACACGTTGTGCGACTTCGGCACGTACACGCTGTGCTAATGCTTTGCCATCGATAGGGCGCGCACTGCTAGAACTCATTTTAGTTTTCTCCGGTTTTTGCTAAAGCAATTTTCATTAAATCGGCCACCGTGGTGACTTCCAGTTTTTCCATAATATTGGCGCGGTGCGCCTCTACGGTTTTAATACTGATATTAAGATCGCCTGCGATTTGTTTATTCAGGCGGCCAGCTACAATACGCTCAAGAACTTGTTGCTCACGTGCGGTTAAACGGGATAAGACTTGCTCGTGATTACGCTGCTGAGCGGCTTGATCGGCAAGCTCAATGGCTTGGTCAATCATGCGCGCCACAATAGCCCGTAGATCAGCCTCGTTAAAAGGCTTTTCTAAGAAATCCACAGCCCCTTTTTTCATGGTGCTGACTGCCATTGGGACATCACCGTGTCCGGTGATAAAGACCATGGGTAAAGGCGCTTTGCGGGCGATGAGCGCTTCTTGAAGCTCTAAACCACTCATGCCGGGCATACGCACATCGACAATGAGTACGCCAACTTGCTCGGCATCGTAGTGCTGTAAAAACTCTTCGGCCGCCGCAAAACATTTGACGCGATAACCATTGGCTTCAAGTAGCCAACGGAGCGAGTCACGCACGGCTTCGTCATCATCTACGATAAATACAGTGCAAGACATTTGGGTACTACTCATGCTTGAATCTCCTCGGAATGCGTGGTTGTGTTTTGTGAGGGGTGGGCACAGGGCAGAGTAAAACGGAAAATCGTACCGCCATCTGGATTATCTGTGGCCCAGAGACGCCCATGATGGGATTCGATAATAGTACGACAGATATTTAAGCCCATGCCTAAACCTTCGTTTTTTGTGCTGTAAAAAGGCTCAAATAAACGCTCAGGGTCTTTTAGACCATAGCCTCTATCGACGACAGCGATTTCAAGTAAGTTACCTTCGAGTGGGGTAACGTAGACGTGCAAAATAGGATAATCACTATTTTCCATCGCCTCGACCCCATTTTTGAGCAGGTTTAATAACACCTGTTCAATTAAAATGGGATCCGCTAATACATCCGGAATGGGGGTAGGTAAGCTGACTTCAATTTTAATTTGCCGTTTGCGGGCATCAATATCAGCAAAAGCCACCGCATTATCAAGAATTTGAGCTAATGGAACCTGTTGACGACGAGGTTCACTGCGTTTTACAAATTCGCGAATGCGACTAATGATTTTACCTGCGCGCTCTGCCTGGGCAGCTGCTTTTTCGAGCGCGTCAATTAATGTTTCCGGATTGTATCGCCCTGATTTTACCATAGCCACTGCCCCCATGCTGTAATTGCTAATCGCCGTTAGGGGCTGGTTTAACTCATGAGCCAGAGAGGATGCCATTTCTCCCATGGTAGTAAGACGACTGGTGAGCTGGACTTTTTCTTGTTGAATGCGAGACGCTTCTTCGTGTTGGCGCCGCTCAGTAATATCGCGAGCCACTTGTAGCCGTACCCGTCGGCCGTCCGTCCAAGCTAGCATTCGGTGGTGGACCTCAAACCAACGCTGAGCGGATAAGGAAAAAGTTTCGACGGTTTCATCGGTAAAGCGTCCTAATCGCCCCCCCATAAGCTCAGCATGCCCATTGGGTTGAGCGCCGAAAATACGACGGTAAGTACGGTTAGCAAAAAGCAGCTCTAGGCCTTCGGGTGTATCTGCTACAACAGAAATCGCATCATCCAAGCCCTCTAGGACGGTCATAAAGCGCTCATGTGCGGCGGTGAGAGCTTCGCGAATCCGTTTAGGCTCAGTAATATCGGTCATGGAGGTCATCCAGCCGATTTGCTCGCCATTTGGATCGCGTAAAGGTGACACGTACATGCGGGCAGTAAAGCGTGAACCGTCACGCCGTTGCGCTTCGACCTCTAGGCCACTACTTGGTGTGCGACCCGACATGAGTAGGTCGAGAATTTCCTGATGTTGTTGATGACGCCCAGGTAACCAATAAGGGAAAGGGGCTGTGCGTCCGATTAAATCGGCCTCATTCCAGCCAATCATGCGGCAGAAAGCTGGGTTGACGTAGGCTATACGCCCATACATGTCAAAAACGCGCATCCCCGTTGACATGGAGTTTTCCATGGCGCGTCTAAAGCCTGTTTCTGCGATGAGTGCGGCCTCGGCATGGGAGCGAAAACGCGTGTAGCGCCATAAAGCTAATAGGCTGAAAATAATCACCAGCGACAGGGCAACCACCACCAAAAGCAGGCGTTGTTGTCGGATTTCTTGGTCGATGGTGATGAACATGACACTGTCATGTTGCAGCCGTTGCAACCAAAAAAACGCCCCCATCACGCATAAATACAAGACTAATACGATAACCGGTGTAAGCCAATAAAAGCCGCGCCGGTTGTGGCGTGCTTGCTCGTAGAAAGTAGAGGGGATGAGAGACTTTTTAGAGTGATTAGCCATAGCAGTAATAAAAAAGACCAAGCAATATTGTAAGCGTGAATGCTATGGTATTGCTATGGGTTGCTTTTCGCAATATGAAATCTATTACCATAAAATGAAATTTTGCTTGAGCCATTTGCTTTTCTTTCCTAGAATAGGTCAAGCATAAGAACAAATCGTTTTTTATGTTTGCGGTTCGTGCCATCTGACAGTGTTTGAGACGCGAATAATAATGCCAGAACTTTGTCAGAGCGGACTTCATATTCATTCACCGGAGACACGCCCTATGTCCTCTCTTGATCAAGTATATAATTCGGCTCACGTAGATAATGATGAAGCCTTAGAAACCCAAGAATGGCTAGAGGCTCTAGAAGCCGTATTGGACCGCGAAGGTCCGGCTCGAGCCCACTATTTAATTGAGCGCTTGACTGACGTAGCGCGTCGTTCTGGGTCACGTATTCCTTTCTCTCCTTATACGGCTTACGTTAATACGATTCCTGTAGGTTTAGAACCCAAATATCCAGGGGATCCTGTCCTAGAGGAGCGTATCCGTTCCTACATTCGCTGGAATGCGATGGCAATGGTAGTTAAAGCCAACCAAGAAACGCCTCCAGATGGTGGTGGTTTAGGTGGTCATATTGCCTCTTTTGCTTCGTTGGCGACCATGATCGAGTGTGGTCAAAACCATTTCTGGAAAGCCGATAGCGATGGTCGAGGCGGGGATCTGGTTTACTTTCAGGGCCATACCTCTCCTGGCATGTATGCGCGAGCTTACCTAGAGGGTCGGTTGACCGAGGAGCAGCTCGATAATTTCCGTCAAGAGGTCGATGGCAAAGGGCTTTCTTCTTATCCTCACCCTAAGCTTATGCCTGATTTTTGGCAGTTCCCAACTGTATCAATGGGTTTAGGGCCACTGATGGGTATTTATCAAGCCCGATTTTTAAAATACCTACACGCTCGTGGGATTGCTGACACCTCTGGCCGCAAAGTATGGGTGTTTTTGGGCGATGGCGAAATGGATGAGCCAGAATCTTTAGGTGCGATTGGCTTAGCGGCAAGAGAAAAACTGGATAACCTGATTTTTGTGGTTAACTGTAACCTGCAGCGCTTGGACGGCCCCGTACGTGGTAACGGCAAAATCATCCAAGAACTAGAGGGTGTATTCCGTGGGGGTGGTTGGAACGTCATCAAGCTGATCTGGGGCGGGTACTGGGATCCTTTATTAGCGCGTGACAAAGAGGGCATTTTACGTCAGGTGATGGAAGACACCATCGATGGCGAATATCAGGCCTATAAAGCCAATGATGGCGCTTATGTGCGCGAACATTTCTTTGGTAAGCATCCCAAGCTGCTTGAGATGGTCAGTCGCATGAGTGACGAGGATATTTGGCGATTAAATCGTGGCGGTCATGATCCATATAAGGTGTATGCCGCGTTTGATTCTGCCGTTAAACACGAAGGCCAGCCTACGGTAATTCTTGCTAAAACTATTAAAGGTTATGGGATGGGGCATGTGGGGCAAGCGAAAAACCCCACGCATCAACAAAAAAGCTTGGATGTTGAGTCCTTACGTGAGTTCCGTGATCGCTTTAATATCCCAATCCCTGATGAGCGCCTCGAAGAGGTTCCTTACTTTAAACCCGCCGAAGACTCGCCTGAAATGCGGTATTTGCATGAACATCGTCAGGCCTTAGGGGGATACTTACCAAAACGTCGTGTAAAAGCCGATGAGCATTTGCCTGCGCCTAGCCTAGATACTTTTAAAGCGGTGCTTGAGCCAACGGCCGAAGGGCGTGAGATTTCCACTACACAAGCTTTTGTGCGCGTATTAAATCAGTTATTACGTGATAAACAATTGGGACCACGCGTTGTGCCCATTTTGGCGGATGAGTCGCGTACTTTTGGGATGGAAGGTTTATTCCGCCAGATTGGAATTTATGCTCCTGAAGGGCAAAAATACACCCCGGTGGATAAAGACCAGGTGATGTACTACCGCGAAGCGGAAAACGGTCAGCTTCTGCAAGAAGGGATTAATGAGCTTGGTGCGTTTAGCTCTTGGATTGCGGCGGCTACTTCCTATTCCAGCAATAACCGCATCATGATCCCGTTCTTTATTTACTATTCCATGTTTGGTTTCCAGCGTTTTGGTGACTTGGCATGGGCGGCCGGTGATATGCAGGCACGTGGTTTTGTGCTTGGAGGGACGGCCGGTCGTACCACATTGAACGGAGAGGGTTTACAGCACGAAGACGGACATAGCCATATTCAGTCTTCTGTTATTCCCAATTGCGTGTCTTATGATCCTACTTTTGCTCATGAGGTAGCCGTTATCATCCGTGATGGTTTATACCGCATGGTGGAAAAACAAGAGGATGTGTATTACTACATCACCTTGATGAATGAGAACTATGCCCAGCCAGGTTTAAAAGCGGGTGATGAAGAAGGCATTTTGCGCGGCATGTATAAGTTCAAGTCTGTGGACGGCGAACACCGCGTACAGCTGCTGGGGTCGGGCACGATTTTGCGTGAGGTTATTGCTGCGCAAGACTTGCTTGAAAAAGACTGGGGGATTGGCTCGGATGTGTGGAGTGTTACTAGCTTTACAGAGCTGCGCCGCGATGGCTTGGATTGCGAGCGTTATGCGCTACTACACCCGCGTGATACCCAACCGCCTAAGCCCTATGTAACTGCTCAGCTTGAGCAAACCGAAGGGCCTATTGTGGCATCTACCGACTATATCAAAGCTTTTGCCGATCAGATTCGTGCGTTTATTCCGCAAAACCGAGCGTATCGTGTATTGGGAACCGATGGTTATGGTCGCTCGGATTTCCGTGCCAAGCTACGTTCTCACTTTGAGGTCGATCGCTACTTTGTGGTGTTGAGTGCTTTACGCGCTTTAGCAGACGAAGGCAAAATCAGTATGGATAAAGTGGTTGAGGCCATTGATAAATACGGGATTAACCCAAATAAACCCAATCCTCATCACGTTTAAAGAGGGGAGCAAGTCATGAGTGAAATTATTGAAGTCGTTGTCCCTGATATTGGCAGTGATGAAGATGTGGACGTGATCGAGATCCTTGTCAACGAAGGGGATACGGTAGCCCAAGAGGACAGCTTGATTACTGTGGAATCGGACAAGGCCTCGATGGAAATCCCTTCTAGCCATGCTGGGGTGGTGAAATCTATCAAGGTCAAGTTGGGCGATAAAGTTCGTCAGGGCTCGTTGATTTTAGAATTAGAAAGTGCTGATGCTTCAGCAACAGCGCAGACATCAAGTGCAGCTGTTGCTGAGCAGCCAGCAGAGTCCGCTTCAGCGGCGCCAGTGACCGCTGCTGCAGAGAGCACAGAAACAAAAACCGTCGTGGTACGTGTTCCTGATATTGGGGATGCGCATGATGTGGATGTGATCGAGGTTTTGGTTAGCGAGGGCGATACGATTGAGCGGGATCAAAGCTTAATTACTCTCGAAACAGAAAAAGCATCGATGGAGGTGCCTTCGAGTCATGCTGGCGTGATTCAAAAAATCCTTGTTAAGGTAGGTGACAAGGTGTCTGAAGGCTCAGATATCTTAGAGCTAACCATGAGCGGTACGGATACGGTTAAAGAGCAAAAGGCCGCCCCCGCTCCCGCCCCTGCGCCTGCCGCATCTACTACACCAAAAGTGGAGTCAAAGCCTTCTGCTATTGTGGGGCAAAGCAGTGGGGGGGCGATGGTCTCTAGCCCACCTAAGCGCGAGTCACCAACCTCTTCTTTTGCTGATGCCAATGTGCCTTTACGAAATCTGCCACATGCCTCACCGTCGGTACGTAAATTTGCTCGTGAGCTAGGGGTAGACTTAAATCTCGTTCAGGGAACAGGCAGCAAAGGTCGTATTAAACCGGAGGATGTGCGTAATTTTGTTAAGCAGGCATTAGCAGGTGGGGCCGTAGGTGGCGCCGCACCTGCCGCCGGGGTTGCAACGGTATCGGGTGATTTCCAAGTCTTGCCCTGGCCGAAGGTGGATTTTGCACGCTTTGGTGAAACCGAAATCCAGCCACTATCACGCATTAAAAAGATTTCTGGTGCGAACTTGCATCGTAACTGGGTGATGATTCCGCATGTTACGAATAATGATGTGGCCGATATCACAGAGCTAGAAGCCTTCCGTAAGCAAATTAACGAGGAGGGTAAAAAATCAGGTCAGGCTGTGCGCGTGACGATGCTAGCTTTTTTAATCAAAGCAAGTGTGGCGGCTTTAAAACAGTTCCCTGAGTTTAATGCCTCGCTAGATGGGGATAATCTGGTCCTTAAAAAATACTACAATATTGGCTTTGCTGCGGACACACCAAATGGATTGGTTGTACCGGTGATTAAAGATGCCGATAAAAAAGGTATTTTGGATATTGCCCAAGAAACCGCAGAGCTCGCTGCTTTGGCGCGAGATGGCAAACTGAGTGCGGCTCAAATGCAAGGCGGGTGCTTTACCATTTCCTCTTTAGGTGGTATTGGTGGTACAGACTTTACTCCTATTATTAATGCTCCCGAGGTAGCTATTTTAGGGGTATCACGTTCTACGATGCAGCCGGTTTGGAATGGTAAAGACTTTGAGCCTCGGCTGATGTTGCCGTTGTCGTTATCGTATGATCATCGGGTCATTGATGGGGCGGCAGGGGCGCGATTTAATGCGTACTTAGGTCAGTTATTGGCTGATTTCCGTCGCATTGTCCTTTAAGGAGCGCATTGATGAGTACACAAGATATTGTCGTGCCAAACATCGGTGACTTTGAAAGCGTTGATGTGATCGAGGTTCTGGTGCAGCCGGGCGATCAAATTGAGCTTGAGCAAAGTTTGATTACGGTGGAGTCCGATAAAGCCTCGATGGAAATCCCCGCCAGTCATGCGGGGGTGGTAAAAGAGGTATTGGTTCAAGTAGGAGATCAAGTCTCTGAGGGCTCTGCTATTGTGCGCATTGAGACGGCGTCACCTGCTGCTGCAGCACCTAAGCCAGTCGCTGCAGCGCCCGTGTCGACTGAATCGGAGCAGCAGTTTGATGTGGTGGTCTTGGGATCAGGGCCCGGTGGGTATTCGGCGGCTTTTCGTGCCGCAGACTTAGGGCTAAAGGTAGCTCTGGTTGAACGCTATTTGACCCTAGGCGGCGTGTGTTTAAACGTAGGCTGCATCCCTTCTAAAGCCCTATTACATACCATAGGTGTGTATGAGGCTGCCCAAACGTTGTCTGAGCAGGGCATTCAGTTTGGCGAAGCGAGTATTGATCTAGAGCGCCTGCGCGGCTACAAAGACGGTGTGATTGCAAAACTAACCAAAGGCTTGGCCGGCATGGCTAAAGCGCGCAAGGTAGAAGTCATCACTGGAACGGGGCGCTTTATTGGACCACATCAGCTTCAAGTGGAAAATGTAGCAGGAACACTGACACTTGGGTTTAAATCTGCCATTATTGCGGCAGGCAGCGAGTCTGTGAAACTGCCTTTTCTTCCAGACGACCCTCGCGTTGTCGACTCTACAGGGGCTTTGCAGCTGCAATCCATTCCAGAAAAAATGCTTATTATCGGGGGCGGTATTATTGGCCTCGAAATGGGTACGGTTTATTCGGGGCTGGGTGCACGTTTAGACGTTGTGGAAATGCAGTCTGGTCTGATGCAAGGCGCCGATCGGGATTTAGTTCGTGTATGGCAAAATCAAAACAAACATCGTTTTGATCAGATTATGCTCAATACTAAAACTATCTCTGCTGAGGCCAAGGATGATGGCATTTGGGTGCGTTTTGAGGGCGAAGGCGCTCCGGATGAACCCCAGCGCTATGACCTTGTGTTGCAGGCGGTAGGACGGAGCCCCAATGGCAAGAAAATCGGCGCTGAAAATGCCGGTGTACGTGTGGATGAGCGCGGTTTTATTGCTGTTGATAATCAAATGCGTACCAATGTACCGCATATTTATGCCATTGGTGATATTGTGGGGCAACCTATGCTAGCGCATAAAGCCGTCCACGAGGGTCATGTGGCGGCAGAGGTAATCGCAGGGCAAAAATCATTCTTTGATGCACGTGTGATTCCTTCCGTTGCCTACACCGATCCAGAGGTAGCTTGGGTGGGGCTTACCGAAGAGCAAGCCAAAGCGCAGGGTATAGCAATCGAAAAAGGATTGTTTCCTTGGCAGGCTTCAGGGCGGGCCATTGCGAACAATCGTGATGAGGGCTTTACTAAGCTTTTATTCGATGCAGAAACCAAGCGTATTCTCGGTGGAGGTATCGTAGGGGTGGGTGCTGGTGATTTGATTAGCGAGATCGTCTTAGCGATTGAGATGGGTGCTGATCAAGTGGATATTGCCAAAACTATCCATCCTCATCCCACTTTAGGGGAGTCAGTTGGCATGGCAGCGGCTGCTTCGTTAGGTGCTTGTACGGATATTCCTCCTGCGCGCCGTAAATAACGCATTTATCGGTTATTTTTTGAGCGGTAGGTGCTATGATGGGCGCCTACCGCTTTTACTTTTTATGACAGTTATGAACACCACAACCTTAGATCAATATAGTCCCTTATCCCAATGGTTAGCTCATCTGGAACGCTTACACCCGCAGGTCATTGATATGGGGCTAGAGCGAGTCGGCAAGGTAGCACAGAGCTTAGGTGTTGCGCAGAGTAAGGCATTAAAAATTGTGGTGGGTGGGACCAATGGCAAAGGCTCAACATGTGCGATGCTAGAGGCAATTTTATTAGCGGCTGGGTATCGAGTGGGGACGTACACATCACCACACTTAGTGCATTATAACGAGCGTATACGTATTAATGGTGCTCCTGTTGAAGACGCAGTGATTACCACCCAATTTGCGCGCATAGAGCAAGCACGAGGTGCTATTTCCCTGAGCTACTTTGAGTTTTCTACGCTTGCCGCATTAACTGCTTTTATGGACGCAAACGTCGATGTGATGTTGCTAGAGGTCGGCCTAGGTGGGCGTTTAGATGCCGTCAATGTGGTAGATGCGGATTGCAGCATTATTACAAGTGTGGATATTGATCATGTGGAGTATTTGGGCGATGACCGAGAGCAAATTGGTTGGGAAAAAGCTCATATATTTCGTGCTGATAAACCAGCCATTTGTGCTGATCCGATGCCACCGGCATCGATTGCTCGCTATGCTCGCCAAGTAGGGGCTGATTTATGGCAGTTTGGCGTGGATTTTAACTATTCAGGCGATGCGCAGCAGTGGGCATTTGCCGGGCGTGAGCAACGTCGTCCCGCTTTGGCGTATCCTGCATTGCGTGGGGTCAACCAGCTTTTGAATGCTTCGGCTGTTTTAGCAGCATTAGAGGCATTGCGTATGCAATTAGTGATACCGGCAAGCGCAGTACGCGAGGGGCTGTTGCGTGCGGCTGTGCCTGGACGTATGCAGATTTTACCGGGGCAGCCTACCGTGATATTGGATGTTGCACATAATCCGCATGCAGCAGGGGCTTTGGCACAAAACTTACAGCAGATGCCTTATCAACCGCATGCAAAAACAATTGCTGTGGTGGGGATGCTCAAAGATAAAGATGCCAAGGCCGTGATTCAGCGTTTAGCACCCTGGGTCGATATTTGGTTGTGTGCTAGTTTAAGCGGCCCTCGAGCCTTGATGGCAGAGGAATTGTCAGAATTGGTTAACCAAGTCGTGCAAGCGCCGGATATAGACGATAATACAGGGTCTACAGCCCTAAGTCCTGGTGTGCGTAGCTCGCAGCCTAGGGTGGATAAGAGCACAGTACAAATCCAAAGTTGTACTGATATGGTGCAAGCGTTTGTAAAAGCACAAGAGATCGCACAGCTAAATGATAGAATTTTAGTGTTTGGCTCATTTTTTGCGGTGGGGCCAGTGCTAACGCACTTAGGGCGACTGTAATTTATTCAAAAGAGGCTAAAATAGCATTTCATGATTTATTTTGCCCACTGACTTGTTATAGGTTTTAAAATTTAAATGGGACTGTTTTCACGTAAAGAGGCAGCAGTAAAAACAGCACGAAGCTCAAGTGATGATCAGCTCATTGAGCTGCGTAATCGGGCGCGTCGGCGTTTGATTGGTGCTGTAGTGCTGGTGTTAGCAGCAATTGTGCTTATTCCTATTCTTATTAGTGATAAAAGCACACAAGAGCCAGAGCAGGTGGTAAGTGTAATTCCATCAATTATTCCACCTTCAGAAGAAAAATACCGTCTTGCTGAAAGTTTAGAGCAGCCTGTGTTCGAGCAGGAAATAGATAACACCGAAGACCCTGGGCTAATCGAAACGCCCGTTACGGTGCCTGAGCCAGAGCCTACCGTTTTGCCCCCTAGTGTGGAGCCTGTAGCTCAAGCAAAACCCGAGCCTAAGCCAGAACCAAAACCTGAACCAAAACCGAAACCCGAACCTAAGCCAGAGCCAAAGCCCAAACCAGCTCCTGTGCGTACGGATGACGGGGCGGTAGCCTTAGCATTGCTCGAGGGCAGAACCCCACCCAAAACCACATCAGCACCTACAATGCAGCAGGGGGCTGTCGTGGTGCAAATCGGTGCTTACTCTTCACAAAGTGATGCGAATGCACGACGCGCTAAACTTGTGGCGGCAGGGGTGAGCAATGCTTATGTAGAAACCGCAACAGTTTCAGGTAAACCTGCTTATCGCTTGCGCGTGGGGCCCTTTCCGAGCCGCCAAGCCGCTCAAGCCGCTCAAGCTCGCTTACGTTCCTTGGGTTACGAAAATAGCTTTATTTCATCTAAGTAGTGAATAGCTTTGATTATGTACTGCTCGCCGTACTTGGCCTAACCAGCGTGTTAGGCTTTGCTCGCGGTTTAATGAAAGAGCTGATGTCACTGGTGGCTTATGTGGCAGCATTTATGGCAGCGATTTGGTGGGGGCCACAAACCAGCGGTTGGTTAGAAAATTTAATTGCTACGCCCTTATTGCGCACAGCGGTGGGTTATATTGCCACGTTTTTTGTCGCCTTGCTTGGCGTAGGCCTGCTAAATATGGCATTAAATGCGCTGATTGAGCATACCGGTTTAGGCTCAGCGGATCATAGTCTTGGCGCTCTATTTGGTTTAGCCAAAGGTAGTGTGATAGTTTTAGGTGTGATTTTAGTAGCAGGCTACACGCAACTACCAGTTGAGCCGTGGTGGCAACAATCCACCTTAGCAAATACTGCCATCAATGTAATAATAGGTATAAAATCCTATTTGCCGCCCGATGTGGCTGCGTGGTTACCTTATTAACATTATGGATAGAACATTATGTCAGGAGTCGTAGGGGTCGTCGGCCGTGGGCCAGTAAATCAATTGATTTACGATAGTTTATTGCTGCTACAGCACCGAGGCCAAGATGCTGCAGGAATAACCACCTACAACAATTACTTTTTTCACACTCATCGCGGACCAGGTTTGGTCCGTGATGTATTTCGTACACGCAATATGCGCAGCTTAGTGGGCAATTCGGGCGTGGGTCATGTCCGCTATCCGACCACAGATAGTGCTGAAAATGCTGACGAGGTGCAGCCTTTTTATGTTAATGCCCCTTTTGGTATTAGCTTTGTGCATAATGGCAACTTGAGCAACTGGCGTCAGCTACGCCAGGAGCTTTTTAGCATTGATCGTCGTCATATTAATACGAACTCTGACTCAGAGGTATTGCTCAATGTTTTTGCGCACGAGCTACAACGAGCAGCGAATGGTGGGGATTTAACGCCGGATATTATTTTTGATGCAGTAACTGCTGTACATCGCCGTGCCAAAGGGGCCTATGCGGTGATTGCTCAAATCGCTCATTACGGTTTAGTGGCATTTCGGGATCCAAATGGGATTCGACCACTTTGCATTGGCAGCCAGCTTACACCCGAGGGCAAAGAGTGGATGATCGCGTCAGAGTCAGTGGCGGTGACGGGCTGTGGTTTCCACTTAGAGCGGGATGTTTTACCGGGCGAAGCCATTTTTATTGATTTAAAAGGTAATGTACAGCGTCACCAGTGCGCAGAAAGCACTCAGTTATCCCCCTGTGTATTTGAGTACGTTTATTTTGCTCGGCCAGATTCTACCTTGGATGGGGTCTCGGTGTATGATGCACGCTTGAAAATGGGCGAGTATTTGGGGAACAAGGTAGCAAAGCAGTTACGTTTAGCGGATATTGATGTGGTGATGCCTATTCCTGATTCGGCACGTCCGTCTGCCATGCAGTTGGCTGCACAGCTAAATCTTAACTATCGCGAAGGCTTTATTAAAAATCGTTATATTGGGCGCACCTTTATTATGCCGGGGCAAGCGGTACGTAAAAAATCGGTTAGGCAGAAATTGAGTGCTATTCCTATGGAATTTAAAGGCAAGAATGTATTGCTTGTGGACGATTCCATTGTAAGAGGAACAACGAGCCGCGAGATTGTTGAGATGGCTCGCTCAGCCGGAGCCAATAAAGTCTTTTTTGCATCCGCAGCGCCACCCGTTCGTTACCCGAATGTGTATGGTATTGATATGCCTACACGGCGTGAGCTCATTGCGTATGGCAAAACGGTAGAGGACGTTGCTTTGGAAATTGGGGTAGATGGCTTAGTCTATCAAGACCTAGATGATTTAGAGCAAGCCTTACGCGATTTAAATCCGGATTTTGATCGCTTTGAGTCTTCTTGCTTCGATGCGGATTATGTGACAGGGGATATTACCGCCGAGGATTTAGACCAACTAGAACAAGAGCGTGGTGGGTCATAGTATTTGTTGGTAACAATAAGAAAACGCCCCTCAAGACGACTCAGGTCAGTCTTGGGGGGCTTTTTGATTTAGGTGGAATGAAAACTAAATAACGGCTTTACGAAAGAGCACAAAGGTATTTGTAATGCCAACCAGAGCAAAAAACAACAAAGCCCAGAGAGCATAATCCAGCCCTAACACAGCCGTTGTGGCATCCATACAAGAAGCATAAATCCCAAATAACCAGGGAATGCTTGACTCTAAGCCCGTGTTGATCATGAATTGATCTGCAAAACTCATATCGCAGGAAAACAGTTTAGCGGCCACAGAGTGCTGATACCATGCAGCCATTACGCCACCGTAGGCCGTAATAATAATAAAAATCCGAGCCAATAAGCCTAGCCAAAGTTGGCGCCAGGCCATAGCAATATATCCGATGAGACTCAATAAAAACAAAACAACTAATAAGAGACGTTGAAAAACGCACCAGGCACAAGGGCGTAAGCCAAACCCATGTTGAGAGATTAGTGCAACCCCCAGGGCGAGTAAACTGAGGACGGCGGTATAAAGAAAAAAGCGTTGTTGCATAAAAAAACCTTGGTTTATTGAGCAGTAGCGCTGCGATGAGCAGCTTCGACTAACAGATCTAACACGATTTCGTGAAAACCATCCCAGACAATTTGCACGCCTAAACAAAGCAGAATAAAAGCTGATAGTCGCATGACGACGGCGGTACCATTTTGGCCTAAACGGTGTAAGAACTGAGAGGCAAAGCGTAAACATAAATACACCACAAAAGCCGCTGCTGCTACAGCGGGGATGGCACCGGCTAGTTTTGTGGCACCAACAACAGCGCTACTGTGGTGTAAGGTGGCGCCCACAGTAAGAGCAGCGGATAGTGACCCTGGGCCACAGAGCATGGGAAAAGTCAGAGGGTAAAAGGCTTTGGCCCGCACATGTTCCCATGAGTAGGACTCAGCCATATCCTGCGCTTGCTCTGCATCAAAATCCGAAGCACTCACCAAACGCCATGCTGTGGCAATAACGAGTAAGCCGCCACCAATACGAATGATCGGCAAAGATATGCCAAAAAAGTTCAGCACCACATTGCCAGCAATCATGGCTACCGTCAGCATAATAAAGATGTTGATTGCGACTTTTTTAGAGAGGCGAGTGCGTGCTGATGTGCTAGCGCCCTCGGTAAGTGTTAAAAAAATAGGAGCTGCCGCCGGTGGATTCAGCATAGGCAGTAGAGTCGCTATGGTAAATAAGAAACTGCGACTAAAATCAAAAAATAAGGAGGTTTCCATGGAGCATGGCTTAAAGGACCGAACGCAAGGCGCGCTCGAACTGCTTAAAAAAAGCGGTGTGGTGAAGTTCATCGCTGTGCACAATGAACGTGTCTTCCACGCGCTCACCTAAAGTCATAATTTTAGCGGATTTTACGTTAATGCGTTGTGCAGTAAAGGCCTGGGCGATGCTATAGAGCAACCCTTTGCGGTCTGCGCAAACAATAGAGATTTTCCACGTGTGTGGTTGGCTCATTGGTTGGATGTCCACAATAGGGGCAATAGGAAAAACCCGTGCACGTCTTGATTGTGTTTGGGGTAGATAGCGGGGAGCGGTGTCAAATGGGGTTTGTGGATGCTGTAAAAAAGTACACAACTGGTGTTGAAGTGTCTTGGCAAAGTTCGTAGAGTAACGCTGATGTCGAGGTAAAAGCAGTACAAAACTATCTAAAGCCCAGCCGTGGTTGGTGGTGTAGATGCGGGCGTCTTGGGTGTTAAGGTGGTGTTGGTCAAAAAAAGCACAAATATGCATGAACAAGTCTTCGCGGTCGGGCGTATAAATCATGATCTGTATGGTTTCTCCCTTGCCGACGGGACGTGTTTCGACTACAGGGTGGGGGTGGAGCAACGCTTTGTGTAATGCTTGCCCATGCCAAACGATCTCCTCACACTCATGACGTAAAAAATAACTAATATCAAATACATCCCAAAGGTTTTCAATATCGTTTGCATCAATGTTTTGAGCCAATAGCTGGGTGAGGGCCTGAGCTTTACGCTGTGCTAAAATCTCTGTGGCGTTTGGCTGATCGCCTTGTAAAACACGGAGTGTCAGGGTGTAGAGATCACTCAGTAGTTTGGCTTTCCATGAGTTCCATATGGTAGGGTTGGTGCCTTTGATATCGGCTACAGTTAGTAAGAACAAGGCAGATAAGCGGCGTGGGGTGCTGACATGTTTCGCAAAATCAGCAATGACCGTTGGGTCACTGATATCCCGCTTCTGTGCCACCATAGACATACTTAAATGGTCATAAACTAAAAAAACAATCAGTTCCGTATCGGCTGCGCTAAGCTGATGGCGCTGACAAAACGCCAAAGCATCTTGCGCGCCAAGCTCAGCGTGATTACCACCTCGACCTTTAGCAATATCATGGAAAAGCGCGGCGATATAAAGCACCCAAGGTCGTTCAAAAGCATCCATGAGCTGGCTGGCTAATGGATGGTCATTCGCATATTCGGCGAGCGTAAAACGGCGCAAGTTACGGATCACCATCAGTGTATGTTGGTCTACGGTGTAGACATGAAAAAGATCATGCTGCATTTGCCCCACGATATGCCGAAACTCCGGGATATAACGGGGCAAAATGTTAAGCATATTCATGAGCCGAAGAGCATGCAACACCCCTCGTGGTTGCTGTAGAATGGCTAAAAAAAGCTGTTGGTGCAAAGGCTGCTGCCGAAAAGACTCATTAATTAAACGGCGCGCGTGCCATAGAGCGCGCAAAGTCTGGGCACTAAAATGATGCAGATCACCGCGTTGCTGCAAAAGCAAAAACGCACGTAGGATGAGATCGGGGTGTTTTTGTAATTGCTCCGGCTGGCGCAGGTGCAAGCGTTGATTACGGACCTCAAAAAAAGCATCGATGGGTTCGCGTACAGGCGGTTGGGGGGAAAATAAAATCTCCTCAAGGTTTTGCATCAAAATGGTATTCATTTGATGCACGGTGCGTGCAGCCCAGTAATAGCGCTGCATGAGCTTTTCGCTTGCCTGTTGTTTATCTTTGCCCGTAAACCCATAGATACGTGCTAACTCTGGCTGATAGTCAAACAGTAATCGGTCCTCGGCACGCTGGCTAAGCAAATGCAGCTCGATACGTAAACGCATAAAAGCAGCGGAAGCGCGTGTAATGGCACGTAGTTCGGCTGGGCTCAAGAGTTGAGCCTGTGCGATTTGTTGCCATGAGTCTCCCAGCCCCATGGCTTTGGCTAGCCATAATAAAATTTGTAAATCTCGTAAAGCGCCTGGGGATTCTTTGCAGTTGGGTTCAAGCGCATAGGGCGTATTTTGGTAGTGAGCATGACGCTGACGCATTTCTGCCAGCTTCGCTTGAAAGAAAGTCTTAACCTCAAGTTGCTGCTCTAAGCTTTTTTGAAGTTGTTTAAAAAGTTTGAGATGGCCAGTGATAAAGCGGGCTTCTAATTGTGCGGTTTGGGTAGCAATGTCTGCCTCGGCGGCCTCTAGACATTGGGCAATGGTACGCACACTGGAAGCCGCTTTAATGCCTATATCCCATAGCGCCGCTATAAACTGTTCAATAGCATGTTGCTCGTTTAGGGATGGTGGGTGATGAAGTAAAATTAAAATATCGACATCAGAAAAGGGATAAAGCTCTTGGCGACCATAGCCACCCACGGCGATAAGAGCGCTAGCTGCTGGTAGCGGCTTTAAAGCGGTAAGCTGGGTTAAGCATTGATCAGTATAGGTGCTGAGTCGACGTAGTAAATGCTCGGATCGAGGACGCAAACGGAAGCGTTGAATGGCTTTGTGTCGTTGCCGTTGTAAGCGCTTTTTTAGTTGCGTAAGATCCGAGGCAGCTTGCATTAGCGTTTAAAATCTTTTACAAAAGCGGGCGGCTCGGGCATCTCTGGGGAAACGGTTAATACCTCGTAGCCGTCTTCTGTGACTAAAATGGTATGCTCCCATTGTGCAGATAAACTGCGGTCACGGGTAACCACCGTCCATTGATCCGGTAGTAGTTTAAGATCCCGCTTGCCAGCATTAATCATGGGCTCAATCGTAAAGATCATGCCGGGCTTAAGCTTCATCCCAGTACCAGGCTTACCGTAATGTAGGACTTGGGGATCTTGGTGAAAAACTTGACCAATACCATGTCCGCAATATTCGCGTACCACAGAGTAATGATGGTCTTCGGCATGCTTTTGAATAGCGTGACCAATATCACCCAGGGTGGCTCCCGGCTTTACCTGTTCGATCCCTAACCACATGCACTCATAAGTGACTTCGGTTAGACGACGAGCCAGAATGGAGGGCTCACCTACAAAATACATACGGCTGGTATCGCCAAACCACCCATCCTTAATGACAGTGACGTCTAAGTTAATGATATCGCCGTTTTTAAGTTTTTTATCACTGGGAATACCATGGCAAATGACATGGTTGACAGAGGTGCAAACGGCACCGGGAAAAGGGGGGTGCCCAGGGGGCGCGTAGCCTACTGTCGCCGACTCGACGTGAAGCACATCGCGAATATAATCTTTACACAGTTGATCGATTTCTGCGGTAGTGATACCAGGCTGAATAAAGGGTGTTAAATAGTCAAGAGTTTGGGCTGCCGCTTGGCAAGCAGCACGCATTTTATCTAAATCTGTTGGATCGGTAACAATTGGGCTCATAATAGCTTGAGTTTAATGGGAAAAAAGTAATATAATCATTGGCTATCGTAAGTCAATTCATGCGTCTTGGCAAAACGATGAGATCGGACAGATCCGTTTGATCAGCTAAGTGCTGTAAACGCACTTGATTTGCACTACAGACCGGTAGCCTTCCTATTTAGTTTAATACTTAGATTGCGTTGGTGTCTTTCTTTTTTCAGCAAAGACGGTCTTTTTGCGTTTTTATTCTTTTTTTAAATCGCGCATCTAATCGTCTCAGGGTGTCTGGATATACGGTTTAACTGTTTCCTTACCGGATGTTGGATTAGATGCAAGAACAAACCCTTGGAGAACTCTCATGTCTTTAATGCGTGAAATGCTAGAGGCTGGCGTACACTTTGGCCACCAAACTCGTTTCTGGAACCCAAAAATGGAACAATACATTTTTGGCCAACGTAACCGTATCCATATCATTAACTTGGAAAAAACGGTTGTGCAGTTTGTTGAAGCCCAAAAATACCTCAGCGATCTAGCTGCTCGTGGCGGTACCATTTTATTTGTAGGTACCAAGCGTGCCGCTCGCGAAATTGTCGCTGCTGAAGCACAACGTTGTGGCATGCCTTATGTAGACAGCCGTTGGTTGGGCGGTATGATGACCAACTTTAAAACCGTTAAAACTTCTATCAAACGCCTTAAAGACATGGAAGCTCAGCTTGCTGATGGCGCGCTAGAGCGTATGACCAAAAAAGAAGGTCTGTTGTTTGAGCGCGAAATGGAAAAACTCAACAAGTCCATTGGTGGTATCAAGGACATGGCCAAACTACCCGATGCTTTATTTGTCATCGACGTTGGCTATCATAAAATTGCAGTGGCCGAAGCTAAAACGCTTGGTATCCCTGTTGTGGCAGTGGTGGATACTAACCACTCGCCCGAGGGTATCGAAAAAGTGATCCCTGGTAACGATGACTCGGCTAAAGCTATTGCTCTTTATGCTCGTGGTATGGCTGATGCCGTTCTACAAGGTCGCAACCAAGCTCTAAGCGGTTTAGTTGAGGAAATCCGCGGCGAAGAAGAGTTCGTCGAGGTAGAAGCAGCTGAACAAACCAGCGAAGAGTAATCCCTATTACCCATAGGGGGCAGGCACGGCTTATCGCAGTCGTGCACCGTAGACTTTTACTTGCCCCAGTTTACTGGGGCATGTTTTACAGATTTGGAGAAAATCGTGGCTCAAATTACAGCATCGATGGTTAAAGAATTGCGCGAGAAAACAGACGCTCCTATGATGGAGTGCAAAAACGCCTTGGTGGAAGCCGAAGGTGATATGGCTCGTGCAGAAGAACTGTTGCGCGTTAAGCTAGGTAGCAAAGCAAGCAAAGCCGCTTCTCGTATCACTGCCGAAGGTCTGGTCACGGTTTACATTGCTGACGATGCCAAAACTGGCGCCGTCGTAGAGGTAAACTGCGAAACCGACTTTGTGGCAAAAAACGAAGACTTCATCAACTTTGTTAACGAAGTAACACAGCTAGTTGCCGAGAAAAACCCAGCGGATGTTGCCGCTTTAGCGGAGCTTCCTTTCCGTGATGGTACTGTGGAAAGCGTGCGTGCTGGTCTGGTTGGTAAAATCGGTGAAAACATTACTGTACGTCGTTTCCAGCGTTTTGAAACCGAAAATAAGCTCGCCCAATACGTACACGGCGGCAAAATCGGTGTAATTGTTGATTACTCTGGTGACGATGAGGTCGGTAAAGACGTGGCAATGCACGTGGCTGCGATGAAGCCTAAAGCATTATCAGCAGAACAGGTGCCAGCCGAGGACATCGAAGCCGAGCGCTCCGTTGCTGCACAAAAAGCAGCCGAGTCCGGTAAGCCTGCTAATATCGTAGAAAAAATGGTAGAGGGTGCTGTAAACAAATTCCTCAAAGAGGTCACGTTGCTATCTCAGCCATTTGTTAAAAATGATAAACAAAGCGTTGAGCAAATGCTCAAAGAAAACAACGCTACTGTTGCTGCTTACACCGTATATGTCGTAGGCGAAGGTATCGAGCGTCGCAACGAGGACTTTGCTGCCGAGGTTGCTGCCGTAACAGGTGCCTAAGTATTTAGTTTGATTGAGCAAGGCGCAGGTGTATTGCCTCTAGGCAATACCTTGCGCTCTGTTTTATACTTTCACTGTTCTAACTCTCGGAATTTCTGTCATGAACACCCCTTTATACAAGCGCGTTTTGCTTAAATTGTCTGGCGAAGCGCTCATGGGCGAAGATGCCTTTGGAATTAACCGCGCAACGATCATGCGCATGACTGAAGAAATATCCGAAGTCGCAAAGCTAGGTGTTCAGGTCGCTATAGTCATTGGCGGGGGTAATATCTTCCGTGGGATTGCTCCTGGTGCTCAAGGTATGGATCGTGCAACTGCAGACTATATGGGCATGATGGCAACCGTAATGAATGCTTTAGCCCTGCAGGATGCACTAAAAAATGCTGGCTTAGATGCTCGCGTTCAGTCCGCTCTTAATATTGAGCAGGTGGTCGAACCTTATATTCGTCCTAAGGCCCTACGCTACCTCGAGGAAGGCAAGGTTGTTGTGTTTGCAGCGGGTACAGGGAACCCTTTCTTTACTACAGATACTGCAGCGGCATTGCGCGGGGCAGAAGTTGGCGCGGAAATCGTCTTAAAAGCGACAAAGGTAGATGGTATTTATAGCGCAGACCCAAATAAAGACCCTGGTGCAACACGTTATGCGCGAATTAGTTTTGACGAAGCAATTGTGCGTCGTCTCGAGGTCATGGATGCCACTGCTTTTGCGCTGTGTCGTGATCAAAAGCTCCCCATTAAAGTTTTTTCTATTAATAAGCCTGGCGCACTACGTCGTGCAGTGTGTGGTGAAGACGAAGGCACTTTAGTGCACGTTTAATATAGGAATAGTTATGAGTCTTTCAGAGATTAAAAAATCCGCTGAAGATCGTATGAAAAAATCGATCGAAGCCCTAGTCACCAATTTAGCCAAAATTCGTACTGGTCGTGCTACGCCCGGTATTCTTGATCATGTTTCGGTGGAATACTACGGCTCCGAGGTTCCTGTTAGTCAAGTGGCTAATATCACCGTTGCTGATGCGCGTACACTAAGCTTACAAGTATGGGAAAAACAAATGGCTCCGGTTGTAGATAAAGCCATTCGTGAGTCCGATTTGGGTTTAAACCCAATTCTGTTGGGTGAGACCATTCGTGTGCCTATGCCCCCCTTGACCGAGGAGCGTCGTCGCGACTTGACTCGTATTGTGCGTGCTGAAGGCGAGGACGCTAAGGTAGCGGTGCGTAATTTACGCCGGGATGCGAACGACTCTTCTAAGCGCTTACTCAAAGATAAGGAAATATCCGAAGACGAGGATCGTCGTTTTCAGGAAGAAATTCAACGTCTTACAGATAAATTCGTCGCTGAGATTGATCGGTTAATTGCCGAAAAAGAAGACGAAGTGATGACGGTCTAATACCGTTAGGTGGTTGCGATGCTGTTTAGCTCTACTCAAACCATACCCGACTACAGCGCAGTGCCGCGCCACCTTGCCATTATTATGGATGGTAATGGGCGATGGGCGACCCGTCGCATGCTACCTCGTACGGCAGGTCATGTCCGTGGGGTTCAGTCCGTGCGCCGTGTAGTAGAAGGCTGTGGTAAAGCAGGGGTGAAATACCTCACATTGTTTGCTTTTAGTTCTGAAAACTGGCGACGCCCCGAAGAAGAGGTTTCTCTTTTAATGCGATTGTTTGTGCAAGCCCTTGAAAAAGAGGTGCATAAACTTGAGCAGCAAGGGGTGCGATTACGGGTGGTCGGGGATTTAAGTCGTTTTGACCCTAATTTGCGCGAATTAATCCATCAGGCTGAGCAAAAAACGGCGCATAACGACGCTTTGCATTTAACAGTTGCAGCTAATTACGGTGGGCGCTGGGATATTTTACAAGCCACGCAGCAGTTACTTAAAAATCAGCCACAACTTTGTCAGAATCCCTCTCAGCTCGACGAGGCGGCTTTTAGCCCGTACTTATCGATGGCTTTTGCACCAGAGCCCGATTTGTTTATTCGTACGGGGGGAGAGCAACGTATTTCTAACTTCTTAATTTGGCAGCTAGCGTATACAGAGCTGTACTTTACTGATGTCTATTGGCCGGACTTTGGGCTAAAACACCTACAAGAAGCTTTTGACTGGTATAGTAAACGGGAACGCCGTTTTGGGCGGACGAGTGCTCAGCTTTAATTCACATTTAGGTTCTGTATGTTAAAACAACGCGTTGTTACAGCTGCTATTTTGATTGCACTGTTATTAGGCGCTATATGGGCACCAACGCCATGGGCATTGGTGCTTATTTTATGTGTCATGGCCAGTTGTGCTGTTTGGGAGTGGTTACGACTTTCTTATAGCGATAAGCCACTGGTTCCCACTCTTGTTGCTGTGGCTTTTGCCTTCATGACATGGGGATATGCACGCCAATGGATCATCGATGCAGAACAAGGGTTAATGCATTCGCACCCTTTTTTGCTGATTAGCCCGATTGTTTTGGCATATTGGGTCATTGGTGTCGGTTTTATGCTCGCCATGGCGCAAACACAAAAGCGGCAAAATCCCCTTGCGCTGTCCTTATTTGGCGTAATGAGTATAGCGGTGGCCTGGGCGGCCTTGGTCGATATGTGGTTATATCGTGGTGCGTGGTACTTATTATCCATGATGGCCGTGGTTTGGGTGGCTGATATTGCTGCTTATTTTAGTGGTAAGGCGTTTGGTCAACGCAAGTTAGCTCCGCGCATTAGTCCAGGGAAAACGTGGGCAGGCTTAGGTGGGGGGGTACTGGCGGTGGTTGCTTGGGTACTGATTAGTAGTACCTGGTCCGGTTCTTTTGGTGCAGAGCTAGTTGCTAATTGGTCCTGGTTTGGTGCTATGGTTTTTGCTGTGCTTCTAGCGTTATTTTCTGTGGTGGGGGATTTATTTGAGTCGCTGCTCAAGCGACGTGCTGGTTACAAAGATTCCAGCCAACTTTTACCAGGTCACGGTGGTGTTTTAGATCGTATTGATGCGCTTATTCCCGTGGCTCCTCTGGCTGCTTTTGTGGCAGGGCCATGGCTGCAGGCTTTGCTAACTAACCCCGTTAATTCTTAGCATTTATGATTCAGTCTATCTGTGTGTTGGGCTCGACCGGCTCCATTGGAAAAAGTACCTTAGATGTGATTGCGCGTCATCCAGAAACGATGCGAGTGTATGCCTTATCTGCTTTTAGCCAAATGGTGGAGTTGGCTCACCAAGCCCAACAAAGTCAAGCTAAAGTCGTGGTCGTACCAGATGCGGCGGCGGCACAAAGGTTTAAAGACGCTTGGAATAGCTCTTTGCCCTTGCCAGAAATCCGTTTAGGCACCGAAGGATTAAACAGCGTAGCCAGTGCGCCAGAAGTCACTACCGTGATGGCCGCTATTGTTGGCGCCGCCTGTTTAGAGCCTGCGTTGGCTGCGGCTAAATCCGCAAAGCGGATATTATTGGCTAATAAAGAGTCTTTAGTGGCAGCAGGGGGCTTGTTTATGCAGGCTGTGCGCGAATCCGGTGCGCAGGTGTTACCCATAGACAGCGAACATAATGCGATGTTTCAATGCTTACCTCCAGAGGCTCAGTGTAGTGCACCTACAGAACCACATGGCACCATACGGCGTTTGTTGCTAACCGCTTCGGGGGGACCCTTTAGAGAAGCCACTCCAGATCAACTGCATCACGTGACTCCAGAGCAGGCATGTAATCACCCTAATTGGTCGATGGGGCGCAAAATTTCTGTGGATTCAGCCACGATGCTCAACAAAGGTTTAGAGGTGATTGAGGCGCACTGGCTCTTTGCTATGCCTGCAGATAAAATCCAGGTGGTTGTCCACCCACAAAGTGTTGTGCATTCGATGGTGGAATATACCGATGGCTCTATCTTAGCTCAGCTTGGACAACCTGATATGCGCACTCCTATTGCTTATGGTCTTGGCTATCCTCAGCGTATCCAAAGCGGGGTAGGTCTTATGGACTTAGTGCAATTGGGGCGCTTAGATTTTTATGCGCCGGATTTTGCCCGTTTTCCTTGTTTGCAGTTAGCTTTTGATGCGCTCAATACTTCTCAGGCAGCCTGTGTGGCCCTAAACGCGGCTAACGAGGTAGCGGTTGATGCTTTTTTACAAGAAAAAATCCGCTATACCCATATACCTCAGGTGATAGCGCATACTATAGATCGGATTGAAAAAAAGGCTTATGTATTGGCGGAGCTTGCGGATGTGTTAGCGCTGGATCAACATGCGCGTGCCTTGGCCAATGAGCAGACTCAAGTTCTTATGAGTGTCCACTAATATGTTAATAACACTGCTGGCTTTTGCTGTTGCGATTGGCTTGCTTGTCACCATTCATGAGCTGGGTCATTATTGGGTGGCTAAGCGTTGTGGTGTACATATCGAGCGCTTTTCCATTGGTTTTGGGCGGGTGCTTTTTAAGCGTACAGATAAACACGGTTGTGAGTGGGCTATCTCAGCTTTGCCTTTAGGTGGATACGTGATGATGCGTAGCCAAGTCCCTGAACAGGCGCCAGAAGCCATAAAACAGAGTGCTTTTGAAAGTAAAACCGTAGGGCAGCGGGCTGCTATTACTGTTGCTGGCCCAGTAGCCAACTTATTATTGGCTGTACTGTTGTATGCGTTGGTAGGTTGGGTTGGTACACAGGAGCCCGCCGCGCTATTAGCTCAACCGCCGTTGCAAACCGCTGCAGCACAAGCGGGTATCGAGGCAGGCGATCGAGTGCTGGCTTTAGACCAGAAGCCAGTGGCCTCTTGGTCGCAATTACGCTGGCAGCTTCTAGACAAAATGCATACGGGGGCAAACATTGATTTGACCCTAGAGCGCGCTGGTGGGGCTCAAGTCACACGATCATTATACTTACCCCCTTCCTTGTTAGAACCAGAGCAGGACCCTTTAGCATTAGCCGGTTTAATGTTGGCAACTCCACAACCAAGCGTGCGTCAGGTGATAGCGGGTTCGGCAGCAGCTCGCGCAGGGCTGATGGAAAATGATATATTGGTGGCCATTGATGCTGAGTCTATTCAGAGTGCCAAGCAGTTTGTAGAGGCGATTCAGGCTCGGCCTGATCAAACCATTCAACTAACGGTATTGCGCGAAGAACAGCCGCTGACAATACCTGTGCAGGTTGAGGCGCATTTGGATGACAAAGGTATTAAAACTGGTCGAGTAGGGATTATGCTGGGGGCCAATATTGAAATGGTAACGGTACGTTATGGTCCTATTCAAAGCATACAGCAAGGTCTAACTCGCACGGTGGATACCTTTTGGCTTTCATTGAAAATGCTGGCTCGCATGGTGACTGGTGATGTATCAGTGAAAAACATCAGTGGACCTGTTTCCATTGCGGATTATGCCGGACAAAGCGCACGTATAGGGTTAAGCGCCTATATACATTTTCTTGCACTCATCAGTATAAGTATAGGATTATTAAATCTTTTACCTATACCTATGTTAGATGGTGGGCATTTGCTGTATTATGCCATCGAGGCCGTAACAGGACGTCCGGTATCGGATGAAATAAAGCTTGTTGGGCAACGAATAGGCATAGCACTGCTTGCTGCATTGACCATGTTGGCTTTTTTTAATGATTTTAATCGGTTATTAAATTAGTCACATGTCTTATAATATCAACCTCTTTGACTACGCAAGGACAATCAAGGATGTCATCTAGCCGAAAAAAACAATTTGCTTTGCGTGCGGTATCTGCTGCGATGGCGGCATTGCTTGCGCCACTAGCTAATGCATTCACCCCCTTTGTGATTCAGGATATTCAGGTTAATGGCATTCAGCGTATTGATCCCGGTGCCGTATTTGGATTTTTGCCAGTAAAAGTAGGCGAAAGCTTTGATGAAAGCAAAGCCAGTGAATCCATTCAGCGTTTATATTCCAGCGGTTTTTTCAATGATGTCAAAATCGATGTGGAAAATAACGTTTTAGTGATTACGGTTCAAGAGCGTCCCACTATTGCTTCGATCAGCTTTAACGGGATGCGCGAGTTTAATGATAAAAATATCACTCAGGCCTTGGCGCAGGTTGGCTTTTCAGAGGGGCGCGTATTTGATCGCTCTATGCTTGAGCGCGCCGAGTTTGAGCTTAAACAACAGTATCTTGCCAAAGGTAAATATGGCGTAGAGGTCACTCCGATTATTACGCCTTTGCCACGTAACCGCGTAGGGATTAGTTTTGATGTCTTCGAGGGGGATCTTGCCAAAATTAAAGAAATTAATTTGGTGGGCAACCAGCAGCTAAAGACCAGTGAGCTGTTAAAACAAATGCAGTTGACCACTTCTGGCATGATGACGTGGTATACCGGAAGCAACAAATACTCGCGAGAAAAGCTAGAAGGGGACATTGAGCGTTTACGCTCTTACTACTTGGATCGAGGGTTTTTAGAGATCCAGATTGAACCTCCACAGGTCTCGATTTCACCTGATCGTAAAGATATTTTTATTACACTTACGATTCACGAGGGGGATCGTTATCGTCTCAGTGATGTGAAATTAGCAGGTGACTTACTCGGTTTAGATGCGCAAATCCAACCTTTGGTCACAGTTAAAGCGGGGGAAACATTCTCAGCCGAAAAAACCAATCAAACAGTAGAAGCCATTTCTAGCTATTTGGGTGGTTTGGGCTATGCTTTTGCAAACATTAACCCTAATCCTGTTTTGGATCGGGAAAATAAAACAGCTGATCTTACTTTTTATGTGGATCCTGGGCGTCGGGTATATGTGCGTCGGATTGAGATCGGCGGTAACGTACGCACGCGCGATCAGGTAATTCGCCGTGAAATGCGTCAACATGAGGCCGCTTGGTATGACGCTCAAGACATTGCTACTTCGCGTGATCGTATCGACCGCTTAGGTTACTTTACAGAGGTGGATGTTTCTACTGCTGCGGTGCCCGGCACCGCGGATCAGGTCGATGTACATGTCGAGGTCAAGGAAAAGCCCACAGGTATGATTAACCTTGGGGTTGGATACGGCTCGACGGATAAGCTCATGCTGACCGGGGGCATTAGTCAGGATAATATTTTTGGTAGTGGTAATAGCTTGTCATTACAGGTGAATACCAGTAAATCCAACCGGGCAGCGATTTTAGCGCACACGGATCCATATTGGACTAAAGACGGAATTAGTAAAACCACGTCTTTGTATTACCGTCGCACTACCCCTTACGATAATGATTATTCGGATGGCGATTATGAGGTCACAGCTATCGGGGCAGGGTTAAATTTTGGTATTCCGATTTCGGAAAACGATCGGATTTACATGGGTGCAAGTTACGAGCACAACCGTCTCGATCGTTTGGATCCGCGATACACGCCATTAGCCTATCAGGAGTTTGTGCGAGAATTCGGCAAAAGCACGAATGCTTTTATCTTTAACGTAGGTTGGGATAAGGATACTCGCGATAGTGCGATTGCTCCCACACGGGGTGGCTACACACGGTTATCAGGTGACTTTTCAACCTTAGACTTACGCTATTATATGCTTAGTGCTCAGCAGCAGTACTATCTGCCACTTGGCACAGACTATACTTTAGCGCTAAATGGATTAGTAGATTGGGGTAAGTCTTATGGCGGCCGTAGTTTCCCTGTGATTAAAACCGTTTACGCAGGGGGTATTGGCTCAGTGCGTGGCTTCGAGGGAGCCTCCTTGGGGCCACGTGATACCCTAACGGGTGACTATCTAGGGGGGTCGCGTCGCGTTGTTGGTAATGTTCAGTTGTATCTGCCTTTCCCTGGAGCAACGCGTGACCGAACTTTACGTTGGTTCATCTTTGGCGATGTGGGTCGAGTCGACAATACCAGTGGTGGATGTGCAAAAGGGCGTCCGAATGATCCCGCTACCGATGCTTGCGGCTGGAAATACGCAGCAGGTATAGGCTTCTCTTGGCAGTCGCCCATGGGGCCCTTGGAGCTTTCTTACGGCCGTGCGCTGAACACGAAGCCGGGTGATGAAAAGCAAGCTTTCCAATTCCAAATTGGGACAGGGTTTTAATAATATATATTCTTTTAGCAGCAACTTTAGCAAGGTGGATTTTCATGAAATCTAAATTCGCATTACAACTTACACAAATCGCTCGTCAGTTAGGCCGTAATCAACGCGCGCTAATGATGGCTGCCGCGCTCGGCCTTTCCGTTGCCGCAACGCCTATTGCCCAAGCACAAACTAAAATTGGCTTTGTTAGCACAGAACGCATTTTGCGTGACTCTCAGCCTGCTAAAGCTGCTCAAGCCAAAATCGAATCTGAGTTTAAGCGTCGTGATGATGAACTCCAAAATATGGCCAATAAGCTTCGTAATGACGCACAAAAATTTGATAAAGATGCGCCAGCTCTTTCTGAAGCAGAGCGCATCAAACGTCAACGCCAATTGGCGGACTTAGATTCTGATTTACAGCGTAAACGACGAGAGTTCCAAGAGGACTTTAACCGTCGCCGTAACGAAGAGTTTTCTGCAATTGTAGAAAAAGCAGACGCGGCCATCCAAAAAATCGCAGAAACGCAGGGCTATGACATTATTATTCAAGATGCTGTCACCGTTAGCCCACGCGTAGATATCACTGATGAGGTACTTAAAGCCTTGGGTGGTTAAACATGCCGGTGCTATTAACAGCCGATCAAGCGCCCACCTTGGGACAACTGGTGGAGTTTGTGGCGCAACAAGGCTTAGCTGCCACACTCGCTGACCCAGCGAGTGCGGCACTTAAAATACAGGGTATTGGTTCGCTGCAGCACGCTTCTTCGGTAGAAATCAGCTTTTTATCGAATCCTCAGCTTTTTGATCAATTGACACATTGTCAAGCGGCCGCGGTAATTTTGTCAGAGCAAGTGTATGCGCAGTTAAGTACACCACCAGCTTTTGCGGTGGTGTTATTTGAGCAGCCCTATTTAATGTATGCTTTGTTGGCACAGTGGTTTGACCAACATCGATTGCAGGCTTTAGAGCACGGTATTCATGCCACTGCCGTCATTCACCCGAGTGCACAGATTGCTGCGAATGTGCACATCGGCCCACATGCCGTGATCGAGGCTGATGTGGTGCTCGCTGAAAACGTCCGTATCGGTGCAGGTTGTGTGGTTGGGGCCGGGACGCAGATCGGTAAAAACACACGCTTACAGCCACGGGTTACGTTGTATCACCAAGTGCAAATTGGCGAGCGCTGCCTATTGCATAGTGGGTGTGTGATAGGAGCTGATGGCTTTGGGTTTGCTCCCCATCCACAAGGCGGCTGGGCGAAAATTGCTCAAGTTGGAACCGTAGAAATTGGCAATGATGTCGAAATCGGCGCGAACACGACCGTTGATCGGGGTGCGTTGGATAATACGGTGATTGCAGATGGCGTTAAACTCGATAACCAAATTATGGTTGGGCATAATGTCCATATTGGAGAGCATACAGCCATTGCGGCTTGTGTAGGGATTGCGGGCTCTACCCATATCGGTGCGCATTGTATTATTGGCGGTGCAGCGATGATTTCTGGGCACTTAACTATTACGGATCATGTGCAGATCTCGGGTGGAACAGCGATTACCTCTTCGATAAAAACCGCTGGGCGCTACAGTGGCGTATACCCCTATGCTTCGCACAAAGATTGGCAGCATAATGCCGCTGTGATTTCTCAGCTTTCTCAATTACGTAAACGTGTGCGCTCATTGGAGCGAAACAGCACATCACAATAACAAGTAGGAACAAGATATGATGGAACTTGATATACAACAGATCATGGAACGCTTACCGCATCGTTATCCGATGCTGTTAGTGGATCGGGTCGTTGAAATGGTTCCCGGCAAAAGTATTGTTGCCATCAAAAATGTCTCAATCAATGAGCCTTTTTTTACGGGGCATTTTCCCCACCACCCTGTAATGCCAGGGGTATTGATTATCGAAGCCATGGCACAAGCCGCCGCCTTGTTTTCTTTTGAGGATGATGCCGACATTGATCCGGCAAGCCAAAAGGTGGCGTATTACTTAGTAGGTGTCGACGGGGCGCGTTTCCGTAAACCTGTCGTACCAGGTGATCAGTTGCGTCTCGAGGTAGTAGCAGATCGCATTAGTCGTGTTATGTGCAAATATACAGCTAAAGCCTTGGTGGATGATCAAGTAGTGGCCGAGGCTAAGTTGATGTGCGCTATTCGTGTATTGGATAAATAAGATGGGTCGCATTCATCCTACCGCCATTGTGGCTAAAGGCGCTGTGATTGCGGATGATGTGGAAATCGGCGCGTACAGTATTATTGGTGAGCATGTCACCATTGGTGCCGGTACGATAATAGGTCCACATTGTGTCATCGATGGCCATACAACTATAGGCGAAAATAACCATTTTTATCGCTTTTGTTCTATTGGCGGCATACCACAAGATAAAAAGTATGCAGGAGAGTCTACGCGCCTAGAAATTGGTGATGGCAATACCATTCGTGAGTACGTAACGATTAATACCGGTACTGTGCAGGACGTAGGGGTTACTCGTGTGGGTGATGATAACTGGATCATGGCGTATGTGCATATTGCACATGATTGTCAGGTTGGCAATCATACGATCATCGCTAACAGTGTACAGCTCGCTGGGCATATTCATATTGGGGATTGGGCGATTTTAGGGGGCTTGTCTGCGGTACATCAGTTTGTGCGTATCGGAGCACATGCGATGGTAGGTGGTACCAGCTCTGTGCGCCAAGATATCCCACCTTATGTGATTGGCACGGGGGACCCATTTCGACCAAGTGGGATTAATGCCGAGGGTTTAAAACGACGTGGCTTTACGCCAGCCAGTATTAAATGCATTAAAGATGCTTATCGCTTATTGTATCGACGGCAGTTAACAGTAGAGCAAGCCCTTGAGCAGATACATCAACTGGGACAAGATCAGGAGCAACGAGCAGCGGTGCAGCTCTTTACAACATTCTTAGCACAGTCTAATCGGGGTATTGTACGCCCATGATACAAATCGGCATGGTTGCTGGTGAGCCGTCGGGAGACTTGTTAGCGGGTCGTATTATGCAGGGAATCCATGCGCTTGAACCTCAAGCGCATTTTTCTGGCATAGGCGGCCCTTACATGCAGGCAGAAGGCTTGGAAACCTGGTATAGCATGGATACATTAAGCGTATTTGGCTATACCGATGTGTTTCGTGCACTACCGAAAATTTTACGCTCTTACTATGGAAGTGCTGGGCGTTGGCAGGCGCAACCGCCTGATGTATTTGTAGGTATTGATGCACCAGATTTTAACTTACGTTTAGAAGCCAAATTGCATAAGCGCGGCATCCCTACAGTACAGTTTGTCGGGCCTTCTATTTGGGCATGGCGTTATGAGCGAATCCATAAAATCCGCCAAGCAGTTTCCCACATGTTGGTATTATTTCCCTTCGAAGTGCCTATTTACGAAAAAGAGGGTATTCCTGTTACCTGTGTGGGGCATCCATTAGCGCAAAATATTCCATTGGTGCCGAATAAAGCTGCGGCACGACAGCGTTTGGGTTTGGCAGAAAATGCCAAGGTACTGGCGTTATTACCAGGAAGTCGTCGTAGTGAAATTGCATTGCTTGCACCACGCTTCTTGCAAACTGTGCAACGCCTACAACAGGCTCATCCTGATTTGCAGATAGTTGTACCTATGGTGAATGCGCAACGCGAAAAAGAGTTTCGCGCCTTGTTGTCGCAATATCCAGTATCTCACTTACACCTATTGTCTACGGCTACACATCAGGTGCGTACACAGCCTGTAGCGTGGGAGGCAATGGAGGCGGCTGATGCTTTGTTAGTGGCTAGTGGGACCGCAACACTGGAGGCAATGCTATTTAAGCGTCCTATGGTGATTTCTTATGTGTTATCACCCTGGATGCGACGATTGATGGCATGGCAATCTGGATTAAGTCGACCTCTTACTCCATGGGTGGGCTTGCCTAATATTTTGGCGCAGGATTTTGTGGTACCTGAATTATTACAAGACGAGGCCACGCCAGAAAAATTGATGAAAGCAACAGAAAAAGCGCTTTTTGATCAAGCATGGGCGGATCAGGTGGCTGAGCGCTTTGTGCAGATACACCAGAGCTTATGTTTAGATACACCGCGTCTTGCTGCAGAAAAAATTGTAGAGTTAGCCCATGGAAGATGATTTACAACGTTTATTGACCCAATATACAGCGATAGCGGGGGTAGATGAAGCAGGGCGCGGTCCATTAGCAGGGCCCGTTTTTGCAGCAGCGGTGATTCTTGATCCCGCGCAGCCTATTATTGCACTGACTGATTCAAAAAAACTGAGTGCTAAGCGTCGTGAAACACTGGCGGAGCAAATTAAAGCACAAGCCTTAGCATGGTGTATAGCCAGTGCTAACACTGAGGAAATTGATCAGTTAAATATATTGCAAGCAACGCTTTTAGCTATGCAGAGGGCTTGTCAACAGTTGCCTATGCGCCCTGATTGGGTGTTGATTGATGGTAATCGAGTGCCAGAAGAGCTACCAGCGCCAGCGCGTGCCGTAATCAAAGGAGATGCGCTGGTGCCTGCTATTTCTGCGGCTTCTATTTTGGCGAAAACTGCTCGTGATCAGGCTTGTATGGTGATGCATGAGCAGTACCCACAATATGGATTTGATCAGCACAAAGGCTATGGCACGAAGCTGCATCTTGAGCGCTTAGCTCAATATGGACCATGCCCAGAACATCGTCGTAGTTTTGCGCCCATTAAAAATTGGCAAGCCTCATGAAACAGATCCAATCTAAAGATAATCCCTTATATAAAAAAGCGTTGCGTATTGCCCAAGGTCGTAAAGTAGGACGAGAGACTTGGGTATGGCTAGAAGGCATTCATCTTTGTCAGGCGTGGCTTGATAGAGGCTATGAGGTTGCACAGTTGTGGGTGGATGCAGAGCGCTTGGAGCTGGATCAAGAGCTACAGCAGTTGATTAAACGAGTGCCAGCACAGCAGATAATACAGCTCCCTTCGGCTTTAATGCGTCAATTATCTCAAGTAGAGCATGGGCAAGGGGTTGGAGCTGTGGCGGCCATGCCTGAACACGTTTTAGGGCAGACGATACATCATAGCTGTGTCTATCTAGATCGGGTTCAAGATCCAGGCAATGTAGGCACATTATTACGTACGGTTGCTGCAGCTGGGATTGATGCCGTGTACTTATCGCCGGGGTGCGCGGCGGTCTGGTCACAAAAAGTGTTACGTAGCGCTCAAGGAGCGCATTTTGCGTTACAGCTCTATGAGAATGTGAGCATTGATGATTTTTTGGAACGCTTGTGTGTTCCTCTTTATGTCACGGCCCTAGAACAAGCACAATCTTTATACACCATGAAATTACCACCAAGCGTGGCATGGGCCTTTGGTAATGAAGGGCAGGGGGTAGCACCAGCGTTGCTGCAGGCGGCCTCTCAAGCGGTGTATATTCCCCAGAGTACTGCTGTGGAGTCATTGAATGTGGCCGTGGCTGCAGCGGTGTGTTTATTTGAGCACCGCCGTCAGCACGGGGTTAATTAATAAATACGTTTGTTGAGTCCGACCTCATCTAAGATTTTGGTGGAGATTTCTTCAATAGAGCGTGTAGTGGTAGAGAGCCATGGGATATTTTCTAAGCGCATTAAGCGTTCCGCTTCGGCAACCTCGTTAATACATTGTTTTAATGAAGCATAGGTACTGTTTGGGCGGCGTTCGTGTCGTACTTCGGCCAAACGCTCAGGGTGAATAGATAAACCAAAAAGTTTTTTTCTATAGGGCACTAGAGAGGCCGGTAAAGCGCCGCGTTCAAAGTCATCTGGGATCAGCGGGTAGTTTGCCGCTTTGACCCCGTATTGCATGGCTAAATAGAGGCTAGTAGGTGTCTTGCCACAGCGCGAAACCCCTACTAAAATCACATCAGCTTGTTCGAGGCCATTGACGAGCTGGCCATCATCATGAGCCAAACTGAAATTAATGGCCTCGATACGGTTGCTGTATTGTTTAGACATGACATTGCTGTGTGAGCGTCCAACGGAGCGATCCGCTTTTACACCTAAAGCTCGCTCGATGTGGCGCACAAAGCTACCAAACAAATCCATGAAAATACAATTTGCCGAACCTACAACACGTGCCATTTTTGGGTCAACCAGTGTGCTAAATACCAGTGGTTTAACCCCTGTTTCTTCAAAACAACGGTTGATGCGGGCGGTGACGTCTTGGGCTTTTTCGATGGTATCAATAAAAGGAACCCGTACGGCTTGGAACTCAAATTGCTGAAACTGTGATAAAACCGAGTGGCTGAAGGTTTCGGCAGTAATGCCTGTACTATCAGAAACCACAAAAACAGTACGCTCTATAGGGGAATTAGTCATATTAAAGTACACACAAAGGCGATAAACGGTACAATCGCAAAGAGTACCAACCATCGCGTTGCTAATCAAGGCAGGTTTGCCTAATACATTTTAATCATAAGCCTTAATGTATTACACAAACTTGCTTTTTATTCTTTTAAGGTGACTTTTATGTCTTATGTATTGCCTTTCGAGACGCTGCGCATGACAGACGTCGAAATTGTGGGTGGTAAAAACGCCTCTTTGGGCGAGATGATTAGCCAGCTTTCTTCTGCTGGAGTGCGGGTACCAGGTGGTTTTGCCACCACGGCAGAAGCATTCCGTCAGTTTTTACGTGCCGACAATCTCGATAAGCGTATTGAAGACCGCTTAGCAACACTGGACCCCGATGATGTGCGTGCTTTAGCCGAGGCCGGCTCACAAATCCGCCAGTGGATCATCGAAACCCCTTTCCCTGCTGAGCTTGAGCAACAAATCCGTGAGGCATTTGCCAAGCTTGATGCGGATGGCAAAGGTTCTTTTGCAGTGCGTTCTTCGGCAACAGCTGAAGACTTACCCGATGCGTCTTTTGCCGGGCAACAGGAAAGTTACCTTAACGTGGTGGGTATTGATGATGTCTTAGAAAAAATCCACCTTGTGTTTGCTTCTTTATACAACGACCGTGCGATTTCTTATCGTGTTCACAAAGGTTTTGCGCACGAAGACGTGGCCATCTCTGCTGGGGTTCAGCGCATGGTGCGCTCGGATAAAGGCAGCTCTGGGGTCATGTTTACCATTGATACCGAGTCTGGCTTTAAAGACGTAGTCTTTATCACCTCAGCTTATGGTTTGGGCGAAACGGTTGTACAGGGCGCTGTTAACCCAGACGAATTTTATGTCTTTAAGCCTTCATTGGCTGCTGGACATGATGCCATTATTAGCCGTCGTATTGGCTCCAAACTCCTACGCATGGAATTTGACGAAAAGCGTGAAAGCGGCGAAGCCGTACGTACTGTCGAAGTTCCAGTCTCTGAGCGTAACCGTTACTCATTGACTGATGATGAGGTCATTGAGCTAGCGCGCTATGCCATGATTATTGAAAAACACTATGAGCGCCCTATGGATATCGAGTGGGGTCGTGATGGTATTGATGGCAAGATTTATATCCTGCAAGCGCGTCCGGAAACCGTTAAATCCCAATTAGGCAACAGTGATGTTCAAGAGCGTTATAAGCTCAAAGCCACCGGCGAAGTCCTAGTAACAGGGCGTGCGATTGGGCAAAAAATCGGTTCAGGTAAAGTCCGCTTAGTGGGTGATGCTAGCGAAATGCATCATGTTCAAGCCGGTGATGTACTTGTCACGGATATGACCGATCCAAACTGGGAGCCCGTGATGAAACTGGCGTCTGCGATTGTGACAAATCGTGGTGGGCGCACATGTCACGCCGCAATTATTGCACGTGAACTAGGTATCCCTGCGGTGGTAGGCTGTGGCGATGCAACCGATGTGCTCAAAGAGGGCCAAGAGGTTACTGTGTCATGTGCCGAAGGGGACGAAGGTCGTATTTATGATGGCCTACTCGAAACCGAAATCGAAGAGGTTAGCTGGGGGGAAATGCCCGAGATTGGCATGAAGGTCATGATGAACGTGGGTAACCCACAACTCGCGTTTGATTTTGCACAAATCCCAAATGATGGTGTTGGCTTAGCGCGTTTAGAGTTCATCATTAACAACAACATTGCGATTCACCCCAAAGCGGTATTAGATTACCCCAATGTGGATGCTGATCTGAAAAAAGCCGTAGAGTCCGCCGCTCGTGGCTACGCGAGCCCGCGTGCGTTTTTTGTGGAAAAACTGGCCGAAGGGGTGGCAACACTAGCAGCGGCATTCTATCCAAAAACCGTCATTGTGCGTATGTCAGACTTTAAGTCGAATGAATACCGCAAATTGGTGGGTGGATCACGCTACGAGCCCGAGGAAGAGAACCCGATGCTAGGGTTCCGTGGTGCCGCACGTTACATTTCTGAGGACTTCCAAGAGTGTTTCCGTATGGAATGTGAGGCGTTGAAAAAAGTACGCGATGAGATGGGGCTCACTAACGTAGAAATTATGGTGCCTTTTGTGCGTACCTTAACGCAAGCAGAAAAAGTGGTGAACTTATTAGCAGAAAACGGTTTAGAGCGCGGTAAAAATGGATTGCGCCTAATCATGATGTGCGAAGTTCCCTCTAATGCTATCTTAGCCGACGAGTTCCTACAGTATTTTGATGGTTTCTCCATCGGTTCTAACGATATGACGCAGTTGACTTTGGGCTTAGACCGAGATTCCGGTATGGAGCTATTAGCCGATGATTTTGACGAGCGTGATGCGGCGGTAAAATTCATGCTAAGCCGTGCCATTCAAGCATGTCGTAAAGCGGGTAAATACGTGGGGATTTGTGGTCAAGGTCCAAGTGATCACCCTGATCTAGCCGAATGGTTACGTGACGAGGGAATTATATCTATTTCCTTGAACCCAGATACGGTTGTAGATACTTGGCAGCGTTTAGCAAAATAAAAAGCTAAAGCGCTTATTCTGTAGGTAATAGCCACCTCGTACGAGGTGGCTATTTACTTTTGCTGCTAGGCAAGAGCTTTTCAATGCCGCATAATAAAAAGCAATGAAATATAAAGAAAAGGAGTTGCGAGTGAATACAGTCACACCTATAGTGATTATTGGTGGTGGTGCGGGGGGGTTAGAGTTAGCCGCCAAGTTAGGGCGTAAGCATGGGCCTGATAAGGTGTATTTGGTGGATAAGGACACCGATCATATCTGGAAGCCTTCTTTACATGAGGTGGCGGCGGGCACACTGGATATTCATCGCGAGGGCTTGTCATATTTTATGTTAGCCCGTGATTGTCACTTTACGTTTATTTTAGGTGCTTTAGAAGGACTGGACAGAGAAAAGAAAGTTATTCATGTTGCGGCAGCACAAAATGAGGCCGGGCAAACACTTTTTCCCGCACGTACCATCGCGTATGGCACATTGGTGATAGCTGTGGGGAGTAAGTCTAATTTTTTCAATACTCCTGGTGCGGCTGAACACGCTATTACTTTGGATGCGACAGCACAGGCTGAGCATTTTCGCATGCAGTTGCTTCATGCGTTAACACAGCATCAAGGCACCGCAGCTGTGGATACAACGGCTGAGCCGGTGCGTATTGCAATTGTTGGAGGTGGAGCAACAGGGGTGGAATTAGCCGCAGAGCTAACCGAAGCCGTGGCAAGCTTACATTTTTATGGCGCAAATACTTTTACGCCTGAACGACATTTATCCATCACTCTTATCGAAGGGGCCGACCGTATTTTGGCGGCATTACCCCCCGAGTTGTCTGCACGTGCCACACAGTTATTGCATGATCGTGGGATTACGGTACGCACAGGCGTGCGCGTAACAGAGGTGCAAGCGAACCAGTTGGTTGATCAAAATGGTGAATGCTATGCGGCGGACTTGTGTGTATGGGCTGCTGGCATACAGGCACCTGTGTTTTTAACAACACTGGGCCTGGAGACGAATCGGATTCATCAATTAGTGGTCAATGAGCGCTTAGAAACAGTGGACCCATCGATTTATGCAATGGGCGATTGTGCGCAAGCGCCATGGGTGGGAGAGGATGCTTATCTTCCCGCCCGAGCTCAGGTGGCGCACCAACAAGCTAATTATTTACGGCGTGTTTTGGACGCAAAAATAAAAGGGCAAAGCCATACGGCACCTTTTACCTATAAAGACTATGGTTCTTTAGTGGCCGTAGGGCACTCTAAAGGCGTAGGAAGCTTGATGGGGGTGTTATCAGGGAAAAGTTGGTTTGTAGAGGGCCTGGTAGCACGCATGATGTATATGAGCCTACACCTGATGCATCATGCTGCCGTGTTGGGGGTGCTGCGTACGTTTAGTCTAGCGCTAGGGCGCTTATTGCTGAAACGCTCTGCCCCCCGCATTAAGTTGCATTGATCAGTCTCGACGGCGCGTATCGTGTTTGAGCCAGCGTTCTTGTTCGCGCTTCCAATCGCGATCGCGCGCAGTATCGCGTTTATCATGTTGCTTTTTCCCTTTGCCCAATCCGATGTCCATTTTGATGCGACCACGGCTAAAATGGAGGTTGAGGGGTACCAGGGTGTAGCCGCGCTGTTCAACGCGACCAATGAGCTTGCTGATTTCCTCGGCTTTAAGTAAAAGCTTACGAGTGCGAGTGCTGTCTGGCACAATATGGGTAGAAGCATTTGGAAGTGGGCTAATATGCATCCCGATGACCCAAATTTCGCCATCTCGAATCACAATGTAGCTTTCAGCAAGCTGCACATGGCCACTGCGGATGGCTTTGACCTCCCAACCCTGTAAAACAAGCCCAGCTTCGTAGCGTTCTTCGATGAAATACTCGTGACGCGCTTTACGATTTTCAACAATACTCATGAATTCATCACCTATCTTAGGTAAAATCGATTTATTTTATCTACTAATCCGACTCGATGCATACAGTTAAACGATCCGTCTTAGTTCCTTATTCTGCTGCTCAAATGTTTGATCTGGTCGCCGATGTGGCGCGTTATCCAGAGTTCATGCCATGGTGCGGTGGCGCTTGCGTACATGAAGAAAATGATCAGGGCATGCGTGCTTCTGTCACCATCAGTATTGCTGGCATTAAACAAAGCTTTACCACCCAAAATACCCATGATTATCCCAGGCATATACGTTTGCAGCTGGTAGATGGCCCTTTTTCTGATTTAAAAGGGGATTGGTATTTTACCGCGTTAGGCGATGAGGGGTGTAAAGTGGAGTTTGTCATGGAGTATGCTTTTTCTAGTCGCGCCCTTGAAATGGTTGTTGGCCCCATTTTTAATCGGGTAGCAAATAGTTTTATTGACTCCTTTACGCGCCGAGCCTTGGATTTATATGATTAGTTCAAGGCAAACATCTAAGCTATGACTATGATAACAATTGAAATCGTTTTTGCGGCAAAAAATACACTTTGGCAGCAAACCTTAACGTTGCCTGCAGGTGCGACCGTACAGGAAGCTTTGGAGCAAAGCCGATTATTTCATGATCACCCCGAGGCGCAGCATTTAGCTGTGGGTATTTTTGGGGAGCGCTGCCATCAAGATACACGGCTGCAAGCCGGGGACCGGATCGAGGTTTATCGACCTTTGGTTTTTGACCCGATGGAATCCCGGCGCCGTCGTGCGGCGCACCGCGCTAACCAACAAACCAAAAGCACACGCCGGCGCACATTGAGTGCGGCGGCGCGTATGGTGATCAATCGCGAGGGCTAAATCAATATTTAGCGATTTCCCAACCGTAAGGCAAAGTTTGGACGGTAATAGCAGTTTGCGGAGCGCTGGCCAAACAAATGGATTGGGTTTGAATTTGCTCAATGTGGACTTCCATGAGTAGCGCCCAACACTGAGCTTGTGGGTCGTATGCTGCATTAATAATACGTCCGCATGGGCGCTCGAGGTCGTCGCAAGCAAAGATATCCATACCAGCACGAATATCGCTTTGGGCATCCACGGCCAATGTACCTAGGGCTGCACGACGTTTTGCGGTAGTGCGGTAATGCAAACGAGCCACCACTTCTTGCCCAGGAAAGCAGCCTTTTTTGAAATTTACGCCCCCAATAATATCCAGATTGATATCTTGGGGTAAAAACGTTTCGTAAATGGGGGCTTGTACCCAAGGCAGACCGGCATAAATATCGGCAGCAGCCCAATGCGCTGGTGAGAGCTCGGCGGCTTGAATTTGATTGTCCCAATCAATGACCCAGGCGCGAGCACTTTGTTCACTTGCATTGGGTGCGGCTATCCATGTGAGTGCTTGCTCGTGACGTACAGCATAATGCGCTTGAGGCAGTTGAAAGCCAGGGCTGTCTGGGAGCAAAGCACCATAGACCTTCGTATGTATAGGTGTGATGCTGACCTTGGCACGTAATACAAACATAGATAAACGTTTGCGCACTTGTTCTTCGATGGAGCGATCAATCATCACGTATAAATGCGCGGGCTGTTGAGGGTCGCGCCAGACGAGCATGGTGGCTTGTAAGCGTCCTTTAGCCTGACAAAACCCTGCTAATACGGCCTGATTTTCTGTGAGCTCATTAATAGAGCTCGTTAGCTGAGACTGCATAAAGTCTAAGGTGTCCGCACCAGTAATATGCCAGAGAGCTAGATGCGAAAGAGGACAGACAGATTGAGCAGAGAGTAAAGAGTTATTCATGATGTTAATACAGCGCAGATAAATAAAAGGGATTCTATATAATAACTTGCTTGGCTTAAGGTTAAAATGATGCCACTAAGTGATGAAAGGAATAAAAAACAGCTATGAAAAAAAAACGCGTTCTCATAGGGAGTTTTTTGCTGGCGCTTTTGCTAGCGCTGGCAAGTGCCTATGGCGTGTGGTGGTGGGTGATGTGGCGTGCTGTGCCTATGCAAGCTGAACGAGTGGACTATATTATTGAGTCTGGCTCTGGACCTAAAGCCATTGCTCGCACTATGCGCCAAGCTGGCATCGCTGTAGATGAAAACCATTTTGCTCTTTTGGCACGCCTAACGGAAAAAGATACACAGCTACAGGCGGGTGCGTATGAGGCCGTGCAAGGCGATAGTTTGTGGACTTTACTAGAGCGTATGGCCCAGGGCGATATGATGCAGACACGTATTACCTTGGTAGAGGGGTGGGATTATAAGCGTATACGTCAACAGCTGGCCGCAGACCCAAATATTAAACAGACGCTTACTACAGTGGGTGATAGTGAATTACTGGAGCGTTTAGGGGCTCAAGCGACTCACCCCGAAGGACTGTTTTACCCAGATACATATGTGTTTGTACCAGGTAGTACGGATTTTGATATTTTGCGTCGTGCCTACCAGGCGCAAACAGAGTTATTACAGCAGCTTTGGGAAAGTCGTGACCCGGATTTGCCATTAAAAACCCCTTATGAAGCGTTGATCTTAGCTTCTATCGTTGAAAAAGAAACCGGTCATGGCGAAGACAGGGCGCGTGTAGCAGGGGTGTTTATTAACCGTTTGCGTATTGGTATGTTGCTGCAAACGGATCCGACAGTGATTTATGGGATGGGGGATCAGTATCAGGGGCGTATACGGAAAAAAGACCTACAGACAGATACGCCATGGAACACTTACACGCGAGCGGGATTACCGCCTACACCCATTGCCAGTCCTGGTAAAGCCGCTTTGTTAGCGACCCTACACCCTGAAAAGCATGATTATCTGTATTTTGTTTCACGCGGTGATGGGACCAGTGAGTTCTCCAAAAACTTGCGCGATCACAATCGGGCAGTACGTAAATATATTTTGAATCGAAGTGGCTAAGCATGACGGAAAAAAAAGGATTGTTTTTAAGCCTGGAAGGGGTGGATGGGGCTGGTAAAAGCACCCATATTCCTTTTATGGCAGACTATATACAGCAAGCAGGTATACCGGTAGTCATAACGCGCGAGCCTGGTGGCACAGAGCTTGGCGAGGGCTTACGGGAGTTATTATTGCATCAGCCGATGCATCTTAAAACCGAGACTTTGTTGATGTTTGCGGCTCGCAATGAGCATATAGAAACAGTGATTCAACCAGCACTCAATGCGGGTAAGTGGGTGCTTTGTGATCGGTTCAGCGATGCCAGCTATGCTTATCAGGGGGGAGGCAGGCAGCTAGGAGCCACCGCCATTGAGATACTGGAACACTGGGTACACCCAGACTTACAACCCGATCGTACCTGGCTATTTGATTTGCCCTTAGCGGTTGCTGCCCAACGTTTACAAAGTGGGCGAGTTTTAGATCGTTTTGAAAAAGAGCAAGAAGCATTTTTTTACCGCACGCAACGCTTTTATCATCAGCGTGCGCAAGCACAGCCAGAGCGCTTTATTTGTATTGATAGTAGCCAAAGTGTGCAGCAGATTCAAACGCAGTTACAGCATCAGCTGGAGGCTTTGATTCTTTCTTGGAAAAACGTATGAGTCCTTTGGAGTTCTATCCGTGGCAACGCGCGACGGCGCAACGCTGGTTACAGCAGCGAGAGCGTTTTGCCCATGCTTGGCTCATTCATGGCTTAGCAGGAATAGGCAAAACCCAGTTTGCTAAAGCGGGAGCGGCGGCTTTGCTTTGTGAGCAGCCACAGTCGTTTTTAGCATGTGGTCAATGTGATGCTTGCCAATGGGTACAGTCAGGAAATCATCCGGATTTGCGTTGGGTGCGTCCGGATGCCGTCGCCGCCATAGAAAACCCCGATGATCCAACGATTGATAGTAAAACTCCCTCTAAATGGCTTCGTGTTGAGCAATTACGGGCGTTAACGGATTGGTTTAATACTGCTACGCACCGCGGTGGGTATCGGGTGGCTGTACTGTATCCGGCCGAAGCCTTAAATCCAGTATCGTCTAATGCATTGCTAAAAATTCTAGAGGAGCCGCCCACTCATACCGTATTTTTACTGGTGGCGGATCGCTATCAGCAGTTGTTGCCAACGATTATCTCGCGTTGTCGGCGCTTGCCTTTAAGTACCCCAGACCACACGACAAGTTTAGTTTGGCTACAAGCACAGATGGTACAAACGCCAGAGGCTTGGTTAGCCGCTGCCGGGGGCGCCCCTTTGGCCGCGTATCGTTTAGCGCAGCAAATGTCCAAACCCTACCCAGACTGGTTGGAACAGTTGCAAAATACGCTGCTTAAAGGACAAGAGCAAGCCATTATTGCCTTAGCGTCGGAAATAGAAAAAGAGCCGGCGACGCAATGGCTAACTGTATTACAGCGTTGGTATGTGGATTTGCTTTTGGCGTGTTATGGGCAGCCGGTACGTTACTACCCTGATTTGCAAGTGAGCACTCAGCAACTAAGCCAACGTAGTCATGCGCTACGCCTGCAGCAACAGTGGAAATGGTTGCTCACACAAAAGCAGCATAGTGAACACCCATTAAACGCTAAACTATGGGTACACACCGCATTAGAGCGTGTCATTCACAGTTTTATTCATTGATACCGATTATGTATATTGATTCGCATTGTCATGTGGATTTTCCTGATTTAGCTCAAGATATGGCGTCTTTGCGCCAAGCGATGCAGCATAATCAGGTCACACGTGCCTTAGTAGTAAGTGTTTGTTTAGAAGATTGGCCGCGTTTAATGCAAGTGGTAGAGGCCTACCCCGAGTTTTATGCGTCTGTAGGCGTGCATCCCGGTTATGATCAGGTGCCAGAGCCGACTTATGCTGAACTTTTTGAGCGCGCACAACATGAAAAAGTCATCGCTATTGGTGAAACGGGTTTGGATTATTATCGTTTGCAAGAGCCTTTGGATTGGCAGCGTGAGCGGTTTGCTTTGCACTTAGCAGTCAGTAAAGATACTGGACTACCCGTGATTGTACATACACGCCAAGCTATTGCTGACACGCTCGCCATTTTACGCGAGGGCGAGGTGGAGCAAAGTGGTGGTGTTATGCACTGTTTTAGTGAAGATTGGACGGCGGCTAAAAAAGCGCTGGATCTGGGGTTATATATCTCATTATCAGGTATTGTGACGTTTAAAAGTGCAAAACAAGTGCACGAGGTAGCACAAAAAGTGCCTTTGGATCGATTATTGATTGAAACCGATTCTCCATATTTGGCGCCGGTGCCGCATCGTGGAAAAATGAATCATCCTGCTTTGGTGGTGCATGTGGCGGAGTGTATTGCTCAATTGCGTGGGGTACCGGCAGCACAGATTGCGGACCAGACAACGCATAATTTTTATCAACTTTTTACAAAGGCTCAGCCATGATCAAACCATTACAAAAAATTGGTATTGGACTTGTTTTCGCTGTTAGTTTTAGCACAAGTTATGCAGTGGATGATAGTTTTTGGTTAGAGGTGCAAAATAATAAAACGGCGGCGGTTACGCGCTATTTAGCTCAGGGGGTAGACCCCAATATTAAAAGCCGTGAGCAACAACCAGTGGTGATGTGGGCGATACAAAATGAAGCGTGGGATGTATATGAGTTATTGCGCCAGCATCGCCAGTTTGAGCCCAATATAACCAATGCTAACGATGAAACCCCGCTGATGTACTTAGCCATTATGGGGCAAACCGAGCGGGCGCAAGCACTTATTCAGCAAGGTGCACAGGTGAACCGTTTAGGCTGGACGCCATTGCATTACGCGGCTTCAAAAAAACAAATCGCGATGGTGCAGTTATTATTGCAGCATGGGGCTCTGGTGAATGCTCCAGCACCGGATGGAACCACACCTTTAATGATGGCAGCGCGCTCAGGCAGTGCAAAACTAGTGAACCTGCTTTTAGAGCAGGGGGCGGATCCAACTACATTGAGTGTGACAAAACTGTCTGCAGCGGACTGGGCCCAGTCGAATAAAAATACTCGTTTGGCGGCACGTTTACGTGAGATTGCTGCTGAATACGAGCAAAAACGAGCACAGAATCACGGGCAGGTGGCACCTATTTTGTTGGGACAAGGGCAAGAAGAGGTAGATAATCTGGAAACTGCGGAAAGCCGTCCTTCTACAGGAACGAGTCAGTATTTTGATTTAAAGCGATTTGAAGAGTGATGTTTTATTAGTCGTCATAAAAAGCCCCCAAAATGTGTTTTTTTGGGGGCTTTTTTGTGCTTGTTATTTACACGATTTGTTTATATTTCAATACGTTTCGTAGTGTTGGCATCAAACCAATGCAGTTGATAATCCTCGTTAAGACCAATTTGAATGGATTCACCAACTTGTAATGGGTTATCACGAGTGCTCTCTGTAGGGGTACGGATAACAAGCGTATGATCGCCATTACGACCGTGAATCAGCTGTTCTGAGCCTAAAATCTCGATCATTTCGATTTCCATAGGCAGTCCGGCTTGGTGTAAAGCAATATGCTCAGGACGAATCCCTAAAATAACTGATTTGCCATAGAGCGCGGGTGCAATTAAATGAGAAGGAAAGTGCAAAGCTATGTTTCTATCATTGTAGACCGTACCCTGTTGATCAATATGTACAGGGATTAAGTTCATCGGTGGTGAACCGATAAAACTGGCGACAAAGGTAGAGGCGGGCTTTTCAAAAACCTCCATGGGGGTACCAATTTGCTCTGCGACCCCTTTGTTCATCACAATCATACGGTGTGCCAAGGTCATGGCTTCAACTTGATCATGAGTGACGTAGAGGCTGGTGGTTTTAAGGCGTTGGTGCAAACGTTGAATTTCCAAACGCATTTGTACCCGCAACTTAGCATCTAGGTTTGAAAGTGGCTCGTCAAATAAGAAAACCTTGGGTTCACGCACAATAGCACGCCCCATGGCGACGCGTTGACGCTGTCCACCAGAAAGCTGACGCGGGCGACGATCAAGTAGATGCGAAAGCTCGAGAATCTGTGCAGCCACATTGACACGCTCCCGGATTTCCTCTTTGCTGAATTTGCGGATTTTTAACCCATAGGCCATGTTGTCATACACACTCATATGAGGGTAGAGCGCATAGTTTTGGAATACCATAGCGATATCCCGCTCAGCGGGCTCTAAGGTATTAACGACGTTACCATCAATCTCGATGGTGCCGCTGGTGATGCTTTCTAGTCCGGCGACCATGCGCATCAGGGTGGACTTACCGCAGCCGGACGGGCCCACAATGACCACAAATTCGCCATCTTGAACCTGCATATCAATGCCATGAATGACTTCGATATTACCCGGGTAGACTTTGGTGACTTGATTAAAAGTTAAGGTTGCCATAATTACTGTTATTCCTGTGCAGCGGTCTTATTTTTCTGAGTCGACCAGACCTTTAACAAACCATTTTTGCATAAGCATGACCACCAAAGCGGGTGGAATCATGGCTAGCATGGCGGTTGCCATAACGATATTCCATTGAGTGACACTATCACCACCGGAAATTAAACGCTTGATACCGATCACAATCGGGTACATATGTTCTTCAGTTGTGATAATTAAGGGCCAGAGGTATTGGTTCCAGCCATAAATAAACTGAATCACAAATAGCGCCGCAATACTGGTTTTAGATAAAGGCAAAAGAATGTCTTTAAAAAAGCGCATGGGACCAGCGCCATCGATGCGTGCGGCCTCGACCAACTCGTCAGGAATGGTGAGATAAAACTGCCTAAATAAAAAGGTGGCGGTGGCCGAAGCGATTAACGGCAAAGTTAAACCTGCGTAGCTGTTTAAGAGGCCCAAATCGGCAACGACTTTAAAAGTGGGGGCGATACGCACCTCTACAGGTAGCATAAGCGTGACAAAAATCATCCAGAAAAATACCATGCGCAGCGGAAAGCGAAAATACACCACAGCAAAAGCGGAGAGCATGGAGATAATGATTTTGCCTACGGCAATGGTGATTGCCATGATACTACTGACTAACAACATGCGGGCAACAGGGGGAGCATTACTGCCTGCCGCACCAAAGAGCGCTTCTTTGTAGTTAGACCAAAAGTGCTCGCCTGGGAGCAAAGACATAGGGGCTTGGGCGACTTCTACTGCAGATTGCGTAGAAGCGACAAAGGTGATGTACAAGGGGAACGCAATCACTGCCACCCCAAGTAACAAAATAAAATGACTAAAGAAGTCAAGTAAAGGACGTCGTTCAATCATAACTGGACCTAGTAATTCACACGACGGTCAATGTAGCGGAACTGGATCACAGTTAGCGCTATCACAATGAGCATCAAAATCACGGATTGAGCAGCAGAAGCCCCTAAATCCAACCCACGGAACCCAACGTTATAAACGCGGTATACCAAAATTGATGTGCTTTCGCCCGGACCACCTTGTGTCATGACATCAATGATAGCGAAGGTATCAAAGAAGGCGTAAATGACGTTAACCACCAATAGGAAAAATGTGGTCGGTGATAATAAGGGAAAAACAATGGACCAAAAACGACGCATTGGGCCGGCACCGTCAATGGCCGCCGCTTCAATCAGTGAGCGAGGAATGGCCTGTAAGCCAGCAAGGAAAAACAAAAAATTATAAGAGATTTGTTTCCAGACAGAGGCCATCACCACCAAGAGCATGGCATCATCAGCATCTAGGCGAGGGTTCCAGGCAATACCGAGCTCAAATAAAAATACGGCAATAATCCCTACCGATGGTGAGAACATAAAGAGCCATAAAACCCCTGCAACAGCCGTTGCTACTGCATAAGGCCAGATGAGCATGGTTTTATAAAAAGCCGCGGCGCGAATCACGCGGTTAGCGAGTACCGCTAGTAATAGGGAGATCGCCAGCCCAGCAACAGCGACTAATAGAGAGAACTTGGCCGTGATTTTAAATGAGTTCAGATAGGCTTGTTGTGAAAACAGCTCTCTGAAATTATCTAAACCCACGAAACTGGAGCTCAGCCCAAAAGGGTCTTCCAGATGAAACGACTGCCACAATGCTTGACCCGCAGGTAAAAAGAAAAAAATGACTGTAATCGCCAGTTGAGGCGCAAGCAGTAAATAGGGCAGCGTTTTATGGTTAAAAACGACACGCTTTTCCATAGGAAATTGACAAGAAAATAAAGACCGCAACAAAGCGTCTTTGAGTGGTAAAAGAGAAAAAAGCAAATACCGGAATGGGGGGATCACCCCCATTCCGGTATGAATTGTAGTCTAAACGACAGCATTAAGCTGTTATTTTACACTTTTCTCAAAGCGTTCTAATAACTCATTACCGCGTTTAACCATATTTTTTAACCCCTCTTCGGGACTGATTTGACCGGCGAAGATTTTTTCCATTTCACCGTCTTCAATGTCACGAATTTGAGGTAAATAGCCTAAACGGATACCGCGTGAGTGTTCGGTGGTTTGAGCATCAAGCTGCTTAACTGCCACGTCAGCACCTACGTTTTTCTCATAAAAGCCAGAGTCTTTGGTGAGCTCGTAGCCGGCAGTGGTTACAGGCACATAACCCGTGTTTTGGTGCCAAGCGGCGGCTTGTTCAGGACTAGAGATAAATTTAAAGAATTCGGTTACCCCTTTGTAAACCTCATCTGACTTGTTGGCAAACACCCATAGAGATGCGCCACCAATGACGGAGTTTTGTGGAGCATCTTTTACGTCAGCATAGTAAGGCAATGAAGCGGTACCAAACTCAAATTTTCCTGTTTTGATAATGTTAGCGCGGTTACCACTGGAGCCAGTAAACATGCCACATTTCCCAGCAGTAAATAGTGCGTTGGAGGTGTCGCCACGCCCGCCGTAGGTAAATGAGCCCTCTTTAGCCATGTCGGCTAAAAAGCTTAGGTGTTTAACAAATAAAGGCTGATCAATCTCTAAGCGAGCATTTAGGCCACCAAAGCCATTATTTTCACTGGCAAAAGGAACATTATGCCAAGCAGCGAAGTTCTCGAGTAAAATCCAAGAAGGCCAAGAGGTGGTGTAGCCACATTCGTAGCCGGCTTCACGGATTTTTTTGCCGGCTTCAGCGACCTCTTCCCAAGTTTTAGGTGGGTTTTCTGGATCCAAGCCAGCTTTTTTGAAAGCGTCTTTGTTGTAATATAGTACGGCCGTGGAGCTATTAAACGGCATGGAAACAAGCTTGCCGTCGCTCGAGGAATAATAGCCAGCCACTGCCCCTAAGAAATCGTTGGGGTCAATGGGGTTACCAACCTTTTCTGACATCTCTTGTACAGGTTGAATCGCCCCTTTGGCGTGCATCATGGTGGCGGTGCCTACCTCGAAAACCTGTAGAATATCGGGGGCGTTACCTGCACGGAAAGCGGCAATACCAGCGTTCATGGATTCGCCATAGTTACCTTTGTAGCTGGGCTTGACCTCGTAGTCGGATTGGCTTTTATTAAAGGCTTCAACCAGTTCGTTGACTCGGTCCCCAAGTGCGCCTTCCATGGAGTGCCAAAACTGAATGTCTGTTGCGGCATGGGCTGTGCCCATCATGGCGATAAGGGCCGCTACAGATAGGGTAAAGGTTGATTTACGCATATGCGTTCTCCTGTTGTGTGTACGGAATGAACAAGCCAGCTTGTTATATCAGAAATGCATTTAAGCATATGACTTGTTTATTACATTGGCGTGACTGTACCCAGTAAATAGTGGTTTGGTCAATCTTATTAAATCAAATACACTTGCATTATTGTTGAGTTTACCGCGTAGGACTGAATTTTTTTTATGATAAATCAAAAACATACTATAACGTTGGCGTTTATTGGTGGCGGCAACATGGCGTCGGCTTTGTCAGCAGGGCTGATCGGTAAGCGTTGTGCTGCCGAAGATATTTTGGTCATCGACCCAAATGAGCAGGTTCGAGAAAATTGGCAGCAGCAGGGCACGCATACAGCAGAGATGCCGCAAGCACAACTAGCGCAATACCGGGTTTGGGTGTTGGCCGTCAAGCCGCAGCACATGAAAAAAGTCCTGCAACAATGTCAGCCCTTTATTCAGCCAGACACATTAATCATTAGCGTGGCCGCTGGGATTACGGCAACGGCCATTGCAGAGCGTTTGGGTTTTGAGGACCAGCCTCATCAGCGTGTTATTCGTTGCATGCCTAATACGCCTGCGTTAATCGGTTGCGGTATGACCGGGCTGCTGGCATTGGATGCCGTTGACGAGGACGATAAAGCAGTGGCGGAATATTTATTTAAAACGGTGGGCGAGTATGTATGGGTAGAGAATGATGAAGCCATTGATGCGGTCACGGCTTTATCGGGTAGCGGTCCGGCTTATGTGTTTTTGTTTTTGGAGTCGTTGATTCAAGCGGGGCAAGCCCAAGGTTTATCTTTGGATCAAGCTAAAAAGCTGGCTTTTGCTACGGTAAAAGGCGCCACCGAATTAGCGGCTTTATCGCCCTTGCCGCTAGCGCAACTTCGAGAAAATGTGACCTCCGAGGGCGGGACTACAGCAGCGGCTTTAGCTGTATTTAAAGATCAGAATTTTTCAACTATTGTGCAACAAGCGATGGATGCAGCCAAACAGCGTGCCGCAGAACTCGCGCAACATTACTCATAAGGATTCCCATGGCAACCCTTCGTTTTGAACCCATGACTCCCCGTCAACAAGCCATTGCAGTATTGCTCATGATTCTCATTGTCGTGGCATCGAATGTGATGGTGCAGTACCCCATTAATAACTGGTTGACATGGGGGGCAGTGAGTTACCCCATCGCTTTTCTCGTCGCTGATGTGCTAAATCGTCGTTTTGGGCCACAGGCGGCGCGGCGCGTGGCTTATTTTGGTTTTGTGGCTGCGTTAGTGATTTCTGCTTTTGTGGCCACACCACGCATTGCTCTGGCATCGGGCAGCGCTTTTTTAGTAGCACAGCTTTGTGATATTTATGTGTTTGACCGCTTACGTCACCGCACTTGGTGGCAAGCACCATTTGTGGGGGGGGTGGCAGGCGCCACGCTGGATACCTTTGTCTTCTTTAGTGTGGCGTTTGCTGGTACGAGTATGCCATGGCAAACACTGCTCTTAGGTGACTTGGCGGTTAAGTTGTGTTTAAACACTTTTATGTTGGCTCCATTCCGCGCATTAATGTGGAACTTAGCTAACCCCAGTAATCAATAACTGGTATAGATCAATAGATATGGGGAGCGCTAGGGCTATTACGTAGTGACAAGTTGGCGTGACTTGTCACAAAATACCCTATGTCTTATTGGCTGTTGCCTCTTAGTACAAGAGACAACAGCCCTTTATTTATGTTGTTCTGGCGTTGCTTTGTTGCTGCCATCATCCGCTTTTTGGGACCGCTCATATGTCGGATTTACTTCCTCAGCTTGTGCAACAGCTCTTTAATGGGCTGTCATTAGGCGCCATTTATGCGCTGATTGCTATTGGTTACACCATGGTTTATGGCATCATCGGCATGATTAACTTTGCCCATGGTGAAATTTATATGATTGGCGCCTATACGGGTTTGGTTACCCTTTCTGCGATTGGCATGAACTCGGGTTTACCCGTTTTGCTGATTGTGCTGATTATGCTGCTGGTGGCGGCGGCAGTGACGGCAGCTTATGGTTTTGCGGTAGAAAAAGTGGCTTATGCCCCTTTGCGTGGTAGTCCTCGTTTGGTGCCGTTAATCTCTGCCATTGGGATGTCGATTTTCTTGCAAAACTGGGTGGCTTTGGGTCAGGGGGCGCGTGATATGGCCGTGCCTAACTTGGTGTCAGGTTCACTGCAGCTTTCACTGGGCGAGAGTTTTGTATTTAATGCGCCCTACGCGCGTATTTTGATTATTGTGACCACTGTGGTGTTGATGGTGGCTTTGACTTTATTTATTAAATACTCACGTATAGGTCGAGCCTCACGTGCCTGTTCCCAAGATCTAGGAATGGCAAATTTACTGGGTATAGATACAAGTCGTATTATTTCCTTTACCTTTATTATTGGCGCGATGTTAGCGGCAGTGGGCGGGGTATTGATTGCATTAGCGATTGGCAAGCTAAATCCTTTTATCGGATTTATTGCTGGCATCAAGGCGTTTACGGCAGCAGTACTAGGAGGTATCGGCAGTATTCCTGGCGCGATGCTTGGGGGGGTGTTACTAGGGCTTGCTGAAACCTTTGCAGCGGCGTATATCTCTTCCCAATACAAAGATATCGTGGCATTTGCGTTGCTGGTGTTGATTCTCTTGTTTAGACCAACGGGCCTTTTAGGTAAACCGGAAGTGGAGAAGGTGTAATGGCCAAGCGAATTCAACATGCTTTTTTTGCGGCGTTGTTGGCTGGGGTAATCATTGCGCCGATTTTTGGTTTTCAAATTTTACGGGTGGGCATGCAAACCACCTTGCAACCCGATTGGCCAATGATTTTTTGGGGTATGGGCTTGGTGTTTGTATTCCAATTAATACGGCCCTCCCTTTTATCCCTATTAGCTAAACGTCAACAAAGTTTTAGTTTGCCACGCCTTAATGATAAAACGCGGCAAGTAGCGCTGTTTTTTATTATTATTGGCGCTTTAATCTGGCCATTTTTTTCAGGGCGAGCGGAAATTGACATTGCTACCCTCGTACTGATTTATGTCATGCTTGGCCTCGGGCTTAACATTGTCGTGGGTTTTGCGGGGCTATTAGATTTAGGCTTTGTTGGTTTTTATGCTGTGGGCGCATATACCTATGCACTTCTGTATTACTGGGCGGGATGGGGTTTTTGGGCCTCATTGCCCGCAGCAGGGGCAATGGCAGCATTGTTTGGCTATTTACTGGGCTTTCCTGTTTTGCGCCTGCGTGGGGATTATTTAGCCATCGTGACTTTAGGCTTTGGGGAAATTATCCGCTTATTATTAATTAACTTATACCCTATCACTGGCGGTCCTGATGGGATTTCAGGGATACCTAAACCAACAGTGTTTGGTTATGTGTTAGCTCGTCGTGCTCCCGAGGAGCAGATGACTTTCCATGAGCTCATGGGCTGGAAGTTTAATAATGTGGATGTGATCATTTATCTTTATTTATTGGCGCTGATTTTGGCATTGATCACGCTGTTTGTGTCGAATCGCTTGATTCGTATGCCAATCGGTCGTGCTTGGGAGGCCTTGCGCGAGGATGAGATTGCTTGCCGTTCGTTGGGGTTAAATCCAACGGGGATTAAACTATCGGCTTTTACTATTGGGGCAATGTTTGCTGGATTTGGGGGCGCCTTTTTTGCGGCGCGACAAGGGCTAGTGAATCCTGAGTCATTCACATTTATCGAATCTGCGCTGATTTTGGCTATTGTGGTTCTAGGGGGGATGGGGTCGCAGCTAGGGGTGATTTTAGCAGCCATACTGTTGACGGTAGTCCCAGAGATAGCGCGTCAGTTTGCAGAGTATCGTATGTTAATTTTTGGTTTGGTAATGGTGGTCATGATGGTGTGGCGTCCTCAGGGGTTATTACCTGTTAAGCGACCCCATGTGGAGTTAAAAGCATGAGTGCGATTTTATCGGTTCAGGATCTGACCATGCGCTTTGGCGGGTTATTGGCGGTAGATGCCGTAAGTTTTGAGGTACAACCCCATCAGGTGTTTGCCATCATTGGGCCCAACGGGGCGGGTAAAACCACGGTTTTTAACTGTATCAGTGGTTTTTATAAACCCACTGCTGGACAGATTATGCTAGAAAACGCACCTATTCATGGGATGCCTAGTCACAAAGTCGCTCAAAAAGGGGTGGTGCGTACGTTTCAAAATGTGCGCTTGTTTAAGCAGCTGACCGTTTTAGAAAATCTACTCGTGGCTCAGCATCAGCAGCTTAATACGAGTTTGTTGGGTGGTTTACTGAAAACACCGGCATATCGGCGCTCAGAGGCACAAGCACAAGAAGCAGCAGCCAAATGGTTGGATTTTATGGATTTGCGTGCTTATGCCAATCGAGAGGCAGGCAATTTGGCTTATGGGCATCAACGCCGTTTGGAGATCGCACGCTGTATGATTACGCAGCCACGTTTATTGTTACTTGATGAGCCGGCAGCGGGATTAAATCCACAAGAAAAAAAAGAGCTGCAGGCCCTCATCGATACGCTACGGCGTGATATGGGGGTGGCCGTGTTATTAATTGAACATGATATGAGCTTAGTCATGGGGATTTCTGATGAGATTCTTGTCATGGAGTATGGTAAGCCCATTGCTATGGGCACACCGTCAGCTATTCAAAATGATCCGCGTGTGATTAAAGCCTATCTAGGAGAAGAGTAAGTGTTAACACTCACGAATGTATGCACTTATTATGGTGCAATTCAAGCCCTAGACCAGGTAAATGTGCAGGTAAACCAAGGTGAGATCGTGACGCTGATCGGAGCCAATGGTGCGGGCAAAACCACCTTGTTGATGACGGTGTGTGGCTCACCTCGTGCCAGTTCTGGTTCGGTGGTTTTTGAGGGAAAGGATATTACACAGCAGCCTACGCATTTAATTATGCGTAATGGCATTGCGCTTTCTCCCGAAGGACGTCGTGTTTTTCCTGATCTGACCGTCTCTGAGAACTTAAAAATGGGCGGGTTTTTCTTATCCAAAGCCGATATAGAAGCCGGAGAAGATCATGTTTATGAGCTTTTTCCACGGCTCAAGGAGCGGGCACAACAGCGTGCTGGTACTATGTCAGGGGGCGAGCAACAAATGCTGGCGATTGGGCGTGCTTTGATGACTCAGCCACGTTTATTGTTATTAGATGAGCCAACCTTAGGCTTAGCACCACTTATTATTGCGCAAATTTTTGAGATTATTCAGACCATTCGTGACGAGGGGGTTACCGTATTTTTGGTGGAGCAAAATGCGAATAAAGCCCTACAAATTGCTGATAGAGCTTATGTGTTAGAGACTGGTAAGGTCATTATGGAGGACACAGGGCAAAATCTTTTGGCCAATGACGAGGTGCGCAAAGCTTATTTGGGTGGGTAAGCTGGTTATCTAGAAAAAAAGCGGTCATAAAGACCGCTTTTTTATTTTAGCCCCTCGGCTGCTAGTGCAGCTTGGACGCCATCGTCCTGATGCAATAAAGCAAAAAATCGTGGTAAATGCTCAAAGTCAGAAAGATCAATGTCTGCGCGTTGTGCCCAACGTAGGGTTACGTACAAATACGCATCCGCGATTGAACGCTTCCCTACCAAGTAGTCTTTGTCAGCGAGTTGCTGGTTAACTACCGCATAAAACTGCTTTAGACGGCGCACGGCATTGCTTTGTAGTTCTTTTTGACATGACTCGTGCTGGGCATACATGGGCGCCCCAAACAGTAAGCCATAATGACGATGGATATCTGAGTTAATTAAGCCAAGCCACATTAAGGTTTGTGCGCGCTCGACAAGATCTTGGCTTAGGAGTTGGCTTTTAGGGTATTTATCGGCCAAATACTGTAAGATCGCGCTGCTTTGGGTTAGGCATAGATCACCATCGGTAAACGCTGGAGCAGATCCCAATGGGTTCAGCGCAAGGAACGTAGCTTGTTTGAGCTCTTCGCGGCTAACGGCTTGCGATGCGTAGGGTTTACCAATCCACTCTAAGACGATGTGTACTGCCAAAGAGCATGCGCCTTGTAGGTAATAGAGTTTCATTTTTGTGTCTTCCTTCGAGATTTAGGTTGTAAGTGCTGCTCTAGGAATTGTTCCATGCGCTCGTAGAATTCAAACTTATTCTCTTCGTTCTGGAAACCATGTCCCTCATTCTCTTTTACCATGTATTCGACTTCAACATGACGGGCTTTTAACGCATTGACCATTTGGTCGCTTTCTGCTTTATTGACGCGAGGATCTTGGGCACCCTGGGCAATAAACAGAGGGGTTTTAATATGCTGTGCATTCAAAGCAGGCGAAGTGGCTTCAAGACGCTCGCGATCTTTTTCTGGGTGCCCAACCATGGTGTACATTTTTTCTAGCAAAGGGCGCCAATATGGGGGAATGGTTTGCATAAACGTGAGTAAATTCGAAACCCCCACATAATCAATAGCGGCGGCGTAGACATCGGGGGTTTTGCAGATTGCCATAAGTGTGGCGTAACCACCATAGCTTCCGCCATAAATAGCTAATTTGTTAGGGTCAGCAACGCCTTGTTTGAGCAGCCACGCTACACCGTCACTGATGTCATCTTGCATGCTTAAGCCCCATTGCCCAAAACTGGCTTCCCAAAAACGTCGGCCATAGCCAGTTGAGCCGCGGAAATTAATCTGTAAGACGGCATAACCACGATTAGCCAAAAATTGGACTTCAGGGTTAAAGCCCCAGCTATCGCGCGCCCAAGGGCCACCGTGTGGGTTGACCACTACAGGAAGGTCACGGGGCTCCATTCCTACAGGTAGGGTCAAGTAGCCATGGATTTCTAAGCCATCGCGTGCAGTAAAGCGGATAGGGCGCATGCTCGCCATGTGGGCAGGGTTAAGCTTGGGATTGATTTCGCCAAGATGATGAAGCTGTTGGGTTTCATCATGGTAAATAAAACGATGCCCTGGCGTGCGGTCGCTATATGCAGCAACCACAAAGGTTTTCTCATCACGGGTAGCGCTTTGTAGGCTGACTTCGTAACCCGGCAGCAGGTCTTTTAAGCGTTGGTGACGGATAGCGCTGATTTCATCAAAAAAGTGATAGTGGAGCTTGTCGGCCTCAAAATAAGCAGCGGTTAAGACATGACGTAAGCGAGAATAGCCCGCACCGAGCAAATCGTATTTTGCATTTTCAAAAATCAGTTGCTCTTGTTCTGGCTGATTGGGGTCGATGAGCACTAAAGCGGCCGTGTCACGACCTCGGTTACTGAGTGCATAAAACTTTTGATTGTCTTTATCAAAAAACTGGGGGGTAACATCCGTACGAAAGTCCGTCTGGATAATAACGCTAAACTCGTCTGCATCATGACGACGGTGGAGCACCGCGGTATGTAAGCCATCGCTAGCAATCGCCAAACGCACCGTTCCTTGATGATCTGTTTGCCAACCAATGATGTTACCGGGGTTTTGGGCTACTGCTTGTTGTTCACCGGTGTGGATATTGACACGATACACATCAAAAGCTTCAGGGTTACGCGCATTGTGAGCAATGAGCAAATGATCAGGGTCATCTTCTAGGTCATCTTGGATACCAGCACGTGCGCCTTCAAAGGGGGTTAGGTCTTTGCTTTCTCCGGTTTGCGCATCCACAGCGAGCACATGATAATTTTCATCACCGTTAAAGTCTTTGGCATAGACAATGGTATTAGGACCTTTCCAAAAAAAACCATCGACATCGCGTTCGGTTTCATAGGTGACTTGCTTGGGGGCCCCAACGGGTTTACCTTGATCTAGGGTTTGCACAAACACATTTAAGCGTGTGGCATGACCAACATTGATGGGTTGTAAAAAACCAATCATCGAGCCATCGTCAGAGAGGGCGTAAGCACTGCGTTGTGGGTTTTGGAAAAAATCGCGTAACTCATACCGCGGGGCGATCGTGTCTTGCTGCTCCACCAAATGAAAGTTCATACAACCATCCTAAATACGTTTCGATAAAAAGAAATTAAACCTATACTCTTATCATAGACCGAATTAAAAACCCCGTGCTTTACTTTTTCTTTCTAGAGTGGGCTTATGCAAATTGTATTTCTTGATCAGGCTACTATGGCACCGACTGTGCGTCTTCCTGAACCCAATTTTATGCATCAGTGGCAGGGGTATGATCAGACTACAGCGGAGCAGGTGGTGCAGCGGGCTCAATATGCAGAGATTGTGATTAGTAATAAGGTCCCCTTAGAGGCAGATACGCTTAAGCAGCTGCCTAAATTAAGGCTAATTGCTGTGCCAGCAACGGGTTACAACCATATAGATATCGAAGCATGTAAAAATTTGGGGGTTCAGGTGTGTCATGTCCCAGACTATGCTCAAACCACTGTGCCGGAGCACGTGTTTGCTTTGATTTTTGCTTTGCAACGGCAGTTGTTGCCTTATCAGCGTTCGTTGCTCGCGGGGCGCTGGCAGCAAAGCGGTCAGTTTTGTTATTTTGATTACCCGATTCGCGATTTAAAAGGCAGTTATTTAGGTTTGGTCGGCGCCGGGGCGCTCGGCTCCGAGGTAGCGCGCATTGCTAGCGCTTTAGGTGTGCACGTGCTACAAGCAGAGCATAAGGGGGCGAAACAGTGCAGAGAGGGCTACGTTCGTTTTGAACAGATGCTAGAACAAAGCGATATTATTTCTTTACACTGTCCTCTTACCCCTCAAACACATCACTTGCTGGATGCGCAAGCATTTGCGCAAATGCAGCGTCAACCTATGATAATTAATACCGCCAGAGGGGCTTTGATTGACCCTGATGCTTTGGTCCATGCTTTGCAAGTAGGGCAGATCCGTGCTGCAGGGATTGATGTGTGTGAAATAGAGCCACCGCCAGCTGATCATCCCTATATGCAGCTAGTGGGGACGGATCATTTTATTTTAACGCCTCATATTGGCTGGGCTTCGATTGAAGCCATGCAGTTTGTGGCAGATCAGACCATAGCGAATATTAATGCTTTTGTTGCAGGGCAGCCGATTCACTTAGTGCAATGATGAATGATTTACCCAATTTTTCTTTAGCAGGGCAGTTAGCCCTTATTACAGGTGCGACACAAGGACTAGGTAAGGCTATTGCTTATGCAATGGCAGCCTCAGGCGCCCACGTGATTATAAATGGTCGTAACGCAATCGGTTTAACCGCCTTGCAGCATGATTTACAAGCACGTGGCTATCAGGTTGATGTCTTTGCTCAAGATATTACTGATTACGCATCTTATGCGCATAATTATAATATATTATGTAAAGAAATAGGAATCCCAAGTATTCATGTCAATACTGTGGGTCCCCGACTAAGAAAAGGGTTAATAGATTGTCAGCCACTAGAGATTCAAGAACATATTCAACAGCATTTAACCGCTACTTTATTAATTTCACGTCTCGCAGCATTAAAAATGAAAGAGGCTCAACTGGCTGGACGTATCATTAGCTTTTCATCTATTGCAGGACGTATAGTCAGACCAGAGGACAGTATTTATCCTATTGCCAAACAAGGTATAGAGGCCATGGTACGCATGTTAGCTGTAGAGTTTGGTGCTTTTAGTATTACGAGCAATGGTATTGCTCCTGGTACTTTTGCTACCGAATCCAACCAACAGCTTGCCCGTGATCCTGTTCAAGGTTTACGTGTTTTGGGACGAAATCCAATGCAACGCTGGGCCGAACCCCATGAAATTACTGGCGCTGCTGTATTTTTAGCTTCTCCTGCCGCCTCCTATGTAAATGGCCATGTTATGGTAGTGGATGGTGGCTTTTCTATTACTTTTTAACGTGTACTAATTTTCTATGCAGGCAGTGCGTATTGCTATTAATGGTTATGGGCGGATAGGGCGTTGTGTATTACGAGCTATCTATGAACGACAACTTGAACAAGAACTAGAAGTGGTCGCTATTAATGAACCCGCTGATCTAGAAACCATGGCGTATTTAACGCAGTTTGACTCCACTCATGGTGTATTTCCAGGCAAAGTAGGGCGTAGCGAAAATAGCTTATTAATTAATGGTAAAGCCATTCAAGTATTTCATCACACGCAGCCTGATGCGGTTGATTGGCAAGCCTTAGACATTGATATTTTATTAGAGTGTTCTGGTGCTTATAGTCAACGAAGTGAGCTGGAAAAATTCATTCAAGCGGGTTGTCCGCGGGTTTTAGTCTCTCAACCTACAGATAGCGCTAACGAAGTCGATTACACCGTAGTATTAGGTATCAACGATACCGAGCTAAATGGGCAGCAGAGCATTGTGTCGAATGCTTCCTGTACAACGAATGCCATCATTCCTGTACTGGCTGAGCTCGATGCCGCGTATGGGGTGGATTATGCTTTTCTTACTACTTTGCATTCGGTAATGAATGATCAACCCATGATTGATGGTTACCATCATAGTGATTTACGCCGCACCCGTTCTGCCATGCAGTCCATGGTACCTGTGGCAACAGGTTTAGCACGTGGAGTAGAGCGCCTATTGCCTCAACTACAAGGCCGAGTCCAAGCCAAAGCGATTCGTGTGCCTATTTTAAATGTATCCGCTATTGATCTGATGGTGAAGTTACGCCGCTCTACCACCAAAGAGGAAATTAATAGTCTTTTCATTCAAGCTGCGCAACGTCATCCGAATACGTTATCCTATTCGGACAGACCTCATGCTTCTATTGATTTTAACCATGACGCTCACTCTGCCATTATTGATGGCAGCCAAACCTGTACGAACCAAGACGGTTTGGTGAACTTATTTGTCTGGTTTGATAATGAATGGGGCTTTGCCAATCGTATGATTGATATCAGTCAGCTTTGGGCTAGCCGTTTTCAATCTCAGTCCACTTAAGTACAGCTCATCGGTAACCGTCTTGCATGCTAATTTTTTAGGATTTGATCATGCAAAACACCCGTATTGAAACCGATTCAATGGGCACCATCAACGTACCTGCCCAACATTATTGGGGAGCACAAACACAACGCTCCATTCAAAACTTTCCTATTGGCGTAAAACGCTTTACGCTTACACCCGTTTTGATTGAATCCCTAGGGATACTCAAGCAAGCCGCGGCAAAAGCCAATCGTGATTTGGAGCAAATTCCCGCTGATATTGCAGAGCTAATTATTCAAGCTGCCGACGAGGTGATTACAGGCCAACTAAATGCAGAGTTCCCATTAGTGGTTTTTCAGACGGGATCTGGAACCCAGAGTAATATGAATGCCAACGAGGTCATTGCTAACCGTGCGATCGAGTTAGCCGGAGGGGAAATGGGTTCCAAAAACCCAGTTCATCCTAATGATCATGTGAACCGTGGCCAATCTTCCAACGATACTTTTCCTACAGCGATGCATATTGCTGTTGCGCTGGCTACCCATCGTCATTTATTTCCTCATGTGCGTGCTTTGCGTGATGTTTTAGCGCAACTTGCCGATAAATATGCCTCGATTGTAAAAACTGGCCGCACTCACTTACAGGATGCGACCCCCATTACTTTAGGACAGGAGATTGGTAGCTGGGTAGCGCAGATCGATTTTGCTTTAGATCATATTGAACAGCAACTACCCGGTATTTATGATTTAGCCATTGGCGGTACTGCTGTTGGGACAGGACTTAATGCCCACCCCCAATTTGGCGATAAAACCGCTGCTTATATTGCTGAACATACCGGCATGCCATTTAAAAGTGCCGCGAATAAGTTTTTTGCTTTATCTGCACACGATGCTTTAGTGAATTTTTCTGCCGCCTTGCGTACATTAGCCGGTGCTTTGTTCAAAATGGCTAATGATGTACGTTGGTTAGCGAGCGGACCACGTTGTGGTATTGGAGAGATTTCTATACCAGAAAATGAACCAGGCTCATCCATCATGCCAGGCAAAGTTAATCCCACCCAAGCAGAAGCCTTAACCATGGTATGCGTGCAAGTATTTGGTAATGATGCAGCGGTAGCTTTTGCTGGAAGTCAGGGGAATTTTCAGCTAAACGTCTACAAACCCGTTATGGTGCATAACGTCTTAGAAAGCATTCAGCTATTAGGTGATGCATGCGCCGCTTTTAATGAGCATTGTGCCGTAGGCATCACCCCAAATCGAGAAAAAATCGAAGCTTACTTACAGCAAAATCTCATGCTGGTTACTGCTCTTAATCGCCATATTGGCTATGACAAAGCGGCTGCTATTGCTAAGCTGGCTCATCAAAAGGGGCTGAATTTAAAAGAGGCAGCACTCGATCTGGGCTATGTCACCGCTGAACAATATGATCAGTGGATCGATCCGCTGGCAATGACGCGACCTGAATAAACTGACTGTAATCCCTTTCTGCCCGCCCTATAGGACGGGGTAGGGGGATGACTACTTATTTGATTAAGGTGATGGGAACAGTAATACGGCTTAATACCTTTGTTGTGGCCGAACCTAAAAGCAGCCCTGGCACAGCACTCAGACCGCGTGTTCCCATTACTACATGGTCACAATCATGCTCTTCAATATACGCTTGGACTTTTTCTGCAATCTGTCCCACTGTGACGTGGACTTGGTAAGGAATTTGCTCTTGGGCAAGCAGCGCTTTTGCCGTTTTTAATGCTTCTTTGCCCTCGTCTTGATAGTAGGCGTCGAGTACATCTGCGGTAAAAAAGCGCGCAACATTATTAGAAATAATAGGTGCTTGTACGTTTAGCACATGTACAGTACAAGTGGTAGATTGGTCTTTAGCGAGTGTTAACGCCGCACGAAGCGCTCGCAAAGATGGCTCTGAGCCATCTACTGGAACCAGAATGTTTTTCATAACAACCCCCATAAGATTCAAAAAAGAGTAAAGCCTTTATCATTTTAGCTTTTTACTATATAGCATAAAGCATATAAAGTGCGATAATAATACATCATGCTGCTATAGCAGCATTGTTATTTAGGAGTTTTTCATGAAAATCAAATATTTAGCTGCGTGTCTACCTTTGGTATTCGCTGCTGGCGTTGCTAAAGCTGATGCGCCTACTTACGAGCAGGTTAGCGAAATTTTGCAAAATAACGCCTGTTTGGCTTGTCACCAAGTAGATACCAAAGTCGTTGGTCCTGCTTACAAAGAGGTGGCGGAAAAATACAAAGATGACCCAGCAAACGCTGAAATTTTAGCTAAGCACATTAAAGAGGGTAGTCAAGGCGTATGGGGCGCAGTACCTATGCCACCAAACGTAAACATTACCGATGAAGACCTAAGCGTAGTTGTGGACTGGCTCATGGCCGGTGCACCTAACTAATTATAGCTAGGCAATAAAAGCGCTTTATCTAAGATAGAGCGCTTTTTTGTTTACCATTTGATTTTATGTTTATCTTCCGTTGCATCGTGGCGAGCATCGTCGGCGGTGTGAAGATAACGGTTAGTTGTATTAATGGACTCATGACCGAGAGTATCGCGTACATGCAAAAGATCCATATTTTGCTCTAACATATGTGTGCCTGCGGTATGGCGTAGCCAGTGAGTAGACGCTTGTTCTACATGCAACGCCTCGCTTTCGTATTCTGGCCCCAAGGCACGTAAACGTTTAGCTGTATCAATAAATATCTGTTTAACGATTTTATGGATAGCGGCACGGGTCAAAGGTTTATTCTTAATGGTGCCAATCGGTAAAATCAAAGGCAGTTCCTCATTGGCGGTGGGATAGGGGGATAAGCCCTTAAAACGTCTATAGTTAGAGAGCTCTTCCATAAGCTCACTGGTGACAGGAACCGTGCGTGTTTTTTGTCCTTTTCCTGTAATATCCATCCACCAACGTAAATGTCCATCTCGGTCTCGACGAGAAAACAACGCCCCCATACGGTTTTGGCTTAATTCTGAGACCCGTAAACCACATAAATATAATAACGAAAAAAGCCAACGGTAACGGTAATAATGCTCTAGCTCTCGCTCATTATCCCGAGGAAGTTCCTCTATACATCGTTTTACTTGTTCCCATAGATCCATATCCAGATAACGCTGCATGCGTTTAGCAGGTGTATAACGGCGACCGCGTAATACGGCTAATGGGTTTGCAACCAAATAACCAGCTGATACAAGCCAGGTGAATAGACTATTTATAACGGTCATGCTTTGGCGAATGCTGCTTGCTGATAAAGGGCCAGCAAAAGGGCGCCAGTCAGGATGAGAGCGCGCTACTTTAGACCCATTTTTAAGCACCCAACGTGAAGCTGGCTGGGGGTCTTGTAAAAAGTGCTGATAACGCAGAATATCCTCGTGCGTTAACGATGAAATCGGTTTATTGGCCTCTAAGTTTGCCCATAACAGTAAACGTTCTGATTCTTTACGATAGCTAGAAAACGTATTTGGACTATCTATGTATTGTGCCAACCACGCTTTAATTGCATCCAGATCATTATCTGCCTGCAATAACGTAGATGGGCTAGTCGCGCGATTACTGCCATGCGAACCATCGAGCGCCAAAGAATAAGGTGCATAGAATTCAAGCGCAGTAGGTAAATGTTCTGTCATAGTTGTGGTTAAGAAAAAGCTGGGGTTGCATACAGTATAAATCGAAGTGGCTGGATGTGTAGAGCTGGATCAATAATCTTTCTTATCATAATACAAAAGTTGACATTATGTGTGTAATGTCAAATTGAGCAATAATGAAGTTGATTATTTTACGTATTACGTAATAAAATAGAATTAATTCATTTGTTTGTTTTTACGATGCTCTGGCTTCGTAGCGCTACCATTTGGGGAAAACATGAGCCAATCAACTTTGACAGAGTCGCAACTGCATCTAGCGGTTGAGCAGTTACGTAACCAACACACCAACACCGTCGATCTTTACAAGGCCGTGGCTGCGTTGCTGTTTTTTCAATACGACACCACACCCACAACCAACCGTATGTATCAACTCGTGCGCAAAGGCAGCATGAGCGCACCATCAGAAGCTTTACGGTTATTTTGGCAAGAGCTACGGGAACGAAGCCAAGTACGGATGGAGCAAGCAGATATCCCAACGGCCATTACACAACAAGCTGGCATGCTGATTGCCCAACTTTGGCAAGAAAGCCTGGATGAGGCGTTAAAAATGACGAACCAACACCAGCAGCCGCTTCTGGTGCAAATCGGGCTACTGCAGCAAAATCTAGAAAAAGCGCAGGCAGAAGCCCACACCCTACAACAAGCTTTATTGCAGGCTCAGCGTCAACTTGAACAGCAAGATCAAGCCCTCGTTGAGCGTGAGCAACAGCTTACGCAACGCCAGCAACAGCTAGAACAAACGCAAGAGCAAATCAAAGCCCTGCATATTCAGCACGAGCACGCCCTACTTCTACAACAAGAAAAAACCCAGCTAAGCGAGCAACGAGCCGCCGATATGGAAAAATACGCCCGTTTAGAAATCGATCGCGTTCGACAAGATGCAGCCAAAGTCCAACAGCAAGAACAGCAACGCTTTCAACAACATCTGCAAAAATACCAAACCTTACAAGAGGAGCATCAAGCACAACAAAAAGCATATTTAGAACTGCAGCAGCGTTACCACTATCAAAGCGAGCAAATGCAACAACAAAAACAATTACAGCAACAATTAGATGAAAAAAATCACGATTTGCGTGAGCTTCTTAAACAGCTACAACAGCAACTCGCACAACGTACACAGCGCACGCGTTCAACACCAAGTCGCCTTGCTTTGCAGCGCGCAAAAAAAACCGCTACATAAATCTGTAGCGGTTTAGGAAAATAGATCATGCTCATGTTAGTGCGGTAAAGCTAGCCAAATGATTCAGTAAAAAATCCATGAGTAAGCGCACTCTTTCTGGGATATAGCTATTACTGGGTAGCACCGCATAAATCCCGATTTTATTTTCAGAGCGCAAACCACTTAACTCCACCAAGCGCCCATCCGCTAGATAATCCTTAGCAATAAAATCAGGCATAAAGCTAATCCCCATCCCGGCAGCCGCTGCTTTGGCTAACGCATCGCCATTATTTGCCTTAATACGACCATTGGTGCTGATACTGAAATTACGCGTTCCATCCGAAAATAACCAACGACTATGATGCGAATACTGTAAGCACTGGTGTTCTAATAAATCATCCGGCTGCTGCGGCTCGCCATGGGCTTGTATATAAGAAGGCGCCGCCACAAATAAAAGCTCGCACTCCCCTATTTTGCGCACAATATCACTCAGCGCTAATTCCCCAGCAATACGAATCGCTATGTCATAACCTTCGGCTGCCACATCTACCATGCGATCGTTATAATCGAGCTCTAAATGGATATCAGGGTACTTTTGAGCAAATTCCATCAACATATCAGTAAGGTGGCGCAATCCAAAACTTAATGGCAAACTAACACGGATCAGTCCTTTAGGGCGTACCTGTTCTTCTATTAATTCAGACTCACTCCGCTCAACAAGATCCAGAATTGCTTTGCACTGTTCCAAATACTTTTTCCCTGCCGAAGTTAAAGCTTGGCGCCGAGTACTGCGAGCAATTAATTGAACACCTAAGTGTTTTTCTAGGGCAGCAATTTGACGGGTGACCACGGAACGAGCAACCCCTTTTTGTGCGGCTGCCGCAGCAAAGCTACCTAGCTCTGCAACCTCCACAAATAATTTCATGACCTCAAATTGATTCATTGTTGCTCCCTAAACAATAGTTAATTGCCTAAATAACTCTTTTTTGCACCAATCAAAACAGGTACAGTATACCTATTGCCTGCATTCTTCACGAGGAAATATGAGCGCTCGTTATACAAAAATCGCTATTGCCCTACACTGGCTAATGGCCATTGGTTTTATTGGATTGTTTACGCTTGGCTTTTATATGCAAAGCATGCCCTTTTCTCCAACAAAACTTCAGGTCTACTCTTGGCATAAATGGGCTGGAGTGAGCTTGTTTTTCTTAGCCATATGGCGTTTAACATGGCGATTCACACATCGGCCACCTGCATTACCCCAAAGTATGAGCCAATCAGCGCAATACTTAGCGCATTTAGGTCACTGGGCTTTATACTTTTTTATGTTTGCTGTACCACTTTCTGGTTGGCTCATGAGTTCCGCTATGGGGTTTCAAACAGTATGGTTTGGGATTGTGCCGCTTCCTGACTTGCTCAGCAAAGACAAAGCCCTAGGGGAACTTTTAGCCCAAGTCCATGCCTATCTCAATTGGGCGTTTATTGCTACGGTAATTGGCCATGTTTTAGCGGCATTAAAACACCAGTTTTTGGATAAAGACAACCTACTTGCCCGCATGAAATAAGTAAGGATTTATTATGTTATTACGAACTCTTTCTGCCGCATTACTTAGTCTGCCTTTGGTAGCTAATGCGGCTACGTTTACTACCCTTGTTCCCGAAAAAAGTGAAATCCAATTTCACTATGAACAAATGGGCGTAAATATGGATGGTTTTTTTAAAGGCATCGATGGCTCACTGCATTTCGATACCGATGCTCCCGAAAAAGCACAGGTGACACTCGAAGTCCAAATGCAAAGCGTTGATACTGGATCAGAAGAGGCCGATAGCGAGGTTGTGAAAAAAGAATGGTTTAATGCCTCTGATTTCCCTACCGCAACATTCAAAGCACAAAGCATTACGCCTAAAGCGGATAATGAATACGAAGTGGCTGGCTTATTAAGCATCAAAGGTCACGAGCAAACTATTCGTTTTCCTGCCAAGGTAGAAACCACCGATGAACAAGCCACATTTAGTGGTAGCTTTTCTCTATTGCGTGGGGATTACGCGATTGGCGAAGGTGCGTGGTCCAAGTTTGACATTGTTGCAAACGATGTACGCATTGATTTCACTATCATTGCCACCCCTTAATTTATCTATTTGGAGAGTTTTATGAAAACCACATGGCGCCGTCTTGCACTAACAGGTGCTTTAACCGCTTTATTTACCCTGCCTACTGCTATGGCAGAAACGGTCACATACAACGTGGATTCCTCCCATACCTTTGCCCGTTTTTCTTATAATCATATGGGGTTAAGCCAGCAGCTGAATCGCTTTAATAAAACCAGCGGTACTGTTGCCCTAGACTTAGAAGCCAAAACAGGGGATGTGCAAATCGAAATCGACACTACCTCTGTAGATACTGGCCATGAGGCGTTTAATGAACATATTCAGGGCGAGGATTTTCTGGATACAGCCAAATACCCCACTGCTACCTTTAAATCCAGCAAAATCATCTTTGAAGGCGATACCCCTACTGCGGTCGAGGGTGACTTAACCATCAAAGGCGTAACCAAACCCGTAACCTTAACAGTAACTTCGTTTGCGGCCAAACCCCATCCAATGCTGAAAAAACCTGCTATTGGTGCTGACGCAGAGGTCAAAATCAAACGCTCTGACTTTAACGCGGACAAATTTGCACCCGCAGTAAGCGATGAGGTCACTATTAACATTGCACTCGAAGCGATTGCTAACTAAAAACTTAAAAAAAAGACCTTCTCTAAGAAGGTCTTTTTTACATGGGTTGGGGTTATAAAATATCGTAAATCGCCTCTAAGGGGCGCCCTAAGCGCACGCCTTTTTTTGTTTGCACCAAAGGGCGATTTAATAGGATTGGATGCTCGGCAATCGCTTCAAGCAGCTGTTGCTCATCGGCCTGATCTAATTGTAAATCCGTATAAGGCGCTTCATTCGTACGCACTAGTTCTCTAACAGAAAGGTCGCACTGTGCTACCAACGCGTTAAGTTGCTCAACCGATAACGGGGTTTTGAGGTACTCAATTACCTCTGGCTCTAGCCCCTGCTCTTGTAGATAGGCTAATGCAGCACGCGATTTGCTACAACGTGGGTTATGATAAATTTTTGTCATTTACTCTCTACTCGAATAAAAAGGATTAACATAAAATCCTAACTACACACACAAAGGAAAAAACATGATTGATTTATACTACTGGACCACGCCTAATGGTCATAAAATCACGCTTTTTTTAGAGGAAGCCGGTCTGGAATATCAAATCATTCCTATTAATATCGGTAAAGGGGAGCAGTTTCAACCGGATTTTTTAGCCATTGCGCCAAATAACCGTATCCCTGCCATTGTAGATCACAACCCCCAGGATGGAGGGTCCCCTATTTCTGTTTTCGAATCCGGGGCGATTCTACAATACCTAGCAGAAAAAACAGGCTTGTTTTTACCTAAAGATCTACGTCAACGCACCCAAACTCTCGAATGGCTAAATTGGCAAATGGGTGGGCTTGGGCCTATGGCTGGTCAAAACCACCACTTTAACATATATGCTCCAGAAAAAATTGCTTATGCCCAAGAGCGTTATATCAAAGAAACCAATCGTCTCTATGGGGTCTTAAACAAGCAGCTTGCTGATCGTGATTATATTGTTGGGGAATACAGCATTGCCGATATGGCGTGTTATCCTTGGATTGTGCCTCATCAAGCGCAAAGCCAGAACTTAGACGATTTTCCACATTTAAAAGCGTGGTTTGAGCGTATTGCGGCACGGCCTGCAACACAACGTGCTTACGCCAAAGCAGAAACAATCAATACGCAACCTTCTGTTTCTGACGAAGAGTCCCGTAAACATCTATTTGGCCAAGATGCTTCAATTATTAAATAAGGAATATCTATGATATTACAGTCACCCTATCGCGCAGGGCTTACCGCATTATGCGCTTTAGTCTTAAGCGCTTGTGCGGCTCCGCAAAAAGACATATCGCTTATCCCTACACAGACAGCAGATGTAACGAGCAAGGATGGTGTATTTACTCAACCTCTGCAGTATGAGCGTCAAAAACCTGGTTGCAAGGGTGACTGCCCTCGTTTAAAAGTCGATTCTTTGATTTTCCCTGGTAATAAAGCCTTAACTGACTATGTGGATCAGCAGCTCGCCGATATGACTCAGTTTGATGGGACTTATACAGCACAAGCTAGCGTCTCTGACTTTACTGATTATTATTGGGTCCATGCAGGTCCAAGAGACGAGGTCATTCTTAGTTCAAAAGTGCGATATCGTAATCAGTACCTCACCGTGTTAGAGCTAGGAGCTTGGCAATATTTAACCGGTGCAGCTCATGGTATGGGAGAGATACGCTTTATTAACTGGGATAATCAAAAAAAGCAGGCGCTCACTCTAAAAGATATCGTCAAACCGAATCAGTTACCTGCTTTTATTGAAAAACTACAACAAGCACACCAGCGTTGGCTTGCCACGCAAGAAGCCGCACAAGAAAACCCTACGGAATATAATCGCTTATGGCCATTTCAGCCAAGTGATAATATCGCCCTGACCGATGCCGGCGTTGTTGTGAAATACAACTCTTACGAAATCGCGCCCTACTCATCTGGGCAGCCAGAGCTACTCATTCCTTATCCAGAGCTTCGGGGGATTTTACACCCTGCTTATTTACCCCGGTAATGAAAAAACCCGCTGAGAACAGCGGGTTTTTGCTTTAAATATAGAGCGCTTATTGAGCAAAAACGGATTTAGAGCCGTCTTTATGCCAAGTAAACACATCAAATTTAAACTCTTTTAAATCACCCTGCTCATTCCAAGAAATGGTACCAATGGGGGTATCAACAGAGTTTGCATGGAGATATTCTGCCACGGCGATGGGGTCGTCTTTACCAGCCCCCTCTAATCCCGCTACCAATGCTTGCACCGCAGAATAGGCTGTCATTTGGAAAGCACCACCTGGATCACGACCTTTGTCTTTAAAGGCTTTAACTAGTGCTTCGTTGGCCTCGTCTTTAGTGAAATCTGCTGGCAAGGTTACGAGCATGCCTTCTACTGCATCACCAGCGATAGCATTAATATCCGGGTTCCCCGCACCCTCTGGGCCCATAAAAGTAATACCCAAATTCTGCTCTGCACCCTGACGTAGCAACAAACCCATTTCTGGGTGATAACCACCGTAGTACACAAACTCGGCACCAGAGCCTTTTAGTTTGGTGATAACAGCAGAGTAATCGCTATCGCCCGCATTAATCCCCTCGAAAAGCACCACATCAATATTGGCTTTTTCTAGATCGTTTTTAACGGCGGTGGCAATCCCTTGGCCATACGACTGTTTATCATGCAAAACAGCGACTTTTTTGGGTTTAATTTGTTCAATGATGACTTTAGCTGCGGCGGGACCTTGTTGGTCATCACGACCGATAGTGCGGAAAATGGTTTCGTAGTTTTTACCTTCGGTAACCGCTGGTGCTGTGGCCGAAGGTGAAATCATGATGACACCCTCGTCATTATAAATATCCGTGGCGGCAATCGTAGCGCCAGAACAAACATGGCCAACGACATAGCCAATGCCCTCGTTGACAACACGGTTTGCCACAACAGGCCCCTGTTTAGGCTCACACGCATCGTCCATGACGACCACTTCAATTTGTTTACCTAACACACCGCCTTTGGCGTTAATTTGTTCTACCGCTGTGTCTACACCCTGTTTGACCATCTCACCATATTGGGTGAGCGCACCGGTAAAAGGACCGGCAACCGCAAATTTAATGGTGTCAGCAAAAGCCGCAGAGCTTGCAAGCATACCAGCAGCTAAACCTAATGCTGCCGCTAAAGGGGTAATACGAATTTTCATAAAAGAACCTCCCATAAGTGCTGCCAGCATACACCGTTTTTTAATCTTTGTTGCAAATTCTAAGCCAAATCTAGGGTTTACGACTAGATTTGGCTCATGGGGAAGAGCTATTAGGCGAGCAAGCTGCGTAGCATCCACGCTGTCTTTTCATGTACATCCAAACGTTGCGTCAAAATATCCGCTGTCGGTTGATCATTAACCGCATCCGCACACTCAAATGCGCTCCGTGCAGTGCGAGCGACGGCTTCATTTGCCTGTAATAGCAGATTGATCATTTCTTCGGCGCTTGGTACAGAGGTTGGCTCGGCAATAGAAGACAGTTTAGCGAACTCGGCATAAGTACCAGGAGCAAAGTGACCCAAAGCGCGGATACGCTCTGCGATATCATCTAAAGCCTGCCATAGCTCAGTGTATTGGTCCATGAACATGGTGTGCAAGGTGTTGAACATGGGGCCAGTGACGTTCCAATGAAAGTTGTGCGTCATCAAATACAAAGTATAAGAATCGGCTAAAACCTTGGATAGCTCCGTGGCGACTTTAGCACGGTCATCTGCACTAATGCCGATATTTACGGGAACCTGATCGGTATGTGCTACGTTAGTTTTCATTTTTTTCGCCATGTTGAACTCCTTTAATAGTAAAAAGGCTATGTATTAAGATTACCACGCTTAAATAAATAGGGGCGATTATTTATCTATCGCCCCTATTAATAAAAACTATAAGTAATGCACGTTTTGTAAGCCACACTGCAACACCGCATCGGCCAAAGCCTCTACTGCTGCGGTGCGTGGAAAGCTTTTACGCCATATCAATGCAATCCGGCGATCCGGCACCGGCTCACTAAACGGAATGTACTCTAATAAGGCATTGTCTTGTGCAGGAGTACTGAGTGCAGTAGCCGGCAAGACCGTTACCCCAATCCCTGTCGCAACCATATGCCGAATGGTTTCTAATGATGATCCTTCAAAAGTTCGCTGTATGCCCTCGCTGCTAGCCGAAAAGCGAGACAATTCAGGGCAAACATCAAGCACTTGATCTCTAAAACAATGCCCTGAGCCCAGAAGCAGCATGGTCTCATTTTTTAATTCTTGGGCATCAATGTGTGAACGCCCCTGCCAAGGATGGTCATGCGGCACAGCCACTACAAAAGGCTCATCGTATAAGGGTTTGACCATAAACCCTGTTTCGGGTAGAGGCAACGCAACAATGGCGGCATCAATTTCACCCTGACGTAATAGCTCTAATAAACGCACCGTGTAGTTTTCTTGGAGTACTAGCGGCATATCTGGCGTGAGCTGAATCTGTTGAGGCACCAATAAAGGTAACAAGTAAGGAGCAACGGTATAAATAATCCCCACACGCAGCGGGCCAGATAGCGGGTTTTGTCCCTGACGAGCAATCTCTTTAAGATTCGCGCCCTCTTCTAGCACTTTTTGTGCTTGTTCAATAATGCGCAAACCAATGGGTGTAATACCGACCTCGGCGCCACCCCGCTCAAAAATCACCACATCCAGCTCTTCTTCTAGTTTACGAATTGCCACAGACAAGGTGGGTTGACTTACAAAGCAGGCTTCTGCCGCACGACCAAAATGGCGCTCTCGTGCTACAGCAACAATATATTTTAATTCCGTTAATGTCATTTAACTACGTAACAACTCTTCTTTTGTCCCCAACCATCGCGCCACATGACGTGTTGCTACAGTAGGGTGTTTTTCATAAAGATAAGACGCACAGGCTTTGGCCTGCTCTATCAAATCAGCGTCTTGTTCTAGGTTAGCAAATCGTAATAGCATTTGCCCAGATTGTCGTACCCCAAGAAATTCACCCGGTCCACGCAAAGCAAGATCACGCTCCGCTATCTCGAAACCATCAGTGGTTTCATACATAGCGCGTAAGCGTTGCCGTGCTATCGCAGACAAAGGGTGCTGATACATTAAAATGCAATAAGACTGCTTGGCCCCACGGCCAACACGGCCTCGCAGCTGGTGCAATTGAGCCAGCCCAAAGCGCTCTGAATGTTCAATGACCATAATTGTGGCATTGGGCACATCTACGCCAACCTCAATCACTGTTGTCGCAACCAATATATCTAACTGGGCCAGCCTAAATGAATCCATGACAACATTTTTTTCTGCGCTACTCATACGCCCATGTAGTAAGCCAATGCGTAAACCAGGCAAAGCTTGGGTCATTTGCTCATAGGTATCCTCGGCCGTTTGCAGTTGTAGCGCTTCGCTTTCCTCGATTAAGGGGCAAACCCAATAAACTTGCTGCCCTGCTTGTACAGCAGCCTGTATGCGTTGCATCACCTCATCACGCCGGTCGGCGACGACAAGCTTTGTTTGCACAGGACTGCGCCCAGGAGGAAGTTCGTCGATAATTGAAACATCCAGATCAGAATAAAAAGTCATGGCTAACGTCCGGGGAATAGGCGTCGCACTCATATTTAACTGATGTGGCAATAAGGTTTGACCTTGATCATCAAGACTACGGAGACTATCAGCGGCTTTACGACTCAGGTCTAAACGTTGTGTTACACCAAAACGATGCTGCTCATCTAAAATGACTAAGCCTAGACGCGCAAACTGTACTTTGTCTTGAATTAAGGCTTGGGTTCCAACGATAAGTTGGCTTTGGCCCTGTGTGATGGCTTCGTAAGCATGACGTCGTTGCGCCATTGTCAGACTCCCGCTTAACCAGCTTACGGTTATACCTAAAGGAGCTAACCAGCCCTGAAGTTTTTGATAATGCTGCTCAGCCAAAAGCTCTGTAGGAGCCATTAACGCCACTTGATACCCCTGCTCAATGGCTTGTACCGCCGCAAAAGCCGCTACCACTGTTTTACCGCTTCCTACATCGCCCTGAAGCAAACGATGCATGGGTTGCGCTCGCTGCATATCCGCAGAGATTTCCGCAATGACACGCTGTTGCGCAGCAGTTAAATGAAAAGGCAATTGATGTAATAGCTGAGAAGCAAGACCTTGAGAGGCAGCAATTGCAGGGGCTTTTAGTTTGGCGCGACGAGCACGAGCCGCGGCTAAAGATAGCTGCTGAGCCAATAGCTCATCGAATTTAATGCGCTTCCATGCGGGATGTGTTTGATTTAATAACGCTTGGCTTTGCTCCGCAGCAGGATAATGCAATGCTCGCACGGCGTGCGCAAACTCCCATAAATCATATTGTTGTCGCACACTAGGGGGGAGCGTGTCGTCAAGCTCAACGTCCTCTAGAGCTTGAAGAATCGCCTTGCGTAAAGCCGGCTGTGATAAACCTTCGGTAGTAGGATAAATGGGAGTGAGCGTCGTCGCTAAGGGAGCACCAGCCTGTGAGACCTTGGGGTGTACCATTTCAATGGCTGTTTGAAAACCTCGACGTACCTCTCCGCGTAAACGCAAAGTCTGGCCAACTTGGAACTGTTTGATCTGGTTCGGATAATAATGCAAAAGGCGAACCATGAGTTCGCCACTGGAGTCTCGTACCAAGGCCTGTAATTGACGGCGCGGTCGTTGCACAATATGTTGTTGTACTACCGTGCCCTCGATTTGTGCATATTCGCCTACGGCAAGCGAGGCAATAGGATAGATTTGGGTTTGGTCCTCGTAACGCAAAGGTAAATGCACCACAAAATCCATCGGTTTTACCAAGCCCAGCTTGGCTAAGCGCTCTGCTAGGCTCGGTTTTTTTGCGGTTTTTTTGCTTGTGGTGTCGGCCAATGCCCTACCTCAATCAAATAACAACAATCGCCTCAACTTCGAATTGAGCGTTTTTAGGCAAGCTAGCTACCCCTAAAGTAGAGCGTGCAGGATAAGGCTGTGGCATGACTTCTGCCATGATGGCATTAACACTGGCGAACTTACTAAGATCGGTTAGAAATAAGTTTAATTTAACCACCTGCTCTAACGACCCTCCAGCCGCCTGAATCACAGCAGCCATGTTTTCAAAACATTGACGAACTTGTGCCTCAAAATTATCCGATACCAGCTCACCGGTTTTGGGATCCAGACCAATTTGCCCTGACACATAAACTGTTTTGCCACCGGAGACGGCAACCGCTTGTGAATAGGGACCAACTGCGGCCGGTGCCGCCTCTGTTTGAATAATTTGTTTACTCATAAATGGCCTTTAGGCAAAAGTTAGAACAACCTTGATTTTACGCAGCAAACACGTAAATTAACAAGTCAAAAACCCGTGCTTATTTTTCTACAAAAGCACGCTCAATGACATAGTCACCAGGCTGCCCTACCCCAGGGGAAATTTCCATGCCGCGCGCATCTAATAACGCACTAATATCCTCTAGCATAGCGGGGCTACCGCAAATCATGGCGCGGTCTTGTTTTGGGTCAATTTCTGGTAGTCCAATATCAGTAAAGAGCTTACCGCTTTCGATCAAAGTCGTGATGCGGCCCTCGTTGCGAAATGGCTCACGGGTGACAGTAGGATAATAAATGAGCTTTTCTTTGATCAAATCCCCAAAATATTCATTGTTGGGTAATTCGTTTTCGATAAAATCTTTGTAAGCCAGCTCGCTGACGTAGCGTACCCCATGAATCAACACCACTTTTTCAAAACGCTCATACGTTTCTGGGTCTTGAATGATACTCATATAGGGGGCTAACCCAGTGCCTGTACCAAAAAGATAAAGGTTGCGCCCGGCACGTAAATCATCCACAACAAGCGTACCAACCGGCTTGCGACTCATAAGAATTTTATCGCCAACCTGCAAGTGCTGTAAACGCGAGGTTAAGGGGCCATCAGGTACTTTAATGCTTAAAAACTCAAGATGTTCTGCATAGTTGGGGCTGGCCACACTATAAGCGCGCATCAACGGTTTGCCGTCGACCTCTAGACCAATCATCACAAAGTGACCATTGGTAAAGCGCAATGACATATCGCGTGTTGTTGTAAAAGAAAATAAAGTATCGTTCCAGTGATGCACACTAAGTACGGTTTCTGTATTAAATGCTGCCATAAGTCAAAAATAGAAAAAGAGAAGAATTTGGCCTAAGTTTACCCCGTTATGCGGGGATAACCCTAATTATTTGAGTGGTCACCATACAAAACTTGATCTAAAGAGGTCTTTAATACAGATCAAAGTTCTAGCAATTAGTTCCCATAAATGAGCATTAACCTCTTGAGCCTCGCCTCAGAGTCTGCTATTGTTGCACTCAATGATGATAATCATTATCATTTAAAGTTAATACTTAAAACATATTTCGTCATCGTTGGAGTAAACGAATGCGTCTCAAAACCTCTTTGCGAACCTTAATGGGTAGTTTAGCTGTTGCTACGATGGGGCTATCGGCAGCGCCCGCCATGGCTGCTGATGAAATCAATATCTACACCACCCGTGAACCTCGTTTGATTTTACCCATTTTGGAATCGTTCACGTCTGACACCAACATTAAGGTTAACACCGTATTTGTAAAAGACGGTCTAATTGAGCGCGTCAAAACCGAAGGGGAGCAATCTCCTGCCGATATTTTAATGACGGTGGACATTGGAAATTTACTGGACTTAGTCGAAGCCGGAGTAACACAGCCGGTTGAGTCCAAGGCATTAACCGAAGCCATTCCTGCGCATCTACGTGGTGAGGATAACCAATGGTTTAGTCTATCCATGCGTGATCGCGTGGCTTATGTCGCCGCCGACATGGACGATGTAACCGAACTCACTTATGAAGATTTTGCTGACCCGCGCTGGAAAGGCAAAGTTTGCATCCGTTCTGGTCAGCACCCATATAACACGGCTTTAATTGCTGCCATGATTGCACACAATGGCTCAGAAGCTACCGAACAATGGCTCAAAGGTGTTAAAGCGAATCTCGGGCGTAAAGCTGCTGGTGGCGACCGTGATGTTGCACGTGATATTTTAGGCGGCATTTGTGATGTGGGCATTGCAAACGCGTATTATGTTGGTCGCATGAAAAACGCAGAACCCGGCTCCGACTCCTACAAATGGGGCGAAGCCATTAAAGTGGTTCGCCCTACATTTAAACAAAGCGGTGGCACGCATGTAAACATTTCTGGGGCAGCAGTGGCTAAACACTCCCCGAACAAAGAGAATGCGGTTAAACTGCTAGAGTATTTGGTTTCGGATAAAGCACAAAGTCTCTATGCCAAAGCCAACTACGAATACCCGGTTAAAGCGGGAGTAGAACTCGACCCTACCGTCGCTAGTTTTGGCGAACTACATGTCGATAATCTTCCCCTCACAGAAATCGCCAAGCACCGTAAACTGGCTAGCGAACTCGTAGATAAAGTTGGATTCAATAACTAAATCTTCCTACTCTACGACTACGGCCGCTGCAGCTACGTTACAGGCTCAGCGGCCTCTGTGCGTTTATCACCCTTTCACTATGTTGTCTTCTATGCGCGCGCAGCAAAGCGTAGGTAAAAGCTGGTTCTTTTTAACTCTAGGCATTACCTGTTTAGTTTTAGCACCGGTCACCGTACTGGTTTGGCATGCTTTTCAGGGCTCCACAGAGCACTGGCAGTTGCTACTTAATCACGTGTTACCCGTGGCCTTTAGTAATACAGTGCTGTTATTAATAGGCGTGGGGGTTCTGGTTACCGCTCTTGGTGTAGGGAGCGCCTGGCTCATGACGGCCTATGCTTTCCCAACACGCCATCTTTTATCCTGGGCGCTGTTGCTACCGTTAGCGGTGCCCACCTACATTGTGGCGTTCGCCTACTTAGATATTTTGCACCCGATCGGCCCGGTGCAAACATGGATTCGAGAGCTACTGGGCTACACCAGCCCCCGTCAATTTCGTTTGCCTGATATTCGCTCGTTGCCCGGTGCGATTTTCTTATTAGGCTTTGTGCTCTATCCCTATGTGTATTTAAGCACTCGCGCTATGTTTGCTACCCAAGCAGCCAGTTTGCTTGAGGCCGCACGGGTCTTAGGCGAAAGTCAGCGTAGTGTCTTTTATCGAGTCGCCCTGCCTATGGCCCGCCCCGCTGTCGCCGTGGGCGTTAGCTTAGCGCTACTTGAAACATTAAATGATATTGGGGCCTCGGAATTTTTAGGGATTCAAACATTAACCGTATCCATTTATACGACCTGGGTCACTCGCTCTGATTTGGCCGGTGCGGCACAAATTGCACTATCCATGCTTGCTATTGTGGCTACCCTGATTATGGTTGAGCGCTATGGGCGGCGTCATCAGCGGTATAGTCAAAATCAGCGCTCTCACCCTGTACAACCTATCGCATTACGTGGGCTCCCCGCTCTGATTGCCATGTTGCTTGGCTGGACCCCCGTTATCATTGGTTTTGTTGCTCCAGCGCTTTATCTGCTCAGCGAAAGCTATAAACATTTTCATTTAGTTGGCGAGGTGTCAGATCAACTGCTTAGCAGCGCATGGAACACTATTCATATTGCTTTTATCGCTACGGCAGTCACTATTATTGTTGGGCTGATTGTGGCGTGGACGGCACGTACTGTTCGTTATGGCCAAAAGCAAGGATTCATTATTGCTTTATCTAAGTTTGCCTCCATTGGTTACGCCGTTCCGGGAACAGTATTAGCCATTGGCTTATTAAGCCCATTGGTTTTCTTTGATCAAAGCCTACAAACCGTCATTAATTGGTTTAAAGACACCCCACCCCAGCTTTTTTTAATGGGGTCTTCTGCTGCCTTAGTATTGGCTTATGTGATTCGCTTTTTAGCAATTGCGGCGGGGGGGATTGAAGCCGGTTTAGCTCGCATTCCCCCTTCTATTGAGCAGGCTTCTCGCTTATTAGGAGAAAGCCCTGCAGGCACCCTCAAACGAGTGCATTTACCCTTATTGCGCCCCGCTTTGGGAGCAGCCGCACTATTAATTTTTGTGGACGCCATGAAAGAGCTTCCTGCCACATTGATGTTGCGTCCAATGAATTTTGAAACGTTGGCGACTTGGCTATATGCCGAGGCGGCACGAGGCACCTATGAAGAAGGTGCAGTCGCTGCTTTAGCCATTGTGGTAGCTGGATTATTGCCAGTGGTATTACTGGCACGCTCCCAGCTAAAAACCACACGTGCTTCATTTAAAGGATAAGACATGACGTCATCCAACACGGCCTATTTAGATTTACAACAATTATCTTTAGCTTATGAAACGCCAGAAGGCTTAAAAACTGTTGTCAACCAACTAGATCTACAAGTCGATAAAGGACACATTGGTTGCTTACTAGGTGCATCTGGTTGCGGTAAAACGACCGTTTTACGCGCTATTGCAGGCTTTGAGCCTTTACGTCAAGGGCATATATATCTAAATGGGCAATTACTGTCTTCCCCAGAGCACACCATTGTCCCCGAAAAACGTCAGGTGGGCATGATGTTCCAAGATTACGCTTTATTCCCACATCTTAGTATTGAAAAAAATATCGGATTTGGACTGCGCAAATGGGACAAACATAAGCGACAAGAGCGTATCGAAGACATGTTACAGCTTGTGGGTTTAGAGGACTTGGCTAAGCGTTATCCACACGAGCTATCCGGGGGGCAACAGCAGCGTGTTGCTTTAGCACGGGCTTTAGCCCCTGAGCCTTCGCTACTATTATTGGATGAGCCTTTCTCTAATTTGGATGTAGACACCCGTGAGCGTTTAGCATTTGAAGTACGGGAAATTCTACAAAAAACGGGGTTAACCGCGATTTTAGTGACACATAACCAAGCAGAAGCTTTTGCTATAGCTGATCGAATCGGGGTAATGAAAGACGGTCAAATCGTACAGTGGGATACCGCGTATGGCTTGCACCACCACCCTGTGAATGATTTTGTAGCGGATTTTATTCGCCGCGAAGCTTTATTAAGCCAACGCGCCCAAGCCTTTGCTCGGGGCGAAGCGGCTTAAATCAATTTATTGGCCGGTGGTTAGCCACCAATACGAATCACCGGCTCAATAATAATTGCAGGTATGCTCACCCCATAACCAGAATGTCGCGGCGGCTTACTACGATATGCATGAGGATGGCCTCTGGGCTTACAATCACGCTTTTCTTTATAACGGCCGTTTTTCTTGTATTCTCTTTTCACTTTACAGTGCCCATCCCAGTATTCATATTTCTGGTTATGATGCCGGTGATGTTTGCTGTGCCAATGATCCGCACTGGCCGTATAACTCAACCCAAGTAAAGCACAGGCCAAAGCTACCTTTGCCATACGCATAACAGACTCCTATAACGTATTGATGTCCTTGAGTGTAGCTATAGAAACAGAAAAATGTTTGAGCAATTATGACAAAGCCATACCAATTGTCTATTTAAAAAGCCCATGAATTTCATGGGCTTAACTTTAAATGTAGAGTAGCAATCTATAGCGTGTAGTACATATCGAACTCAATAGGATGGGGAGTCATACGCATACGGGTGACTTCTTGCCTTTTCAGGTCGATATAAGCATCGATCATTTCATTGCTAAACACACCACCACGTGTTAAAAATTCGCGATCTTTATCCAAGTGCTCCAGAGCCTCTTCTAAAGAATGGCAAACGGCTGGGATTTTTGCGTCCTCTTCGGGAGGTAAATCGTATAAGTTTTTATCTGCGGCGTCTCCAGGGTGAATCTTATTTTGAATACCATCCAAACCCGCCATTAACAGTGCCGCGAAAGCAAGATAAGGGTTAGCCATAGGATCGGGGAAGCGGGCTTCTACGCGCCGTGCTTTGGGATTGCTAACGTAAGGAATACGAATCGAGGCAGAACGATTACGCGCAGAGTAAGCTAGCTTAACCGGTGCCTCGTAATGGGGAACCAAGCGCTTATAGGAGTTAGTGGTAGGGTTAGTAATGGCGTTTAAAGCACGAGCATGATGGATGATACCACCAATATAATAGAGCGCCGTTTCTGAAAGCCCGCCATACCCGTCACCTGCAAAAATATTAACACCGTCTTTCCAGATCGACTGGTGTACATGCATGCCAGAACCACTGTCACCCAGTACAGGTTTAGGCATAAACGTCGCCGTTTTTCCATACACGTGCGCCACATTATGCACAGTGTATTTCAAGATTTGGTTCCAATCTGCTCGTTTTACGAGCGTAGAGAATCGTGTACCGATTTCAACCTGCCCTGACGCCCCGACCTCGGAATGATGAATTTCCACTGGAACCCCTTGTTGTTCCAGTAATAAGCACATTTCTGAGCGAATATCATGATGATGATCCACTGGCGGTACAGGAGAATACCCACCCTGATGACGAGCTCTGTAGCCGGAGTTATTACGATTAGGGTGATCGATACCAGATGCCCACTGAGCGGTATCGGAATCAATTTTTACAAAGGAACCCGAGGGCTGATCATCCCAACGTACCCCATCAAAAATAAAAAACTCAGGCTCTGGACCAAAAAAGGCTGTATCGCCAATACCGGTTGCTTGCAGGTAAACCTCGGCGCGTTTAGCAATGGAGCGAGGGTCACGGTCATACCCATTTAAATCCGCCGGGTCAACCACATCACAGCTTAGAACCAATGTGGGCTCTTCACGAAAAGGGTCAAAGCGCACAGTATCTAAGTCGGGCATCAACAACATATCGGATGCTTCAATCCCTTTCCAGCCCGGCATGGACGACCCATCAAAAGCCACGCCACTTTCGATCAGATCTTCGTCAAAACGCGTTGCAGGAATAGTTAAATGATGTTCTCGTCCTAAAGTATCCGTAAAACGAAGGTCCACAAAGGCAATATCGTTTTCAGTAATCCGGGTTAGGATATCATCGGCGGTAGACATGAAGGCTCCAAATCAATTAGCAAATAAAGGGCTTTTACGACATGGCCCATTTAGTATCTTAAAGCATTCTGTTGTGAGTTCGGGCATTTTTTCGTTAAAAACATCAAAAATTGTTAGCCCACCTCGAGGAACATTTCTTGTAAATCATTTAAAAAGCGCCAGCCTAATGCAGAGGCTTGGATACGGGTGGGATGAGGGTCTAGTAACCCTTTGGCAATGGCTTGACGAATCGTAGGCAAAATGGTGGTTAAAGGCTGACCCGTACGCTCCTCAAAATACGTAGCCGGCACACCATGACGCAAACGTAAGGCATTTAACATAAACTCGAAGGGTAAATCCTGTGCATCCACCGTTCTGTCCTCGGCCAAATGGCTACCATCCCGAGCGGTGGCTTGATCCATCCATCGCTGCGGATTGCGTACCCGCGCCTGACGCACAATACGATCATGAAAAGATAACTTGCTGTGCGCACCTGGCCCGATACCTAAATAATCACCAAATTCCCAATAGTTAGTATTATGTACCGCTTGGTGGCCAGCTTGGGCATAAGCAGAGACCTCATAGTGCTCATAACCCTGCTCAGCAGTTAATTCGATTAACGCATCTTGCATCGCTGCGCTTTCATCATCGGAGGGCAATGGCGGGGGGTATTTAGCAAACACCGTATTCGGCTCTAAAGTCAGGTGATATAGCGATAAGTGCGAGGTATTAAAAGAAAGAGCTGTGTTTATATCCAGTAGCGCTTCTTCTACTCGCTGCTGTGGTAGCGCATACATCACATCTAAATTTACCCGCTCTACCGCATCCAGTGCAAAGCCTATCGCGGCTTTGGCTTGTTGGGCATCATGAACACGGCCCAAAGCAACCAAAGCCCGATCATTAAAGCTCTGAATTCCTAAAGACAAGCGATTCACACCGCTACGACCATATGCAGCAAATTTAGCCGCCTCTGCTGTGCCTGGATTGGCTTCGAGGGTAATCTCGGCATAAGGTTGCAGCGGCAAATAAGCACGAATTAAACTGATTAACTCATCCACTGCAGCAGCACTTAATAAGCTAGGCGTTCCCCCCCCAATAAAAACAGACACGATGGACCGACCCCACACTAATGGCAGGGCCTGTTCTAAATCCGCCTGTAGCGCGCGCAGATAATCTGCTTCTGGAATCGTATCTGGAGCCTGATGAGAGTTAAAATCACAATATGGACATTTACGCACACACCAAGGCACATGCACATATAATGCCAAGGGAGGCAAACTATTTAATAACGAGCTCTCGGCTTGCGCCTGTGGCCGTATTCGTACTACAGGTAGAGTATCCATTAGTTATGCAGTTCAGCTAAACGTTGTGCTAGAATTTTTAAGGCTTGAGCGCGATGACTAAAATGATTTTTTTGCTCTGCTGATAACTGTGCTGCTGTGCAATCTAAATCTGGCACATAAAAAACGGGATCATAGCCAAAACCGTTATCCCCTATGGGCTGATCTGCGATCTCACCCCACCAGACTCCTTCGGCAACAATGGGCCGCGGGTCTTCAGGATGATTCACATACACCAAGACAGAAACAAAACAGGCTTTACGTTGGGTTTGATTCTGCATACGCGCTAATAACAGACGGTTATTATCCGCATCCCCCTTACCTGCCTCATGTAGCTGCGCATAGCGTGCTGAATAAACGCCGGGGGCGCCGTCCAGCGCGATGACACACAACCCTGAATCATCGGCCACAGCTGGCATACCGGTAATAGCACTCGCGTGACGCGCTTTAGTCAGTGCATTTTCTAAAAAAGTGCCATAGGGCTCATCGGCTTCGCTGACACCTAACTGCCCTTGCGGTATGACGTGAAGCGACAAGGGCTCAAATAACGCCTGAAACTCCTTAAGTTTGCCGGGGTTGTTTGACGCCAACACGATTTTTTTTGTTTGCATGTTTTCCTCGTTAGTAGTGGATACCTTGATCCGCTAATGCTTGTTTTTGTAAAGCAATCAGCTCTGTAATCCCGTGCTGAGCATAATCTAACAACACATTCAGTTCGCTACGATCAAAACACCGCCCCTCGGAAGTGCCTTGAATCTCTACAAACTGCATCGCCCCATTCATCACAATATTGACATCGGCATCACAGCTAGAGTCTTCTTCGTAGTTTAGATCCAGTAGCGCATTGCCATCTTTCATCCCTACTGAAACCGCAGCCACATGGTCTTTTAGTGGATTAGTATCAATCACATCATTTTCTAATAAATGATTGACTGCTAAAGCCGCCGCAATCCACGCCCCTGTAATACTAGCGCACCGCGTACCACCATCGGCTTGCAGTACATCACAATCAATATGTATGGTGCGCTCGCCTAAAGCTGCTAAATCAAATACCGCACGCAAGCTACGCCCAATAAGACGCTGGATTTCTTGAGTACGCCCAGTTTGTTTACCACGGGCGGCTTCGCGGTCAGAGCGCGTATGGGTTGCGCGTGGCAACATACCATATTCGGCGGTAACCCAACCCTGGGCTCTGTCTTTAAGAAAAGGAGGCACTTTTTCTAGAATGCTTGCATTACACAATACATGGGTATTACCCATTTTAATCAATACAGAGCCCTCTGCATATTGACTAAAACCGGCTTCTATCTGCACTGAACGCAATGTTTTGCTGTCTCGATGATCACTTCGCAACATAGTCTTTCCTTATTCTAAAGGCTCTAGTGTACTATGAGCCACGCTCTCGCCTACAATAGATCTTTAGCTTTTGATGAGAGGATAACTATGATTCGCAGCATGACCGCTTTTGCTAATGCCCGCACGGAGTTTGAGTTTGGCACCCTAAGCATTGATATTCGTAGCGTGAACAATCGCTTTTTAGATTTACATCTGCGCCTACCCGAAGAGCTTCGTTTTAGCGAAGCCGCTATCAGAGAACAGTTAACCCAAACCTTGCAACGCGGTAAAGTAGAAATCCGAGTTCAGTTTCAGCGTGCTTTTAATGCAGAGCAAAATCAATTGCACCCAGAGCTACTTGCGCAATTAGCCGCCCAGCTGCAAGCGGCGCGTAACATTATCCCTGATATCCCTGCCCCACGTCTTAGTGAAGTCATCGCACTCCATCATCAAGAGCAAGGGCTCGATCACGAAGTCTGGCTACCGATAATCTTGCGTTGTCTAGAGAGCGCTTTGCATGATTTTCAAGCTGCCAAAGCACGCGAGGGACAACGCTTGGCCGAAGCCATGCAACAGCTTGCCGAGCAAATGAGCGAACATGTTCAAGTCGTAGAGCAACATTTACCGGATATTTTGCGCGAACAACAACAAAAGATTGCAGACCGTTTACACGAAGCACTCACAGGGGTAAGCCCAGATGGCTTTGCACAAATTAGCGGCGAAGAGCTGTCTGCACGCGTCGCACAAGAATCCGCACTATTTGGCTTGCGCGTAGACGTAGAAGAAGAACTAACCCGCCTACGTTCCCATATACAAGAGTTATATGTGATTTTAAAAAGCCAACCAACCGCCACCGCCAGCACCAACAAAACCCGTCGTGGTAGCATCGGCAAACGTTTAGACTTTTTATTCCAAGAAATGAATCGCGAAGCCAACACCTTAGGTTCTAAAGCCGGCTCCATCGAAGTCACCCGCGCTGCGATTGAATTAAAACTGCTGATTGAACAACTACGTGAACAGGCGCAGAATATTGAGTGAGGGTTAAGGGGCTCTACCGAAGGTAAAAAGTGGTGAGTACATTTTTGGAGGGTAGAAATGACTAAACTGACGAGCAAGCTGGTTGCAGCAAAGGTAAAAGGTGAGGCGGGTAGCTAATGGGCTGTATTTAGTTGTACCTAAGCGGGGACGAGCCTATTGGTCACTGCGCTACACCGCACACTCAAAGCGTAAACAAATGACGCTGGCCCCAGTGGATGACTTATCTTTAGCCGATGCTCGTGTTGAGGCCGCTTTAAAAAAGAAACAGTTGCGTAAAGGTCTTGATCCGCTGATTGCAAAAAAACAAGCGGAATATGCTTCTATTCATACGATTGACGAGCTGTTTGCAGATTGGCATGAGGGAAATATCAAACGCTTAAAGCATCACCAGATCCCACAGCGGGTGTGCATGCAAGACATCGCTTCTGTTATTAGAGAGATGCAGCCATCCAATATCACCGGGCGAGACATAAAGCAGATATTGCAAAACATTGTGGAAAGCAATAGACCTACGGTAGCTAATGATGCCCTACTCTACTGCAAACAGCTGTTTAACCATGCCATTAAGTTAGAGCTGATAGTTCATAACCCTGCTTTTGTTTTTTCAGTAGACGATGCGGGCGACGTGGAAAAAAGCAGAGACCGAGCACTTAACTTTAAAGAACTTACACAAGTTTTTATAAAACTCAGAGAGGAGTCAGACAGCTTCACACGTGATAACTATTTAGCCTGTGCGTTATTGGTGCTACTAAGCGTTCGCAAAGGTGAGCTAACTGAAGCGACGTGGAGTGAATTTAATCCAAAGACAAAAACGTGGTATTTGCCCAGTGAGCGCAGTAAGTCAGGAGTAGCCATTGATATTCCCCTACCCGAATTGGCTGTTCAATGGCTGAATGAGTTAAAGGTACGTTCTTTAGGATTTAATTATATCTTCCCTAATAGGCGCTCAAGCAAAATGCCTCACATGGGTAAAGACACCTTAAACCGAGCCATCGCCAAGCTATTCGGTAGAGAACCCGGCAGAGCTGTTCAGACTGAAAATAAAATGTGGAATATAGCGTATTTTACTGTGCAGGCCAATTCTGTACACACTGTAGTAATGAGTCTTCGTCATGGGCAACGTGTTCTTTGTACAAGAGCCAGTCTACTGTTGATAACAGCTCCATACCAAAAGTAGGCTCAAAACCATCAGTTGGACACCTCACCCCCTAGATAGTGCCTTGCGCAAGGGGGATGACAAACTACGCTCCATTCCTGTTCGCCGGCTATTTAACGAGCCAGACCTTAACCTACGAGCCGAATACAGCCTGTTTGACCGCACATCAGGCCGACCGCTTTGCATGGGTAATGGTGAGGTCTGTAAACGTGTCACACAAGACGGCATGCAGTCCTTGGTCTGCCCTGCTCCAGACCAATGTGAGTTTGGGCAAAGCGGTTACTGTAAGCCCTACGGACGCTTAAATGTGGTCATTGACCAAGACGATGAACTGGGTACCTTTATCTTTAGAACAACGGGTTTTAACAGTATCCGTACCCTTGCAGCACGACTGCACTATTACCATGCGGTATCTGGAGGCTTTTTAGCCTAGTATGCCCTTAGAGCTCAAGCTACGAGGCAAGAGCACGACGCAAAGCTTTAGGTCTGCCATCTACTACGTGGACATGACCCTGCGGGAAAGACTAAGCCTAGGGGAAGCCATTCAACAAGCCCGAGTATTACATCAACAGCGTCTCCAGTCGGGTTACGACCAAGCGGCTTTAGATAAAGCAGCAAGACAAGGCTTTGCCAATGGGGCTTTTGAGGACAATGAGGACGAGGCCTTAGAGGTTATCGAAGAGTTTTACCCTGAAGCCCACACACAAGCCCAGCCTACCCAATCCACGACCTTCGCTGAGAAGCTAGAATAACGTGCGACAGCTTAGCCCCTACATAACCAAACAACATAAACGCCACCCTAACAGGTGGCGTTTTTAACGTCTAAAGGAAATGATCATTCGTTATCACAAAATGAAAACCTGCCCCAAGTCTGGCCTGTACCTAATGGAGTCCAACGTACTTTCGGAAGCGGATATATTAACGATGGCAAACCAGCTCACTAGAAAGCGCCTAACGAAAGGCCGCCGCATCAGCAGTCCTCAAGCCGTTCAAACCTATTTGCAAAACTTACTACAAGACTATGAGCATGAGGTCTTTGCTGTGCTGTTACTTGGCAACAAACACAAAACAATTGGCTTTGAGGAGCTGTTTAGAGGCACTATCATCCAAGCCCCTGTTTATCCTAAAGATTTACAAAGAATAGGCTCGGACATGCCTTGTGTCATTTTATCAATCACTTCAATGATTTGAGTTGGCTAAGCTGTATACACGTAGCCCACATCCCCCTCTTAATTTTTATAAAAAGCATTCTTATTATGTTATATGGTTCGGGAGCCCTTTAAAAACTCAAGGTGAAACATTTTCATATATTGCTCCTGCTTCAGCAGCTGTAAGGGTCGTATCCCATAAACCAATCTCCTCACCCTCATGCCTATCTATTCCCATGTAATTTAAACTTGAGTCTTCATAACGTTTGAACTTATAGATAGCATCATTCATAAGTCCACTGTTAAAAACATTTAAACTCACAAGTAACTCAAAGTCAGCCTGTGTAAGCCCAGTAACACGTTTAAATAAACCAGGCTCTAACTGAGTAATAACATCTTTTAACGTGCGTTCTCTATAATCAGTAAGGTACATAAAAATAGGTATTCTTGTTGCAAACTTAATTAGCTTTTCTTGTACTTTTTTACGCAAGCTCTTGTATTCTCTTTCCTCTTTAGAAATTTCCTTTTTTTCTTTAGAAGTCATTTCATCATCATTTTTATCACGCTTTGCTTTTTTTACTGCTTCGGACTTATTGATAATCATTTCAATGTCTTGATTTAGCCCCCTAAAGCCTTCAATATTCATTAGCGCAGCCATAGCTTTTTCATTAGCCATTAAACGAGATAAGGTTTCATTATCAACGTTAACCAGCAGAGCGCTTTCCCACCTCCTAGCAAGCAAAGAAGCACTAGTACCGCTAGTAGCAATATCCAATATTTCACTTGCACTAATTTGCTTCATACTGCTTCCATCATAAGCAAGAACAGGTAAGAAGCTAACAAACTCTGCTACCTTTTGTTCTGGGCTGGTCTCATCAACATTTAAACGACAACTGTAATCAGCTATCTGTTTCAATGCTCGATCAGGAGCAAAGTCAAAAACGTAACAGACTTTTTTTATAACCTCTTCTTTATTTGGGCTGACCCCATCAGGGTTCTTGACTGTCCAGGGAGACTGAACTCGAAAAGCAGCTTGAAAATAAGTCTCAGGGCTCGATGAGTTACGTAGCATTAAAATGCCAGTCCAAGGCTTTACAGTTACCCCTGTAGTCAATTTACCGCAAGACAACGTGATTGTTTTACTCTTTAACGGATTACCCATGGCCTCTTCAACTGGAGGTAACGCTGCGGCACCAATACCTGCTTTATTGCCAGCCGCTACAATAATCTTATAGTCATGATAGAACTTATTTTGTGGCTGTTCTAAGAGATTTCGCATGGCATAGCACGATGCCACCGTAGGTAAAAACCAAAATGTATGCGATAACAAGTTTAGTAACCTTGCATCAGAGAATGGCATTGGTGGTTTTTTCCCACCCAGTTTTAAATCACTAATTAATGTTTCTTTAAAACTGCCACGTATAAGATTCAACCATTTCTGAACTTCATTCTGGTATTTGAACCTTGCCTCTTTCTCTTCCCCTGTAGCTGCGAAAAACTCATTTAAATCAAACTCATTAAACTCACCTTGGGATGCAATAACTCTTATTTCATCAGGTATTTGGTAGGTTAACATTACCATTTTAGGCAAGGCGGTATAAGGATTGTTATCACCTTTCCATTCTTTTTTAGCTCTTTGCTCATCTGAATAAGTCCAGTTGAAAATTTGCTCTTCAATAAACTCCCCTGATGCAATAGCTCGGAATGGGGTTCCAGATAAATATAAATAATGATCTGTAGTTATAGGAAGTATATCTTGATCAAAATACTCAATTCCCTCGCCCTCACCAAACTGAACCTCTGCTCTACCTTCTGCTTCAAATAGATCTTTGGCTTTATCACGCCAAGCACCATAATGATACTCATCAAAGATCACACAATCCCAATTAATTATATGAACCCACTCGTTATGTGTTTTGACTCCACCTGTTTTTTTATTTCGTCCCAAATAGTCTTGGAAAGATCCAAAACAAACAATAGGCGCATCTTTCTTTGCTTTTTCATAAGTAAGGTCACCATTACGCTTAATAAACTGCCAACCTTTAAAGTCAACATGACGATTAAGGTCTTCTTCCCACGCACTCTGCACTGCTGGTTTGAAAGTAAGCACAAGAATTCTCTTCCACCCCATTTTTTTTGCAAGCTGATAAGCAGTGAACGTCTTACCAAATCGCATTTTTGCATTCCACAAAAAACGGGGAATATTATTCCCATGTCCTTTGTTGTCTTTTTGGAAACTACGATAGTAACGGGCTGTCTTTTCGACAGCCTCCCTCTGCTCTGGCCTCATAGGAAAATCTTGATCACGAGTCATAGATAAGATTTCACCATTACGAACTGCAATGATGGCTGATCTTACATCTGACACTGAACACTTAAACCATTCGCCTTTGGGGTTGCTAAAACCAGCTTCTCTCAATGCTCTATGAACGTCATGATCACTAAAAGTTGTGCCATCCTCACGCATAGCTGACTTTTCTAATTCAATACGATAGGGCTTATTTCCTGGTCTTAATGTTGGATACTGCTGTCCGACTCGCCGCTCAGCTCCAATAATAGTGTAACCAATTTTTAATAAGCCAACGAGCTCGGGGTGAGAGTCAGAGTAGGCGTAAATAGTTGGTTGAATTTCCGACTTGTTAGGGAATAAGTTACTCACACCTTACCTCCACTCTTTCATAATCAACTCAACATGTTCAATGTCATCAGAACTTAAGCCAAATATCTCATAAAGATCATCATCTCCCCACTCTTTATTGAAATCCAATCGAGGAACAAATAGGAACTTATCTTTTGACAAGTTAATGGATGTTACCGCTTGAAGAAGTAAAAATCTAGCAAACTTAGTAGATAAATATTTGAGAAAATTATTTGCTATTTCATTACTTGAAAAAGGTCCGGCTATTAAATACGAGTCTGTGCAAACATGCATTGGAGGTAAAACTTTTGCTGTAGATAAGACTCTAAACTTCCCTGACTTATCTGGTTCGCCAGCATGCTCACTTGTTACTTTACTAAACATCACTTTATATTCATTTATTAAATCCTCCCCTTTATTAACTTGATCAATGCTTACATACCCCTTTCCTTTGCTGCTATGTAGAGTAATATCACCTATCTTTTTCACACTTCGGCCCCTATCCGATGAGGAGAAACCAAATGGATTTCTGGAGCTTATTATATTTACAATGTTATCTTTATTTTTTTTCTTTATTTTTTCTACTATTTTTAATGATTGGTTATTTCTGATAAATATATCATGGCTATTTAACGGTCGTATCAGGGAGTCTTTTTTTCCTCTAAGTACATTTGTAACAACACAATCACCCCTATAATCTCTATTCCATAAAAAATAACAAACGCCACCTCCTAAGCTCACTCCCGGAAAACACTCTTTAGCATCTACAAAATCAATTAAAAACTCTATTCTGTCATCATTTAACATCTCATTACGAAATTGATCGAGTCCTTTTCCACCAGCGAACCATCTAGAGGGAATGATCATTGATAAATAGCGAGGATTCATTTTTTTAGCCTGCTCTACAAATTTATGATACAGAGGAATAGCACTTGCTCCTGCTCCACCATCACTCAACTGATAAGGCGGGTTACCAATAATCACATCAAACTTCATATTAAAAATCCTTTCAGGTGAATCTGTGTGAATAAATTCATACGCATGATTTTCTAAAGAGTCATCACGCTCATATCCACTTTCATTAGCCCCACAGTACACACAACGATTATTACCAGGGCTCCAGCAATGCTCTATTCGCTCATAACGAATATTCCCCCGATCATCCGAAAAATCATTACATAAAGAATATTTACTATTTGCTGTTTTAGAGCAATAAACACTTCGTCTAGATATTAGGCCTGTTAGCTCTGTAATACTAATAGCAAACAATTGTTTTTTAAAAATATGGTTGAGGCGTTCCTGCTTATTAGGAATCTCGTGAGTAAGCCCTTTATCTAAACGCTGAGCTATTTCCCTGAGAAAAACACCAGACTTAGAGGCCGGATCTAAAAAAGTAGCTGTGCTATCTTGCCATATCTCTGCAGGAAGCAAGTCAAGCATAGCGTTTGCTATCTCAGGAGGTGTAAAAACCTCATCGTTACTTAAGTTTGATAAACAAGATAAAACATCAGGGTTATATTGTTTATTTAATAGCCCATTACTCATTACTTAACTCCAAGAAATGCTGTACCGGATAATCTTTTATAGGTTTTGGAATAAAAACATCCTGACCAAGGTCAGAAAACAAAGGTAGGCCAGCTACAATTTCATGCTCGAGCAAGTCTTGAAAAGAAAAATCACGACGTTTTAAGTAATTACTATTAATTTGAGACCATTCAGAAAAAACAATCGGCTCATCCTTATTTACTTTCTTTAGAGTAATTGCATCACCATGAATGATATTTAGACCTAATATAATCCTTATAGAGGCACGACAATCCTCTTTACAGTTATCCCCAAATAAACGGATATATTGACTATTAAATAAATTAAACAAACGTTCACGACATTGAACAAGATTATCTTCTAATATATCAATCCCATAAATAGAACACACAGCTAAGACCGCATTACGCTCATAATCAAACTGTAATTTTCCGTAACGTCTCTCTACTACAGCTAACTTACGCTCTAATATCTTTTCTAAGAAATTTCCTGTGCCACAGGCAGGTTCTAAAAACCTTGAATCAATGCGCTCGGTTTCTTGTTTTACTAGATCTAACATGGCATTAACCTCTCTTTCGTTAGTAAAAACCTCGCCATGATCTGAGACTCTCTGTTTCGAAACTATTTGCGTCATTTCTTTCCTTGTAATAACCTTAAATCTCTTTCTAACTTATTCTTTCTTAGCTTTGGCTTTCTTGTAACTATTTTAAAGCACTAAGTAGATCTATAATAGCCTATAGAGTTAAATCAATCTCATCTGCAAATACTGCCAAGTCCCATAAGCCGCCCCTTACCGCTTACTCCTAGCTGACAATCCTGCTAAAACTATGAACTGACCTTCTACCTCTTTAAACTGATCTTTAATACCTTTGGTTGACAAGAAAAAACAAACAAAGGTGACTCTCTGAGGCTGGGAGTTGCCCTTTTTCATTGTCTTCAGCCACCGCGAGACGTAAGTAGTCAAAATCAAGAACAGGTAAAATAATGTACAATTGTTCCATAAAAAATGCCATATCAGCCTGATCAGGCTCAGGTAAGTTGACATAATTATGAGCAGTGCCATCCTCTATTTTGCATAGAGCGCTTTGACTCACCCTGCAGATGAGCTGGCTTTCTAGATATTTCACATGAGCTTTAGTTAACTTTTGGTCCTTACTAGTGACCAACTATCCTGCTCCCTGAAACCCTTCCCCCTGATAGCCTAGAAGATGGGTTCTAAGTTTGTAACCATCCTGTCTATATGGAACGATAAGCTTTACCTTATGGATCATCATGCAAAATCATACCTACAGCAAAAAATAGTACTATGCGCCGCCGCGCTTCACCCTGATCATCATCAGACAATCGGTTATACAGATCTGGGTGCGTGCCCCAATAGGTGCCACGCCCTACGCCACCGTACTCAATGTAACCACGCTGTTCTAATACAGAGACTGTTTCACGCACTTCGGCTTCCCTGCGCTGACACAACTTGGCTGCTGTTGCTATATCAAGTTCAGGATGCTAATACAAGTACTGTAAGATGGTCAGACTATCCATACTCAAGTCTCGACCTGCTGTGTTTTCTTCAGTAACAAAAGCCCTAAAAGCTGGATGAGGCTCACGACGAAAAAATACGATGGTGACAGACTCACCACTTTCACGAGTGACTGGCGGCGCCTTGCCCTCCATTAACTTGGTACTGAACATACGACTAATGCCAAAGTTAGTGCGATTGACCAAGCGTAAACGGGTTAATGCCTCAACCAATAGTGGGTTCCGAGAGACAGACTGATAATAAAGAATATTGTCAGGACTAATACCACCAATAAAACCATCGTTGCTACTAATCTCTATACAGTTTGAGTACAGTTTAACCATCAACGGCCCAGACAATCGCAGGTCACGATGACAAACAGCATCCATTAACGCTTCACGTAGAGCAATAGTTCGTCATGTACGGAACATCAACTTCAGGAGGAACACCAAGAATGGCTTTTTCTTGCCCTATCACTCGATCAGACACCTCAAAGACAACCGTCTCACCTCGCCACTAGCCATACACATAGCCATCTGTACAATTGTCCTGACCGCTTTATCACGGTTTTTTGTCTCCCATTGCTTAAAATCAAGATCCTGATCCTCTAGATCATCAGCAATACAATGCTCAAGCTCAAGCAGTAACTCTTTAATCTGGGCTATCGTACGCATAAAAACCTCATTAATACCGCGACTTATTACAGCACGCTATTAAAATAAGTTCTAATTTTTTAATCGACTTAAAACCCTGAGTTTACACTCGATTAAAACTGTCAAAATCTCCAACATAAATCCACCTGTGGATGACTGCTAGACTGGCTATAAACTATCAGCGTCAATCCATTTTTCATCGACTGGTCACTCCTTTAGAAGAACGCGCAATCTGAAAAACGAGCCATATTTTAATGCTGCAACTGTATACAGTCATGGTACAAATACCCCACCTGCCCGGTGGGAGTACACACCTGCCACCAGTTACCTTTTTGCTCGAAGGTATAAAACAGCTCATTCTCAAAGAGCTTTTCAATAACGTTGCTTTCAGCATTAGGCTGAGCCCAGACATTGCTGTAACCGTCTTTGTCTTGAATGATAGCGGTAGCAGTAAACCTTGAGGCTTGGCAAGTAGAGGGACGTTCTGAAGCATTTAGAAAATTAGCATCAATATCAATACGATACGGTACGAACTCTCGTATGTTTAAATAACCATCCGCTAATAAATCTCGAGCCTGCCCTTCTACGATGGCATCGGCTTCAGTAATGACCAAGCGCAGGTTATCCTCACATGCTAACTCGCTTTCCCAATACACCGTCTCATAGCGGCTAGCATTATCCCTGCCAAACTCATCCACCTCTAAAACTATTTGTTCAATGGGACTATTTGTTTTTGTATCGACTGCAGCTAGGGCAATACGTAAGTTTTGGATATGATCACCAAAAACACCTCCACTGTCCAAAGTAAAGGAGGCGGCACACATACCTTGACCTGCCCAAACCGTATTCGAGTGCCAAATATCTAAGCCATACGCTTGCCCTGACAGGGCTACCATCACACAGGCGGCAGATAAAAGCCAAGGATGTTTAGGTTTTAATACCATATCTCTATATTCCTACTCAATTTTCACATCACTTAAAAACAAAAAAAAATTTACGTTATTATGTCAGTTGTTTTTCTCTTTAATTCATTATTTTTACAACAGGGTTGCTATCCTAGTGAAAACCCTGTTATACTTTTTTGGATTTCAACAAAAGGAGAACTGACTGTGGATACCGATCCTGGTGAAAGTTGCCGATCTTTGATCGGTCATTGTGCATTCTAGGACACAGTTCTCTCGTCTTTACTGTGTCCTAGCCGCTTAGGACGCAGTGTCTATTGGGTATTCGCCCTCTTCACATCGCAACTCACTTGTTACATGCCCTTTAATGGGGCTGCTCGTGTTTATCTTGGCATAGCTTTGCGCGATGGCCGCGGCCTGCTTTTATCCTTATCACATCCTCATTATGCGTAATTAATTTTTCAATTAATTTTGCGCAGGGATCAATTTGTCTTTTTTATTTAGTGATTTTAATTATTAAATTCGCTAGGGCTAATTGCGTCCTTCTTTTATTGCAATCAGTTTTTTCTATTTTGATTTAAGTAATCAATATATTTCTAATAGGATACTGATATGGAACTCGATACCATCATCCATGCCACACAGAGTGCGGTAGCTCGCAATGATTGGAAAACCGCTAGCGGCATTGTGAATGCGCTACCTTACCCAGATATTGCTAGCGTTTTAGGGCATCTTTCTGCCGAGGCGGCTTTACAGCTGCTACGCCGCTGTCAACATGATAAGCAATCTATTATTTTTGGCTATATGGCACCGCGCATTCAATCGGAGATGGCGCAGTTAATGAGCCGCTCAGAACTAACGGCTTTATTTGAAAAAATGGAGCATGACGAGCGTGCAGACTTGTATAACCGTTTGTCAGAAGAAGAGCGTCAAAGCATTTTACCCGGCCTAGCCCATGCCGAACGCGAAGACATTCGCACATTAGCCAGTTATAAAGAAGGGACGATTGGTTCTATCATGACGTCTGCCTACGTCAGCCTGCATGATGATTTAACCGTTGCCCAAGCCTTAGAGCGTATTCGTCTCGAAGCCCCTGATGCAGAAACCATTTATCAAATTTATATTGTCGATAAGCAGCGTCATCTTAAGGGCACTGTGTCTTTGCGTGAACTCATGCTCGCTAACCCCAATGCGGTTTTACGTGACATCATGGTCACAGACGTACTGCATGCCCGTGCGGACGAAGACCAAAGTGAAGCCGCTAACCAAATTGCCCGCTATGACCTATTAGCTTTACCCATTGTCGATGACAAACAACGTATTGTTGGTATTGTGACCCACGACGATGCATTAGATGTATCGCGCGAGGAAAGCACCGAAGACCAAATGCGTTTGGGTGCTGTCAGTACCGTTGGCTCCGGACTAAATATTTCTTTAAAAGATGCGTCCATCGCTGTCCTGTACCGCATGCGGGTATTTTGGTTGGTGATTCTTGTTTTTGGTAACATTTTTTCTGGGGCAGGTATTGCGCATTTTGAGGAGCTCATCGAAAGCATGGTGGCCCTGGTGTTCTTCTTGCCATTATTGGTAGATAGTGGTGGTAACGCCGGCTCGCAAAGTGCCACACTAATGGTACGTGCTTTGGCTACGGGTGATGTGCGAGCACGCGATTGGTTTTCAATGCTAGGTAAAGAAATTACGGTTGCCTTACTACTGGGTTTAAGTATGGCGGCGGCCGTATCCATCATTGGCTTTTATCGCGGTGGTCCAGACATTGCGCTGGTAGTGGCATTGACAATGATTGTCATTGTGATTGTCGGTAGTGTAATTGGTATGTCTTTACCTTTCTTGCTCACACGCTTCAAACTTGATCCAGCTTCGGCCAGTGCTCCACTTATTACTTCTATTTGTGACGGTGTAGGTGTATTAATCTACTTTAATATTGCTAATATCCTATTAGAAATGCCCACCGTCTAACCTAACATAAGGATCACCTTTTCACCCTCTTGTGTGATCCTTGTGTCACAAGAGCGAGTTACACTCGCTCTTGTTCTTTTCTATCCCCTTATACTATGCAAGCTTTGATTAATGTTAACTTGATGGAGCTGCTCAATAGCTTTATCAGCCTTTTTACCGCTTTTGTCCTTGGTGGCATTATTGGTTTTGAACGGCAATTTAGGCAACGTACAGCCGGCTTACGTACGAATGTGCTGGTGGCAGTAGGCGCAGCGATTTTTGTCGATATGGCCATGCCTTAGAAGCCATCATGGCGACCTTTTTTGTGTTAGCCGCTAATACGCTCTTGCGCCCTTTTGTTAATGCCATTAACCGCATCCCAATTGACGCTCAAGCCAGCGAACTTACGCATGTGATCCACATTATTGCCCCCGCCTCACAGCGGCAAACCGTAATGAGCGAATTATATCTTAAAAAACAAATATAAAACAAAGGCTTAAAAATCAATGCCGCTAAAAAACCAAAAGCACAGCTTAAATTTTTTTTAAAAAGAGCGTATAAGTGCTTAATTTATAGAGAAATATCTGATACCATTTCTGCGTAGATGACGCTTTTTGACGGTCTTAGGTATTCCATATGCACTTATATCACTTATCTCGACGTTGGCTGGGCGCTAGCATCAGCACAATTACCGCCTTATTTGCTGTTTTACCCGCGTCGGTGTCTGCACAAGACCTCAATGTCAATCCTGTTCGTTATCACGCGCCGTATACGCAGTTTGCAGCAAACTTACAGCCCGTACAGGTCTCGCTTGCTCCAACTAGCCCATCGCTACTACAAGGCTTACCTGCACAGTTGCACTCTGAGATTGCTTATGTTCAGGATCTAAAAACCGGGCGGGCCATTTATCAAAAAAACAGCACTCAGGTTCGCCCTATTGCATCTATTACCAAGCTCATGACCGCATTAGTCGTGCTCGAAGCGAACCAAGATTTAAACGAAACACTCGAAATCACCTCTGCCGATATCGACCGCCTAAAAAACACAACCTCTCGTTTAAGCGTAGGCTCTAAGCTAACACGCGCTCAGATGCTGCATTTGGCCCTGATGTCTTCAGAAAATCGTGCAGCAAATGCTTTAGGACGACATTATCCTGGTGGTATTCGTGCTTTTGTGCGCGCCATGAATGATAAAGCCCGTGCTTTGGGGATGCGCGAATCGCGTTTTGTAGAACCCACAGGGCTCTCTAGCGAAAACGTTTCTAGCCCCAAAGATCTGGTGCGTTTAATGCAAGCCACTGCTCAGCACCCACTTATTCAAGAGTACAGCACCAGCGAACAACTTACCGTAGAGCCTCGCCCAGGGCGCCAACTTGTTTTTAGTAACACAAACCGGCTAGTACAAAACAGTAAATGGGATATTCAAGTCTCTAAAACGGGGTTTATTAATGAAGCCGGTCAGTGTCTTGTGCTACTCACTAAGCTCGAAGGCCGCCAAGTCGGCATTGTTTTGCTTAACGCTCAGGGGCGCTACTCTCGTATAGGTGACGCCATCCGTTTGCGTAACTTGGTAGAAAGCTCTAATAAACTTGCTATGCTTTAACGCTTTTTATGTGTATTGCTTATCTTGCTTTGGCCACCGACCCGCAGTGGCCTTTATTTATTGCCGCTAATCGTGATGAGTTTCATCAGCGCCCTACTCGTGCGGCAGCACCATGGCCGGATTACCCACATGTTATAGGTGGCTTAGATTTACAAGCAGGTGGTACCTGGTTTGCTGTGAGTACTCAGGGCCGATTTGCTTTATTGACTAACTTTAGGGATATGTTCCCTGCAACGGGCTTAGAAAAAAGTCGTGGCGAGCTACCCAAGCAGTTTTTAATACAGACACTATCCGCCCAAGACTATATACAACAGGTGGCTGAACAAGGCCATTTGTATCAAGGCTTTAATCTTATCGTGGGACAATGGCACGCTCAAAAAGCTGAGTTTGAGTGCTATTACTACAGCAATCGTAATGATACGCAGCCTCAGGCTCTTGCTCCAGGACATTATGTATTAAGCAATCACTTACTCAATACACCCTGGCCAAAAAGCCAACGTTTATGTGAGCGATTACAACATTACCTATCCGCGCAAACGCCAGCCGCCATTAGCGAGGTGTATGCTATCTTGCGCGACGAACAAAAAGCCGAAGACCATTTGCTTCCCCAAACTGGGCTCAGTCTTGAGCGGGAGCGCTTATTAAGCAGTCCTTTTATTATTAGCCCAGACTATGGCACTCGTAGTTCCACAGTATGGCAAGTGTCACAAAGCGGACACAGTTTTTTCCATGAGTGTAGTTATAATCCACAAGGAAAAGAAACAGAGCGCCACAGCTGGCCTTTACTATTATGAACCGTATCAAACTTGGCCACTCCTTGTTAAACTTAGATGCAAATTCATAACTAAGCAAAGGAGTTACCATGCGTTCTTGGTTAACTGGGATCTGTGCCTGTTTTTGTGTGGCAACTGTTTCGGCTCAAAACCTTCCTCCCGTTGAGTTTTATTTAAATACCGCCTATATGTGTGGAGGGATTGGTAGCGATCAAGCAGCAGCTTTTAAAGCTGCACGTTCTCACTACCCACTTAGCTTAAACTTTGGACAAAAGCTCGGTAATAAAGTCGCTTTTATTGCAGATATTCAGGTGGTCATTCGCGATCAATACGATCAAACCGTTGTAAATATCAATAGCGAAGGTCCATTTTGCCTACTAGATATGGATTACGGAAAATACCAAGTCTATGTCACGTACGAGGGCCAAACCCTGCACCAAACTATAGAAGTTAAAGGCACTGGTCATCAGCTTAGTTTTATTTGGCCAGAAAAAAATACGACCGAGCTTTCTAAATAGGATGTGATATGGCTCAATTTGCCGTCATTGGCTTAGGCCGATTTGGTTCGGCCGCCTCACTAGAGCTCATGAAAATGGGGCACTCGGTTTTGGGCGTGGATATCAATAGCAAAGTCGTAGACAAATATGCCGATCAATTAACACGAGCGGTAATTGCCGATGTCACAGACAAAGCGGCGGTCGATGAGCTGGGACTGGATAACTATGATGTTGTCCTAATCGCCATCGGTGATGATATTCAAGCTTCACTGGTTTGCGTGGTGCATTTAAAAGCAGTGAATGTAAATAAAATCTGGGTCAAAGCCATTTCTCATGCCCAGCATTTGATCCTTAGTAAACTCGGCGTAGATCGTATTATCCACCCAGAAGAAGAAATGGGCATTCGGGTAGCCCAAATGCTGAGCTATCCGATGGTTAACGATTATATTTCTCTGGGTAACGGTGAGTTCGTTGTAGAAATTACCGCTAGTGAGCGCCTGGACGATATCAGTATTGGCGAGGTTCTGCGGACAAACAATGACGTCGTCGAGGTCTTACTCATTAAACGAAAATCACAGATTCTGGTGCGTCCCGCTGATGATTTTATTCTTCAGGCCAAAGACATCTTGGTGCTATTTGGACCACTGAACATCCTTCGCACCATCGCCCCAAAACTCATCTAATTCAGATTATGCTACGCCTTTGGCCTTTTAGACTGCTGCGTCAACAAGGCAGTCTTCCTACGACGCACCTTCCTGCCAGCCCTCCAGTAGTGTTGGCCTTGGGATTTTTAAGCTTAATTGCACTAGGCACGGTGTTATTAAAAATGCCGTTTGCTACACGCTCTCCGATCAGTTGGTTCGAGGCCTTTTTTACCGCGACCTCTTCTGTAACGGTGACAGGACTGACAGTAATTGAGCCCGCTACAGTGCTGAGTATTCCTGGTCAAATTCTGGTGACGATATTAGTACAGATTGGTGGGTTGGGATTTGTTACCTTTGCTGTGCTTGCTGCTATTACGCTTGGTAAGCGTATTAGTTTGCAACAACAAGCGTTGGCTTTAGAGGCTTTTAATCAAACCAGCGTATCACGTATCCGCCAGACTGCTTTTTCGGTAATTAAAATCGCGTTCACAATCCAAGGGGTCACCATGTTGTGGTTAAGCCTATGGTGGGGGCGACACATGGACTTCAAAGACGCTATTTATCAGGCGTATTTTCATGTGACCATGGCATTTAATAATGCGGGTATGGCGTTGTATGAAGACAGCTTAATTGGCCTAACCCATGATCCAATTAGTATTTTGACCCTATCTTTGATGATTGCCTTAGGCGGATTGGGTTTTCCTGTCATTATTAATATTTTGCGTAAGAAGCGTTGGCAACGTTTGTCCCCTTATAGCAAAATCATTATCCTGGGCACACTAACGTTAAATTTGCTTGGCTTTTTAGCTATATGGTTATTTGAGCACAAAAACCCCAGTACCATCGCCAACCTGCCTTGGTATGAGCAAGCCACCGCCGCTTGGCTTCAAACCATTTCCAGTCGTACAGCTGGGTTTGTGACAATGGACGCTGGCAGCATGCGTGACAGTTCGGTTTTGCTCATCATGTTTTATATGTTTATTGGTGGCGGTTCCTTAAGTACAGCGAGCGGTATTAAGCTTGGTACATTTATTGTTTTAATCGCTGCTGTTATTTCTTATTTACGTCACCGTGAAGAGGTGGTGCTCATGCAGCGTACTGTATCCCCAGAAACAGTACAAAAATCATTATCTTTAGTCCTCATTACATTTAGTCTATTTTTTATGGGGCTTTTATTTATTACGATTTTTGATAAGCTGCCTTTGCGCAGTGTGATGTTCGAGGTCATGTCTGCCATCACAACCACAGGGATGAGTTTTGGTATAACAGGAGAGCTTTCCTTGCCCAGTAAATTTGTCCTTACCTTACTCATGTTTGCAGGGCGACTAGGCCCCCTGACCTTGGTATATAGTCTAGCTACACGTCGCCGCAGCCGTATTCGTTATCCAGAGGGACATTTCCAAGTTGGTTAAGCACAAAAAAACCCAGGCATTACCCTGGGTTTTTTAGCTGTAGTTTATTGCACAATGGTATACGATTTGACTTCGATTTCGGTGTCACTAATCAGACCCTTATCTACTTCGCCGATGATTTCTACCTCTACCGGTGGGTTGATCGGCTGAACTTTGGTGAGGTCATCATCAATATCTAATTGAATTTCACCGCTACCATCAGTAAAAATAAATTTTTCTTCAGACGTTTGCTTGGTGATTTGTCCACGTAATGACACACGTTGATCATCTTTGGTGTCTTGCAGAATCTGGGCAACGGATGTGGCCACCGGTTGCATTTGATCGTGGGCTGTTGTGTCAGCAAGAGCTGCACCACTTATTCCTGCTAAAGCAATAGCAGCAGCGGCAACTGTGGTTTTTAAAGTGGATTTAAACATAAAGCACCTCCGTTATCGATAAAACGCTTTTAATCAATCAAGAATGAATTAAAAGCACAGTTTCATCATACTGCTATTTCTTATTATTCCAAGATCAATTTTTATCAAAAAGTAAATACGGATAAACCCATAATTGTTACTGAGTGACCGTCACAGCGTCCTTTACGACCTGAACACCTTAAAACGGCTGTTACAAAACCGCACAACCACCAAGGTGACGTTACTGCGTTATCATAAATAGATTAAATAACTTTACTGATATCATCATGAGTGCTTATATTTTTGATACAGAAACGACTGGTACAGAACAACCGGATATTATTGAAGCCGCCTGGCTAGAGATCGATGCCCCAACCTCTTTACAAGTGGTAAGTCAGTTTGAGCAGCGTTATCAACCGCGTCATCCCATTAGTTTAGGAGCACTAGCGGTGCATCATATTTATGATGAAGAGCTGGTCAACTGCCCACCCTGCACAACATTTCAGTTTCCAGCACAAGCCCAGTACATGATTGGGCACAATGTCGATTATGACTGGGAAATGGCAGGCCGCCCTAACGTTAAGCGAATTTGTACCTTGGCTTTAAGCCGTATGCTTTTACCTCAGCTAGATAGTCATAGCCAATCGGCACTGATGTACTATTTTTTTCGTCCTCATGCCCGTGAACGCTTAAAAAACGCCCACTCTGCTTTAGCAGATGTACAAAACTGTCGTTTTATTCTGCAAAAAATGCTGGCTCTACTTGAGCAACCCGTACAAACTTGGGAGCAGCTTTGGGAGCTTTCTGAGCAAGCACGCTTACCGCGGGTGATGCCTTTTGGTAAACACAAAGGCACCCCTATTAGCGAGTTACCGCCTGATTATCAAGACTGGGTATTACGGCAAGACAGCATGGACCCTTATATAAAACTCGCCATTCAAAAAGCCAGACAAGCCCTGCATCAACCACCCATTACAACCAACGCCCAATAAAATGGATCACTAGGCCAATGGCACCACCCACTACGGTGCCATTGATGCGTATATATTGCAGGTCTTTGCCAATAGCATGCTCTAGCTGATACACCAATTCTTTTTCTTCCCAAGCATTTACGCGATCAGCAATATACTGTGCAATACGGCCCCGGTATTTTTCTATCAGCGGTGGCGCCATCTCTTGTAGTTTTTCATCAAGTAACTGTTGCATAGCATGATCTTGCAAAATATGATGAGCCACTTGCTGCAGACCAACACTTAGTTTTTGTTGTAATACAGAATCCGCACCATGCAGATCTTGTTCCAACCAATCTAAAATATCCCCCCAAAGCTGGGTTAAATAACGTTGTAAAGCCGGATCTTGCAAAAACTGCGTTTGCATTTGCGCTGCTTTTTCTATAAAAACGGGGTCACTTTGAAGCCGCAGCACCATGACTTTTAAATAAGCACTAAAGCTATAGCGCAATTCGTGATGGGGGTCGGCAGCAATGGCTTCTATTTCCTTAGCCACAAGACTGACAATTTTTTCTGTCCCCCAATCCCCTACATAGTCACTGATTTTTTTAATATGAACTGTGCGTTTAACCTCTGCTGCGATTTTTTCAGCAATAAAAGCTTGTATTTTAGGCTGTTGCACTAATGCGCTAATGCGATGTAACAACTGATCTAAAAGCTCTTGGTGACGCTGGTCTGCTGTGAGCAACTGCAGTACTTGTGCGCCCAAAGTGGCGAAATTGATATTTTTCAAATTACGCACAGCGGTTTGCTGAATAAACTGCTGGGCCCTGACATCACGCAATGCCGTTAAACTGTGCTGCGCTACCAATGCTGCATAAGAAGCTAATAATTGGGCATTGGTTTTTTTAGCTAACCAGCGCATCGTCGTTCGAGGCAACTGCATCTGTTTTAATTTGAGCATTACTTGATCGGTAGACAAAAAATGCTCACAAATAAAATCCCCCAAATTATTCGCAATACGCGCTTTATTCCGAGGAATAATTGCTGTGTGTGGCAAAGGCACCCCTAATGGATGTCTAAATAATGCCGTCACAGCAAACCAATCCGCAAGTGCTCCCACCATGGCAGCCTCAGCAAAAGCAATCAGGTACCCCCAGTAGACAGCATCATCATTTAACCGTTTGGCAATAATAAAGAGAAAAAAAGCCCCTAATAAAAAAGCCATGGCCAAGGCTTTGCTCTTTGCCAAAGGGGTGAGCGGCTTGCCCCACCTCATCCAGCCACCTTTTGCAACGCCCTAGCATGGACAAACGCCGTTTTTAAATTCCCCTCGCAATCAAACCACATGCATTCTACCCGCCCATGTGTTAGCCCTAACTGCGTCACCGTCATTGCCGGCCCCCCACTATTTAACTTAACCACATCACCAATTTGAAACATTTTTCATTTTCCTATATAATCATTTTTTAACTTTAGCACAGCACAGATTGTGTGCGTGGATACGCTATTTTAAAGCAGATATCCTATGTTGGCAGATGTTAATGATAGTTGACAAATTTAAACCCAACATGCTATAGTTAAATTTTTCGGGGCGTAGCGCAGCCTGGTAGCGCACTTGCATGGGGTGCAAGGGGTCGAGTGTTCGAATCACTCCGTCCCGACCAAGAATACCTCAAACAATTAAGCACTTAGAGTCTAACCACTTTAAGTGCTTTTTTGTTTCTTGGGTTTAGTGGACCACTTGAATTTGGTGGACCAAATTTGAAGGTAGAAGCGAGCATGGCTCGCTTCTACCTGTATCATGTCATGCCTTGATCTGTTCCAGCCTCGGCGACCACCCTGCCCCTCTGTAGGCACATACTCAAACAACTCCCCTACAGTACATCCAAACAGCTTACAGAGTTTGCCTACCACATCTAGGTTAGTGGTGACTGGCGGCTAAGCTTTTAAACTAGGCAAGGTTCTTGGCGAAGTGCTTAAAAGCACAAGCTTGTGTTCTCACCCAACCGCGCCACCCTATGTAAAACTTATACCTAAGTTGAATGGAGCAGGGAGTTTGTAATGACCCACTGATTTCTTCTGTCATCTCGATACTCATCGTACTTTCCTTTCGTAATAATACCTGAGCAGGAAATCAGTGGGTCATTACATCATTACCTGCACCTTTTGCAGCTGCAGTAGTGAGTGCGGGGAAAGGACAATCCAAGCAACGTTCTAGCGATGTATTCTGAACCATTGCGGCAAGAGCTAGCAATCACAGGAATATCAAGCAACGCTTTCGCTTGATTCTGGCTTTTTTCATCCGAGAGTAACCAATTGCCCAAAAAAAGTTGGATGAATCACCAATCTTCTTAAGGGCAGTTTATGTTCAACATAAGCCATCTTTACAGATTCATACTTGAAAAGTCTGCTCTACGACAGCATAATACGGGCCACTTACGCGGCATAATGGTTGATAATGACTATGAATCAACTTATCTCCCTGCAAAATACGCTCATCCACATGGAAACAGAGAACCTCTAGAATAAATAACTCATTCACTCCATTCCCTAGAGGAATAACTTGATCTAGCTTACATTCAAGTTGAATAGAACCTGACTCCAACCGTGGAGTTCGTATTAAAGCACTAGAGCGTGTAGATAAACCCAATGCCTTGACCTCACTTTGACTAGGATCAAACTCCCTAGAACTCAAATCTAACTCCCTAACGTGACTCTTCTCAGCCATTTGTATAACTGCCTCACGCTCTCGAACCAAATTGCGAGCAGTGTCTTTATGCGACCCATCTTGCTTGCGATTAATATTAATCGCAATTAAGCAGGGGTCATGAGCCACGTAATTGAAAGAGCTAAACGGTGCTAAATTTACCTCTTGGTTTTCACTTAGTGTTGTCACCCAAGCGATAGGGCGCGGTACAACTAGAGAAGACAGCCAATAGTAACTTTTCTCCCTACTCAACTCGGCACAAACAATTTTTCTATGCAAGATCTCCTCCTTCTGCTAGTCACACAAACAACTGGATACAAGGCAAATGACCATCCACTGCTAATAGATTGACTTTTTTCTGTACAATTTCCCAACTCTGCTGTTTAGGCTGCAGATAGTAGATTACATTGGCAGGATAAATATCAGTCCTATCCGCTTGATATTCAGAGTAAATAATATTGGTTTCCACCTGAATTAATCCTAATTTTATATCAGCATTCAAAACACAAGGATTTTGAACCAAACGCAAACCTTTAACTTGTGGCTGTAGAGAAAAAGCGCGCTGATGAGCCAACCGCTCTATCCTCAACCTTAAAAGTAATTTATTTTCTAAAGCTATTGAGATTTCATTTTCTGGATCTGTTTGCTGACTACTACCTGGTATCCAATACACCCCATCTTCTGCAAATAATTCATACCATTCATCATAGCGCTCACTATCTAATAATTTATTCTCATAAAAAATAAAATCAGCTATTTCCATTTCTATTTCCCCTAGTTTTCTTGCATCAAGTTTTTCCAAGCTCGGTATTGATTTCTAATTACTAATTCATTATTCGCATTCTCAAACTCATTCACCTCTTTCTCTAACTCTTTTTCATCAAACTGGCGGTATAAATTAATCCATTTATTACCATCAGCCTGCAAATTTCTTTGTTGACTTTCAAATAAATGAATATCGTCATGCGCCACGACACTCATTGGTGAATACACTAAACGGCTATAATTCAAGCCTCTTTGCAAGAGTTTCTCCGAAGCACCTTTAGGCTGGAACACCCACACCTCTAGCAACGTCTCATCCACAGAAACAGGACGTAAAACCCGTATGATTTGAGGAGAGCCTTTAGCTGCCATACTGGGGTAGAAAATAACATTTTGAGGAGTAAAGTTGAGCACCTCTGTGGCTCGCTCTTTACCATGAGCCTGCCTGATGGCGTCTTTATAACCTTCCACGTCTGCATATCCAGTATGTATACTAAAATTGGTACCTAAAATACTATGACCATTCCGGAATGTTTTTACCCCCATCGTAGAATAAAAATCATAATTTGAACCAAAAGGTAATAATTGCTCTAAAGAAAGTGGATCCAAGCCCTCAAACCTCTCCGCTGCCTTTTCAGCCGAATGGTAAGCTGACTCATGAGTGGAGATAGGATGAACCGTATCATTCACATTTTCTAAATAAAACTTCCAATTACATTTCATGCGGCTCCGAATTGAACCGCCTGCCACTTCCAGCTCACCCACAGGAGAACTATCCGCCATCGCGTCTAATGCTTGCAACACATCACCAAAATACTCGTAAAAACCTACCCCCTCTGGGCTTAGGCGAGCAAAAACAAATCCCCTATAAATCGCCACATCTCCTGCTGTGCTAAGGCCCGCAGCTGCTGGACATGTCTCAAAACCAGTCCCCTCATACTCTCTTTTCATAGGAATGGACAATAAGGAACCATCTAACCTATAAGTCCAGGCATGGTAAGGACAGCGTACCATCTTGCCTAAGTTCCCTTTAGTCTCATTGACTAAACGCGCACCCTTATGTGCACAACGATTCATCAACACATGAATGTTCTGTTGAGCATCTCGGACCAAAAGAACGGGACTATTACCAATCCGAGTTGAAATATAATCACCCGTATTAGGAACCTGACTTTCATGTCCGACATAAATCCATGCATTATGAAACAGTGTTGCCATTTCCTGCTCAAACACCTTAGGGTCCGTATAAATATCACTGTGCAACTGCTTTTCTTCTACTAAATGCAATACTTTTTGCTTGCTCATATCAACCTCTTTTTATCTATTTAGAAATGGATGGATGGCCACGATTGAGTTGAGTCATCAGGAGGAACTGCTGCTAATAAGCTTTTGGTATATTCATGTCTGGGTTGTGAAAAAACACGGGCTGTAGGCCCTTGCTCTACCACCTCTCCCTCTTTCATCACGAGCACTCGAGTACATAAATACCGAATAACCGATAAGTCGTGAGAAATAAAAACCACCGCAATCCCTAGCTCTTGATTTAATCTGAGCAGCAAATTCATAATGAGTGCCTGCACAGATACATCCAAACCAGAAACCACCTCATCTGCTACCAATAAACGTGGCTCTACACACAAAGCCCGCGCAATATTAATGCGCTGCTTCTGTCCCCCTGATAACTGAACAGGAAACCGGTAAGCTGCATCAGTGGCTATACCCACCTGACTCATAAGAGATACAGCCACTTGTTGCCTACACTCAGTACTTAACGTGGGATCCAACTCTAAAACTTGTGTTACTAACTCCCACACTTTCCTCCTCGGATTTAAAGCTGAGTCAGGATCCTGAAAAATCATTTGTACAGAACGAGACACCTCTAGTTTTTCACTTTTGCTTAGAGTTGACCTCGGCCTTCCTAATACATGAATGGTTCCGGAGCTCGGCGTATTCAATCCCACCATTAAACGTGCTACCGTACTTTTGCCACTCCCACTCTCTCCCACTATCCCAACTAACTCACCAGCATGAACAGTCAAAGACAACGGTTTCAAAGCAGACATGACTTTCTTTTTGCTAAACTTACCTATCTGATAGACCTGCTCCACCTTATCAAAACTGACTAACACCTCTGGCTGGTTATGCGACTTCTGCTCTAACTTTGAGAGTCTCTGGGTAGGAACCTGCTGGGTCAGCGAATTAACCAACAAACAAGCCACTTGGCTTTGTGCACCTGTCAAAATGGGAGTGTAACGATGGCATGCTTCTTGCGCTAAAGGACAACGCTTAATAAACCGACACCCCGTTAGCTCAGCCATATCCTGTATGCCAGGCATAATTTCAGCTAAAGTCGGTAACTGATAAAGGGGACCCGTTAAATTTGGTGTGGCATTTTTCAACGCCCAGGCATAAGGGTGTCGCGGCTGATCTAATACTTGGTGGGCGGGCCCTTTTTCTACTACATCGCCTGCATACAATACCATCACCTCATCACAGACATGAGCAGCCAGCCGTAAGTCATGAGTAATCAAAATCACAGCTGTATTATGGCGTCTCTGCACCTCACGCAAAATACGAATGATTTGTGCTTGAGTAATCACATCTAAGGCGGTAGTGGGCTCATCTGCGATAATCAGCTCTGGATCTCCTGAGAAAGCCATAGCAATTAAAACGCGCTGACACTGTCCACCCGATAATTGATGAGCATAACGTCCTAAAATAGCCGCCGGATCAGGCAACCCTACCTCAGCTAATCGCTCAAGACTGTAGGCATAACGATCTTTCTTAGCCACTCCTACACGCTTTAAATGCTCAAACATTTGATCTTGAATGGACATCACTGGATTCAACGATGACAAAGGCTCTTGAGGTATGAAGGCAATTTTTTTACCTAGCAAGGCACGCATCTGTGAGTCTGTTACCTTTTTGCCATGAAACCTTACCTCACCGTTAGTAAGCCTTAAATTTTCAGGTAACAGCCCCGATAGCACCCTCCCCATCATACTTTTACCTGCCCCTGACTCTCCCACTAATCCTAATGTTTTTCCTGCTTCAACTTGAAACGATACCTGCCTCAACAAATCCACTCGTTGCCCTCTGTAATCCAACGAGATAGATACTCGATCAAACTCGACAACAGCTTGTCTCTCCATTACGCCTCTCCTCGTCGTTTATTTCTAGGATCTAACGCAACCCTAAGCCCATCGCTGAGCAAATTAAAACCTAGCACCGCAAACACAATCCCCATCATGGGAGCTAAAATAGTCCAACTTGCACCATAAATATGAGCACGCCCATCGGCTAGCATTACCCCCCAAGCCACTACATCTGATGGCACCGACAAACCCACAAAACTTAAAATAGCTTCCACAATAATAGCGATGCCCATTTGAATACTAAATAAAGTAATAATAAGCGGAGCTACACTAGGTAAAATCTCTTTAAGCATAATTTTCAAATGAGAAAAACCTAGTAACTGTGAAGCATAGATATATTCCCTTCGCTTAATCACTAAAACCTCAGAACGTACCACCCGATAAAAACGCGTCCAATCCACTAAAATCACAGCTAAAATTACATTAAAAACACCTGTTCCTAATCCCACCATCAACATCATAGAAAAAACTACTGGGGGAAAAGCCATCCAAAGCACCACTAAAGAACTCGTTACCTTATCGAATAGTCCACCCAAATAACCAGCAACAATAGCTAAAACACTACCTATCAGCATCGTTCCTAGGGAAGCCGACAATGCTACTAATAAAGCAATCCTTGCTCCATAAATTAGTCTTGATAGTACGCAACGCCCCAATGAATCTGTTCCCAAAGGATATTTTTCAATGCCATCAGCGAACCATGCGGGGGGATACAACGTAGCCAATAAATCCTGCGAATTTGGATCATTAGGAGCCAACCAAGGAGCAAAAATAGCAAAAACAAAAAACAATAAAACTAGACTGCCGCCTATAATAATTTTTCTGTTAATATTTTCTATTTTTATTTTCATAAAATCACCTTAACCTTGGGTTTAAAATACTATATAAGGCATCTACACTAAAATTAATCACTAAAATCATTAAACAAAAAATCAAAGCAACACCTTGGATCAAAGGCAAGTCATGATTTTTAATAGCTTGTACCATTAGGTTTCCTATACCTGGAAAAGAGAAAATCACCTCTATTAATAAAGTTCCACCAAATAAAAATCCAAATTGAACTCCTATTAAAGTTATGGTAGGCAAAGCAGCATTTTTAAGCATGTGAACCAATAAAACCCGAGTCTCCGAAACCCCTCTTAAACGAGCAACAGCCACATATTGTTCATTTTCAACCTCGAGTAAACTTGCCTTAAGCACGCGGATAATAATAGGACTAAAAGCTAAAGCTAATGCTAGCGCAGGTAATAATAAATGCTTAAGCGCATCCCAAAACTGGACCCATCTCCCTCGCACTAAAAAATCAAAGAGCAAAAAACCAGTTCCACCTTCTATTCCTAAACTCCCCTCTATTCTTCCCATAAAAGGTAAAACAGGAAAAAAAACTCCAAACACAATGATTAGAATAATACCCCATAAAAAGGAAGGTATAGATATAATAAAAACCAATAAAAAATCAGCAAAAAAATCAACTTTCTTTTTATCAATGAGATAAAAAACAACCCCACCTGGTATAGAAATAATTAAAGCTATCATTAAGCTGACTAAAGATAGCTCTATAGTTGCGGGCAAAGCTGTCCATAGAAGCTTATTTACTGATTGCTTAAAGAAAATAGAATTTCCTAAATCTCCTTGAGCTACCGACTTTAACCAAATCCAATACTGATAAAATAATGAGCCATCTAAACCTAATTCAGCTCTAAGTAAATCAGCATCTGCTTGTGTTGCTGAAGGCGGCAGCATCATACCAAGAGGATCAGCTGGAATCGCTCTCAAAATAAAAAAAACAATAAAAGACAATAAAAAAGATGTCAGTAGTATAAAACCTATTTTTCTTAATAATCCAAACAAAAAATTCACCATGGCTCACTCAAAAAAATAGGCAGTACAGACTCACTGCACTGCCTTTCATTACTTACCAAGAATAATACTGAGGCAAAATATAGCCTGTTTGATAGGTTTCAAGGTTTAAATCTTTTTTATGGGCAATAGTAGAAATAGATTGTAATAAAGGAATCGTCCAGGCATTTTCCGCAACCGTTTTATTCAACTCTTGATAGCCAAGAATCCGTTTGGACTCATCTGTTTCTGTATTCAAAGCATCTAAAATCTCTGCTAAGCCTTCTTCTTTCCAGGTAGAAAAACGTAAGCGAGGATCCAGAATTCGCCCCGTATAAATCTCAGGGTCTCCGGTAGCATTAGCCCAACTGTACAACATCACCCCATCTAAGCTAGAGGAATGACTAAGTTCTAGATACTTAGCAACAGTAATCTCCTCCATACGCGCATTAATCCCAATCTCGGCCCACATTTGAGCTATAGCTCTGGCAACATCATAATCAGAGGGAAAGGTGTTATTTGTAGAGTAGAACGTAATATTAAGTGGGTTTTCTTTGCTGTAACCCGCTTTATCTAACTCTGCCTTGGCTAGCTCTTTATTGAAATCCACCTTGAAATCGATATGCCCTGGAGAACCCTCGGTTGCTAATACCGAAATGGGTTGCGCCTTATTTTTATAAAAAGCACGAGAAATAGCCTCCTTGTTAAGGGCTAAATGCATAGCTCGGCGTACATGCTCATTTTGAAACTCAGGCCTATAGCTAGGCATTTGCAAAATATAAATTTCGCTATAGGGATAGACCTCAGCTTTTAAATTAGAGTTCGCTGCCAAACGATCCACATCTCGGACTGGAATCTGAACTGAAACATCGACTCGGCCTGACTCTATAGCTGCCACACGCGCAGATGCGTCGGGCACGATTTCAAATGTCACATTTTTTATAGGAGCCTCCCCTGCCCAATAGTCGGGAAAAGCTTCTAAGGTAATGCGAGATCCCCTTTGATAATCAACCAACTTATAAGGCCCCGCACCAATAGGCTGCTCTATAAACCCCTCTTCTCCCACCTTTTCAAAATAGGCTTTGGGCAAAATATACGCTGACAAAAAAGCCAAACTGATTGGGGCTGTAGGCGTCGGCGAAGCAAAATGGATTATGGCCTCAGAAGGACTAATAATTTCAACAGACTCTAGACTAGGCATCATGCCATTCAAAGCCAACGTTTTCTTTTTTAAGGCCCGCTCAAACGTAAACTTTAAATCCTCCGTCGTCATTTCACTCCCATCGTGAAACAACACCCCTGAACGCAATGCCACCTTTAAACGTTTACCACTGTCATCTAGCCACTCCCAACGTTCTATTAGGCGAGGTGCGAGCTCTAGATCATCGTTCACAAACAGAGGTGAATCAAACACCGCTTTATAAATCGATTGCCCTGCTGGAAAAGTAACAGACGTAGGTTCCCAAGAGGGAATATCTACTGGAAAAGCAATTTTTAATTCGTTGCTCTGAGCTGAAGCCAAGCCCACACAGCTTAGCGCTAAAACAGTACTGCACGTTAACTTTTTTAACTTGCTAGAAATAGAGCGCATGTGGTGTCCCCCTAGTTAAAGTATATATGTCTCCGAAAAAAATTATACTTCTTGTTATGAAAATAAGAGCATAAGGGTTTTCCATAAAAATAAAACCATTATTTTTCATATATTTACATGATTAATATACGGTATACTGTTTAAAGAAATGTACTAATCAGGGAGCCAGAGACTAAAATGGATCTAATTGAACGAATGATTTGGGACACCAAAAATGGGCAAATTTTGGATGAAGAAAGGCGCTATGTTATGCTCAGAGCTGATGTGCTCATGGGTATTTTTAATCAACTCCCAGACGCAGAAAGACAACAGGCCTTGCACAGCTTTATGAACTCCGTTAAAGCTCATGGTTCAAACTCCGTTGCCGCTTATTGGTTAGCAATAAATAAAAACCCACAAGTTTTACTGGATACTATGATTCGCATCTCAGCTCAACTTGGCTGGGGCGCTTGGCAGATATGCAAATACACACCCCAAGAACTCACTATAGAAGTTATAAATAGCCCCTTTGCCAAAGCTAGCATAGTCAGCCAGACTCCAGTATGTACTCCAATACTCGGTATAATGGAGAGCATGGGATCCTTTATTTTTAATGGGCCTGTGCAGGTTCTAGAGCATTTTTGTCATGCTCAACCTAATCACTCCAAATCTTGCCTTTTCATTATTAAACCAGTCGCACATGTCTAAAACTAACACTCGGTTCATCTCAACCAAAAAAAACATTCGTGAACAAGTCTACGATTTATTAAGGGCTCGTATGCGATTAGGAGAAATAGGTTTTGGGGACCGTTTAGTCGATCATGAGATTGCTGCTGAGTTAAACGTGTCACGAATGCCTGTACGTGAGGCCATGATGCAACTTAAAAATGAAGGCCTACTCGAAGGTACATCCAGAGGTTTTATCCTACGTCAATTTACCCCTACAGATATCGCACAAATTTTTGAAATTCGCTTACTGCTTGAGCCAGAGGCAGCCATGCAAGCTTGCCGGAATGCGACCATAGAAAAGCTTGCGATTCTGAATACTCACGCACAATCGACTGAGCAAGCTCACCAGCAAAACGATCCCCTCGCCTATATGGAAGCCAATGATCGCTTTCGAGCTAGCTGGCTAAATATGACGCCAAATACCCATTTACGCGAAACCATCCAACGCCTAAGCAATCACGTTGAGGCCGTGCGATTAGCCACGTTACGAGAAGCCAAATACCGCGCTCTTTCTCTACAATATACTCAAGAGCTACTCCAAGGCTTTATTGAAGAAAACCCAGAAAAAGCCGCCCAAGCAATCCGCTCTAACTTGCGCAGCGCAGCTCTCTCCTATTACTCCACCCTAGACGTGTTACTAGAGAATCCACCAGTCGGTAGTTCTGCTCTAGCTTAAATAAACACTTCTGCCATAAGCAATCTTACATAATTACTGTTAATATCACTCACGCTTAATCTACGATATAATTCAAACTGTCTCAATCGAACACTCAGCTATGCTACGTAAAACCCGATCTACTATCCAACAAAAATTTGGTCAAAAAATAGTCAACTTTTTGAAAAAAATCGGAGGTGTTTTTTGGCCATATAAGACATTGATATCATTGGTTATTTTTTAGGGGTGGAGTCTGAGACATTGCCCTGCTACAAAGGGATCTGACGTTGCGCTGCCCATCCAAGCAACGTTCTAGCGATGTATTCTGGACCATTGTGGCTACGCCGAACTTCGTTTCATAACGTAAACTGTCGGGTTTTCCACGCCATTTATAAAAGTCGCATTGCTCATGCCGTGTTCACGACACAGCTCTGGAGTCGCTGTACCGGCTTCAGCTTGTTTTAAGATGGCCATGATTTGGCTGTCGGTGTAACGAGACTTTTTCATTGAATTTCCTTTTCGAGAAATTCTACTTTAAAGCACTACGGTTTGGTGGGGGGATTACCCAACCTCTGTAGGTAAAGCGAGAGAAAAAGCCAACTGAGCTGCCGCTAGCATTTTTTGATCGGCCACATCATGACGACCAAATCTCTCTGATTTCATGTTGTAATTAATTGGCTTAACTTTACTAACCCCCAGACGCTCTAAGCTCAATATTAAGGCTCGACATCTACGTGCAAGAGACGCTTTAATATTGAGCTTTAATAAACACTCTAGAGCAGATAAAACATAGCGATTGCGGACCGTATCTACGGTTAGCTCATCAAAACGACAATATACCTTCCCTTTTTCAAGCAACCTGTGACTTTCAGTTTTAAGCATATCTATGCGGCCACGAACTCGATTAATCACTGCCTCCTTAGGCTCATAGCCATAGCTTAAATTTCGTTTCAGGCGCTCTTCAACCTGTGAGCAAAGAATCTCAGCAACCAAATCTGCTATGTCTTCAGGATTATCTTCTACCGCTACCTTCTGTGCTCCAAGATACCGATATAAATCTGAAGCATAGAGCATGAGTAACCATAAATTACGAACGGGGATCTTACCTAATCGTCACTGAGACATAGATGGGTCTTGGGTTTCAATGGCAGCTGACATTAAATACCTTTGACCAAAGCACCTTTAAGTTGCTGGGCTCGTTCCAGATCATCAAACCAGTACTCCTCAAGAAGAGGCCCAATTTCCGTTTCAACCACATTGTGAAACCAGGCTGAAGCATCGTTTATTTTATTATTTAAAGGTGGCGTGACATAACTATGACCTATTGCGAACTGCGGGCCAAGGCAAGATCGACTAAAGCTAACGAGCGGTCTGCAATATTCATTGTTCCAATCACATACAGATTAGATGGAATATGAACTCTTTCACCATCCCCCCGCCGATAGCTAAGCTCTAACGCTTCGCTTGGAGTACGCTTATCAGCCTCTAATAAAGTGAGCATCTCTCCAAAAATCTGAGCAGGATTACCACGGTTAATCTCTTCTATAACCACAACATATTGGGTACTGGCATCTTTTTTGGCATTATTGATCATTTCAAGAAATGGGCCATCAGTAAGAGCAAGCTTACCCTCAGCCGATGGCCTCCACCCACGTACAAAATCTTCATAAGATAAATTTGGGTGAAACTGCACGGCTCGAAGCAAATTATCATCCTTATATCCTATCAATGCATAGGCAAGCCGCTTTGCTAACCATGTTTTACCTGTTCCTGGCGGCCCCTGAAGAATGATATTTTTCTTACTTCTTAACTGCGAAATCATTTTGGCCAGCTTTCCTTGGTCAACAAAGCAGCCATCAGCAATAATATTTTCAATCGTATAAGATTCTAAAAACGCCCTCTTATCCAATACATTTTCAGCGTCCCATGCATCATCATCTAGAGTCATGGTGTTTGATGATGAGGAAGAGCTAACATCTTTAAATAGCATTGCCGATAAAGAGAGCTCTGGAAAAGAGTGCACAGGGTAAGAGTCCTCTTGGAATCGTAGCTCAAGCTCTTGGATAATTTTTAAATAATCTTTTGCGCTACAGTAACCACTAGGCAAAAATAACTAGACTCATTCATTATGTATTTACCTAAGCTGCTGCTCTTGCCAAGCACCGTAAGTTACCCCCGTCTATAGACCAAGCGGTACAACCCTTAGTACTGTGACCTGCGCCCAATAAAACCATAAAGCGATATAATGCTTCTATTCTGATCACCTACTCTACTTCAAAAACAACAAAACTAATAAGATAATGATCAAAATATAAGGCCAAGGGTTTTTAAAAGAAGATTTAGGCTGAATTTGCTTAAGATTTTCTTGCAAATGCTGTTTGGTTATTTCGGATTGGTTAGCAAGGACATCGATTTGCTGTTGGAGCTGACTAATTTCATATTCGCTTTGTTCTAAGCTATTTTCATATTGCTCCACCAGCCCTGCCATATGATTAAGTTGTGATTGAATATGCGCCCCCGCTTCAGCGGGTACGGTAGCAGCAAAATCCGCCATCAAATCCATCAGTGTAGAATGCCCACTGTGCCCGATGCCGGTGACTCGATAGCTTTTCTTTTGCGCAAAGGCTTCTAATACGGCCTTATCATTAAAAACAGAAAAATCTGCATCGGGGCCGCCACCGCGGATAACAACTAGAATATCCGCTCGACTGGCTTTAATTGCTGCGCAAATGTCCTCGGCCGAAGTAATACGAACTGGATATGCATTTAGACGACAGCGAGAAATTTGCTCTCCTAAGCCCTGATAAAAATCCTCATCGACCTGAGCGGTACTGGAAGCAGAATGAATCACATCTACAGAGACGACTGGGCGCAAAGGGAAGGCATTGCGTCTCGGTTTGAGCGAACGCAATTGCGCTAACTGAGCATGGGTGGCACGGCGCTCCGGTTGCTCTTGTGCATAGGGGTTATGAGCTTGAATGACTTCTAAGCGTACTGATACCACCCCCTGATAAATATTTACTACCGGATAACCAACCACTTCGACAACATCACCGTCCTCGTATGGCTCTAAAACTTTAAGCGGAGCGTTTAGTGTTAACGTGCCTTCGGCCTCAAGCTGTACACTAAATAGTTTTGAATATTGTCGCATGGCGGCAGCACGACGTTGCGCAGTCAAATTCATGAGTACACCACGTACTCTTACCAACATATGTTGATTAGACCAGCCTTTAAGTTCTCGCTGCAACGTCTCGGCCAAAAGCCGTTCTACTTCTCCACCACTTAATACCGGCGCTAACTGTGCTGTCTTTACCACATTTACCTCAACTACATTCTGTGTCATAAAAACTTCACATCGTAGCATGAGATGCGTCTCACCCCCACCCGCTGAACCCTTATCTACATCTATCCACTAGTGATTTTTCTGATAATTACGCGCATAGACCTCTGCCCCCATGGCTTGGATTTGTTGCTCGACCATGGTTTGAAAAGGTCTTAATAGCGGGGAAAAGTTTTGCTCTGGTTCTAAAATCTGTAAAGCGCGGGTAATGGCTTCTATGGTGGAAACCGCTGCCGCCTCGCGCGCTCTGCGCACCCGATACGCGGATGGCTCGGCTAAAGGCAGGCTTAGGTGTGGTAAGCGTTCTAATATAGGGTTAGCGTGTATGATTTTACGAACTTGGCGCCAGGTGCCATCAGGCACAATAAGTAAACTGGGAACACTCGTATTCCAAGCCGATAAGGGTTGGCATACATGGTGTGCTTTTGCCGGAAAAAGTACACAAACCTGCTCCATGCGTTCGAGTAACGCGGGCAAGGCCTCAAAGCGCTCGCCTATCCATAGCTGCGCTTGCTGCAACCCTAATACCGCCAAACGCGCCGTATTCAACGGGTGTTTACTTTCATCTGGGTGTTGTAATACTAATACCTGAGACTGGTTGGGTAAGTACGGGATCTGCGCGCACAAGCAATGCGACTGGGGTCGTGTACAGCGCGTACAGGTGGGTCTAGTGGTTATTGCCATTAGTTATATTATCGATCGACAACCTGGTCCTTGCAAACGGCTGCGCCCCCCGACTTGGGGTAGCACATGAATCTGTGTTGCTATGCGCTCTTTCAGCGCTGGCACATGAGAAATAATACCAATCAGCTTACCCTCGCCTTGGAGTTGTGCTAGGGTGGTTAAGGCCACATCCAATGCTTCTTCGTCCAGTGTCCCAAACCCCTCATCTAAAAAGAGCGAATCTACCTGTACCGTTTGACTGGCCATCTGCGATAAACCTAGCGCTAATGCCAAGCTCACAATAAAGCTTTCGCCCCCAGAAAGATTTTTCACCGAGCGCACTTCACCACCCTGATAATTATCAATTACAAAAAGCGCCAACGGCTGTTCAGTCTGATGGAGCAATAAATACCGGTCTGTCATTTTTGTTAACTGCTGATTCGCTTGTGCCACCAGCAACTCAAAAGTTAATCCTTGCGCAAAATTACGGTATTTTTTACCATCAGCAGAACCAATGAGCTCATGCAAAGCCAACCATTGCTCATAAACGGCTTGTTGTTTAAGTACGCGCTTTTGCTGGCTTTCCCATCTGGCTTTTTCTTTTTCATGTTGCTCTAGCGCATATCTGTTACGGCTGATGCTGTCTTGAATATGCTGCAGCTGTTTTTCTACCTGCTCAATCTGAGTGGTTAGGGCTGCCTGGTCCAATGTGGTGAGTTTTTTGCGCTGTTCTTGCTCTAAACGCTGCTGGGCATTGGCTAAAAGCGTACGGTTTTCTAGCGCCTGCTGGGCTAACTGTTGCTCTTTCCGCTGTAGGTCTGCTAATACCTTTTCTGGTAGTTGCGCCGCTAAAAAGGCGGCTTCATCCTGAAACGTACCCGCTAAAGCCTGAGCAAAACGTTGTTCCTGTTCTAGGATCTCTTTTTTAAACGTTTGCAGATAATGCTCTACCTGTAGCTGTTGTTGCGCTAGGCGATCTACCTCTTTTTCCGCATGCTGGTATTGCTGCGCTGCACGCTCTTGTTGTTGTCGTGCTTGTTGTAATAGCGCTTGCCACTGCTGCCTGAGCGTTTGCACCGGCACGAAAGGCCACGTATGCATGGTTAGCGGCTCGGTCCATTTTTGTAACGCCTGCTGTACATGCCGCAATAGCGGTGCCAAGATCATCCGGCTTTCTTGTGGCAGGTGGATCGTTTGCCAGTGCGTCTGGGTTTGCCCACAACGTTCACTTAGCTGTGCTTGTTGCTGTGCGAGCTCCGCTTGCTGTTGCTGATAATCTTCAAGACTTTCTTGCTCCTGATCACGGCTCTGCTGCCACTGGCTATACAAAACGGCAAACTCACGGTGGACATGTTGTTCCTGGTTCGCTAGTTTACGCAGATCCTGCTCCGCTTGCTCCAACGCTTGCAAGCGCTGCTCAACAAACTCAAGACGCTGTTCTAGCTCCGTTGGCTGTGTGGCGGCCTGTTCAGCAAAAGGATGCTCTAGTGCCCCACACAAAGGGCAGACTTCGCCCTTTACCAGCCGCTGCCGTTGTTCTTCATAACTCGCAATGCGTAACCATAGCGCTTGCTCTCGTTGTAACTGCTCTTTTTCGGTTTGCCATTCGCGTAATAAGCGCCCCTCTAATAAGTGCGCTATGTGTGCGTTTTGCGCCTGTATTTGCTCTTGATATTGTTGCAGCTGCTGTTTGGCCTGTTGGCTCTGCTGGTGTAACTGTTTAGTTTGCTTATGCTTTTGCTGCCATAACTGCTGAGTCTTTTGTCCAGTCTGCCATGTCTCCTGATAGCGGCGTAGGGCATAATTTACTTGCTCTATCTCGTCAAGCCACAGTGATAAAGACTCGCTCATCCCCAACAACTGCTGATAAACGGTAAGGCGTTGCTCATAGGTATTTTGCAGTGGCAGTAGTTGTTGCTGCTGTTGTCGCTGCTGCTCCTGTAACGCTTGAAATGTCTGCTCTTGCTCTTGTCGTTGCTGCCGCAGCCGTAGCAAACTACTATAAGAGGGTTGAATCCGTGCTGCCTGTTGGGCAAGCAGTAAGCGTTCTTGATCGGGTTTAAAGGCTAGCTGGGCCTGTTGCAAGCGCTGCGCTTCTTCGCTGAGCTGCTGGATCTCTATACGCAACGAATGCTGTATATCTATCCAGTGTGATGCCTGCTGTAACACGTTGAGCTGCTGCTGGAGTTGTTCCTGTGCTTGTTTTTCTTGTTGGATCGCTAGCTGATAAGCGTGGACTTGCTCTGGTGCTAATAAGGCCACCCCTTCTAATTGGACTTGCAACTGCTGCAGCTGCTGTTGCTCCATGCGTGTTTGCTCATGGACACGCTGAGAAATCTCACTATACATCGCGGTGCCGGTGATCTGCTCGAGCATTTCTGACTTTTCACCCACATCCGCTTTCAAAAAAGCATCAAACTGGCCTTGGGCTAATAATACTGCACGTTGAAAGCGATCAAAATTCATGCCCGTTTTTTGCTCGACCACGTCGACAACCAAACGGCGTTTGCTCTCTAGTAAGATACCCGTACTGGCATCGGCTATCTGATGGTCAGGCTCTTGCAACCGACCGGTCGGGGATTTGCGCGCACGCCGTTGTTCCCAATGACAACGAAACACCCCACCCTGACCTGCAAAAACCACCTCGGCATAGCATTCACCCGTATGTCGCGACATAATTTCATTATCGCTTTTCGTAATACGACCCAAACGTGGCGTTTGCCCATATAAAGCCAAACACATGGCATCCAGCAGTGTGGATTTACCAGCACCCGTCGGCCCGACTAAGGCAAAAATCCCTTGCGAGGCATACGGCTCCCCCCGAAAATCAATACACCATTCGCCATACAAGGAGTTTAAATTTTTAAAACGTAACTCTAAGATTTTCATGGTGCTTCCTAGGCGTGCTGATCATCCTCTTGAATTTGCTGCAAAATCTGCTGATAGCAATGCCATAACGCTGGGTGTTGGGCTTGAGGCACTTGGTGCGCCGCTAAACAACGTTCAAATACTTCCACTGGGCTAAGTTCATCTAACTGCTGAGCTTGGTGCTGAGCCTGTAGGGTTTGCTGGATCAGCAAAGGATTTTTAATGCGCAATATTTCCAATGTGCTTTCCTCTACCCACTGCTCTAGCTGCTGGCGCAAATGGGGTACACGCTCTGCGCCTGTATATTCCACCTCTAGCCACGCTTGGCTTCGCACTTGCACAAGCTGCTGGAGCTGTTGCTGGATCTGTGGCAGATCGCCTACCACCCGTACCAAATCCTGAAAACGCGGTACTGTTATCGTAGAGATTTTTCTTGTGCCCTGAGTGAAATCCACCACCACTACTTGTTTTTGTTGTCCGGCCTCGCCGTAGCCCATGGGTATCGGTGAGCCGCTATAACGAATATGTTCCTGCTGAGCCACACACTGGGGCACGTGTAAATGCCCTAATGCCACATAATCAAAAATAGCGGGGAAAATATCAACGCCTGTTTTAACCAAATTCCCTACATATAAATCACGAACCCCATCGCCATCAATGGTTTTGCCGCCAGCCACAAACAAATGCCCCATAGCAATCACCGGAAGCGCTGCTAAGCCAGCCTGCTGGTGTTGCTGTTGCAAACGCTTAGCCTGCTGGGCGACCTCCTGATAATGCCGCATCAACCCCAAACCCATTTTTTTATTCTTATCGTCTAGGTTTTCCCCTGCTTCCAACCGGCGTAAATCCTGATCACGCAGATACGGCACGGCACAGACAATAGCTTGCGCTTCGCCGTTTTTTTCTAAGACGATGATCTCGTCCTCAATCCGCTCACTCATCGCCCCCACCACATGTACATGCAGATGTTTTAATAAAGCCTGTGGAGCGGTTAAAAAGGTAGGTGAATCATGGTTACCCGCGATAATCACCACATGCGAACAACAGGTCTGTGACACCTGATACAAAAAACGATAATAATGAGCCTGTGCTGTGTGACTAGGGGTAGTCGTATCAAAAATATCCCCTGCCACCAAAAGCACATCAATTTGTTCGTTTTCAATGGTTGTTAATAGCCAATCAAAAAACGCCTCAAATTCAGCATCCCGTTTTTTGCCGTAAAGCGCACGGCCTAAATGCCAATCCGAAGTATGTAAAAAACGCATGAGGGAGGTTTCCTAAACAAAAACCTATCATAACAGTCTGTGCTAAATAGCAATAAATCCAACTAAATCAAATACGTAAAAAGCCGCTAAATTTTTCATTTAGCGGCCTTCTGTCCACTTTATTGCTTACAACATACCCAACTGTAAACGTGCGGATTCACTCATCATGTCTCGGCTCCATGGTGGGTCCCAAACCAGGTTAACATCCGCTTGGGTCACCCCTTGGATATTTAATACCTTTGCTCGCGCTTCTTCGGCAATAATCGGCCCCATCCCGCACCCAGGCGCCGTTAACGTCATATCCAGTACTACAGAAAACTCATCCGCGTTTTCTTGTGTTACATGGCACTTATACACCAGCCCTAGGTTAACAATATCAACCGGTATTTCTGGGTCAAAGACTTCGGTGAGCACTACCCAACACGCCTCTTCGATGGTTTTTTCCGTAGCCGGCTGCTCGGGAATAAAGGCTTCTACCGTTTTTATCTCTTGTCCAATGGCATCACCATCCACACCCTCGATGCGATACATGTTGCCTTCAACGATCACGGTGTAACTATTACCAAGCTTTTGCGTGATGGTGGCACTGCATCCTTTTTCGATGGTTACTGGCGAACCATAAGGAATAGTAACTGCCGGACAGTCCCGGCTGACGATGACTTCTTCGCGTTCAAAATAACTCATGACAACTGCCTTTACTCAGTTTTAGCGATCTCATCGTTTTGGTGAATCGCGTTATCTAATGTGTGCCACGCCAAAGAGGCGCATTTTACTCGAGCGGGGAACTCTTTTACCCCTGATAACACTTCTAATTTGCCTAGATCACGATCGGGGTGATCCTCTGTTAACATGGCATGCATGTCTTGGAATAACTGCTCTACTTCGGCTTTGGTTTTGCCTTTGCATGCCTCTGTCATCAGCGAGGCCGATGCCTTAGAGATCGCACAACCCTGACCAATAAACGAGACTTTTTCTACGACATCGTCTTTTAGGTGTACATAAACCCGCAATTGATCGCCACATAAAGGATTATGGCCGTCGGCTTTATGCGTTGCGTCTTCCATGTGGGCAAAATTGCGAGGGTTTCGGTTGTGATCAAAAATTACCTCTTGGTAAAGATCACGTAAACCGCCAAAATCATCACTCATCGGAAACTCCAAATAGTTTTTGCGCTTTTTTCAAGCTTGTTACTAACGCATCCACATCATCAAAGCTGTTATATAAGGCAAAGGATGCGCGCGCGGTACCTGGAATACCAAAACGAGTCATCAGTGGCATCGCACAATGATGCCCGGCTCGAATGGCCACCCCATCCATATCTAATATGGTTCCTAAATCATGGGGGTGAATATCATCGACCAAAAAGGACAGCACACCGGCTTTTTGCGCGGCGGTTCCAACCAAGGTGATGCCTTTAAGCTGTTGCAATTGTTCGGTTGCATAACGCAATAACGCATCCTCGTGCGCAGCAATCTGCGCTAAACCCACCGATTGCACATAGCGTAAAGCCTCGGCCAATACGATTACCCCGGCGATATTGGGCGTGCCCGCCTCGAAGCGCTGTGGCACGGGCGCATAAGTGCTGCCCTCAAAGCTAACGGTATGGATCATATCGCCACCACCACGCCATGGTGACATCGCATCGAGGATCTCGTATTTGGCGTACAACACCCCTGTGCCCGTAGGACCATAGATTTTGTGCCCGGAAAACACATAAAAATCACAGTCCAACGCTTGAACATCTACCACGGTATGAGCAACGGCTTGTGCGCCATCAATCAAGACTTTTGCGCCCACTTGATGCGCTAACCGCGTCATCTCGGCAACAGGGTTCACTGTCCCGAGTGCATTGGATACATGCACAATTCCCACTAGCTTGGTTTTTTCACTCAGAAGCTGCTGATACGCATCCAGATCCAGCTCACCGTTATCCAGAACCGGTACAACCTTAATCACGGCACCCGTACGCTGTGCCACTAACTGCCAAGGCACGATGTTGGAATGGTGCTCCAAGCCAGTTAGCACAATTTCATCACCGGCTTTTAAGTTATCCAACCCCCAAGTATACGCCACCAAGTTAATGCTATCGGTTGTTCCAGCGGTAAATACAATTTCTTCTACACGTCGGGCATGTAAAAATTGCTGGGTGGTAACGCGAGCTTGATCATACAAATCCGTTGCATGTTGGGATAACCAATGCACACCACGGTGAATATTGGCATTGGACTTTTCATAAAAATCCTTTTCCGCCTGAATTACAACGGCGGGTTTTTGCGTGGTCGCGCCATTATCCAAATAAACAAGGCGCTGCCCGCGAACAGGCTGCGCCAAGATAGGAAAATCGGCGCGCCGATCAAGCTGCATTGCAGGTGTAGTGACCGGCTCTACCATGGTGTTACTCTCCTAGTTGGCTTGCGCCAGGTAATCGAGATTGGATCCCTGCCGTAGCCCGTTGACGTAAAGCTTCAGACTGAACACGCTCGAGTACCTCGGCGGCAAACGCATAAATCAGCAAATTAAACGCGTCTTCACGATCTAAACCACGTGAGCGTAAATAAAATAAGCTGTCTTCATCAATTTGACCTACCGTGGCGCCATGCGCGCATTTCACATCATCGGCGTAGATTTCTAGCTCGGGTTTGCTATCAGCTTTTGCCATTTTGGATAGCAGCAAGCTATCTGAACGCTGGATTGCATCCGTGCCGTCCGCGCCCTTATGAACCACAATACGCCCTGAAAACACACCACGCCCCCGATCAGCCATAATGCCACGATAGTATTCATGGCTCGTGCAGTTAGGAACGGCATGATGAATCTGGGTGTAATGATCCACATGACGACGCTCATTGGTGTAATACAGCCCGTTTAGTAACGTATGGCAACGCTCACCATTAAAGCGTGTGGTGATGTTCGTCCGTGCAAGTTGCGCCCCAAAAGAAAAAGAATGCGACTCATAGTGTGAGTTTTGCTCTTGCTCGGCATCAATAGAAGCTAAGTGCACCGCACTTTCGCTCTGGGTTTGTAGCTTAAAATGCACCAAATTCGCATCACGGTCGGTCCAAACACGCGTTACCGCATTGCTTAAGCCAGAAAAATCATCGGCACTGATGTAATGTTCGACCACGGTCGCATGCGCACCGGCTTCAAGCGCAATAAAGTTACGCGTAAAAGCGACACAATTACCCGGCCCGGAAACAAACACCAGATGAATGGGCTTCTCGACTTGAACTGCGCGCGATACACGCACAAAGGCCCCATCCTGTGCTAAGCCCAGGTTTAAAGCATCGGGGCTAAAGCCATCATCCGCTTGACCATAAATGGTTTCGAGTGCGGTGGGCTCATTAGCGCAAACCTCTGCTACCGAACGTAGACTCACACCAGTAGGCATATCGGTTGAGGATAAGTCAGCGGCAAACTGCCCATCCACAAAAACCAACCAGTACGCTTGTTCATTGTTTTTACAGGAATCCACCAACGCTTTAGCATCAAAAGCCTCGGCAACCTGATACTGCTTGCTATCTAATAGAGCCAGTGATGTATGGCGCCAAGCCTCTAAGCGACTGGTAGGCCAACCCTCATTCGCAAAACGAGCTAACCCCTGTTGGCGCACCGTTTGCAACCAGGCCGGTGTGGCCGATTGTGCCTCGACTTGCTCCACGAAAGGGGTTACCCATGTGGGTAAGGAGGTCATACCGCGGCTCCTTTGGCTTGCTCATCTGCCTGCTCTAAAACCCAACCATAGCCACGCTCTTCGAGCTCTTTGGCTAAAGAGGCATCGCCAGTGCGTACAATGCGGCCACCCGACAACACATGCACCACATCCGGCACAATGTAATCGAGAAGTCGCTGATAGTGTGTAATCACCACCATAGAACGCTCAGGCGAACGTAGGCGGTTTACCCCTTCGGAAACAACTCGCAACGCGTCAATATCTAAGCCTGAGTCCGTTTCGTCTAAAATCGCTAGCTTAGGCTGTAGCATGCTCATCTGTAATACTTCGTTGCGCTTTTTCTCACCCCCTGAGAACCCTTCGTTCACAGAGCGATGTAAGAATTCCTCGCGCATACCTACGACTTTCATTTCCTCTTTGACAAGTTTTAGAAAGTCAATAGCATCCAATTCAGGCTGACCTTGCTCACGACGTACGGCATTAACAGCTGTACGTAAAAAATAGGCATTGGATACCCCTGGGATTTCGATGGGGTATTGGAATGCTAAAAACAAGCCCGAACGTGCGCGATCTTCGATGGACATATCCAGTAGATCTTGGCCTAGCCACTCTACTGAGCCAGAATCAATGGTGTAGTCCTCACGACCTGCTAACACCTGAGACAGCGTGCTTTTACCTGAGCCATTCGGCCCCATGATCGCATGTACCTCACCGGGTTTGACCTCGAGGTTTAAACCGCGCAAAATTTGTTTGCCTTCAACAGAGGCATGTAAATCATTAATTTTCAACATGTTTATTCAGTCCTTAACCAACACTACCCTCAAGGCTCACGCCAAGTAGGTTTTGGGCCTCTACGGCAAATTCCATAGGTAACTCTTTAATCACTTCTTTACAGAAGCCATTTACAATCATGGACACGGCGTCTTCGGCAGAGATACCACGCTGCATCGCATAAAACAGCTGATCTTCCCCAATACGTGAGGCCGTGGCTTCATGCTCCACACTGGCTGTAGGGTTTTGTACCTCGACCACAGGGAAAGTATGAGCAGCGCATTCTTTACCAATCAGCAGCGAATCACATTGCGTGTAATTGCGTGCGTTTTCCGCTTTGGGACTAACGCGCACTAAACCTCGATAGGTATTAAGCCCGCGACCAGCAGAAATCCCTTTAGAGATAATGGTGCTAGTCGTGTTTTTCCCCATATGGATCATTTTGGTTCCAGTGTCCGCTTGCTGACGATGGTTGCTTAACGCGACCGAGTAAAACTCGCCAACCGAGTCATCACCACGCAAGACAACACTCGGGTATTTCCATGTAATGGCTGAACCCGTTTCCACCTGCGTCCAAGAGATATGAGAGCGAGCGCCACGGCATTCACCACGTTTGGTCACGAAGTTATAAATCCCGCCCTTACCATCCTTGTCACCGGGATACCAGTTTTGTACGGTAGAGTATTTAATTTTGGCGTCATCTAACGCTACTAACTCGACAACGGCCGCATGCAGCTGGTTTTCATCCCGCATGGGCGCCGTACAGCCCTCTAGGTAACTCACCGAAGCGCCTTCCTCGGCAATAATCAAAGTACGCTCAAACTGCCCTGTATCCGGTGAGTTAATACGGAAATACGTGGATAGTTCCATCGGACATTTGACCCCTTTAGGGATATAAACAAAAGAACCATCCGAAAACACTGCGGAGTTCAGGGCCGCATAAAAGTTATCACTGGGCGGCACCACCGTACCTAGGTATTTTTGTACCAGATCGGGGTATTCCCGCACGGCTTCTGAAAAGGAGCAGAAGATAACGCCTACCTCTTCGAGTTGCTTACGGAAAGTGGTCGCCACTGACACCGAATCAAAAACGGCATCCACCGCCACTCCGGCTAACCGCGCACGCTCGTGTAAGGGCACGCCTAGTTTTTCATACGTACGCAAAAGCTCTGGGTCGACCTCATCCAAGCTTTTAGGTCCATCCATTTTGCTTTTCGGTGCTGAATAATAGCTGATGTCTTGGAAATCGATAGGCTCGTATTCCACCACCGACCATGTTGGCTCTTTCATTTGTAGCCACTGGCGGTAGGCGGCTAAACGCCACTCCAACATAAACTCAGGCTCTTGTTTAATAGCCGAAATACGTCGAATGGTGTCTTCGCTTAGGCCTTTAGGAATCGTAATCGATTCAATCTCGGTAATAAACCCAGCCTCATAGTCACGATCCAAGAACGTGTCGAGGTGTTCATTAACAGTACTCATTAAGATAACTCCGCTGTGGAAGTGCTGTTCTGACGTCTTGATGTAGTCACAAATCCGTCGGATTGCTTCAAAGGGTATTCGTTATTAGGGCGAAGCATGTCAGCAACGCTGACATCTTCTAGCGTTCGGCGTACAATATCATTGATACGCTGCCAATTGCTACGTAGATGGCAATCTTGTTCTACCGAACAGGCTCCGGGGTGGGCAACGCACTCGGTTAAACCAAAGGGCTGATCATCCAAGGCATCAATAATTTGAGCGATGTTTATTTGATCCGCCGGTCTGGCTAGGGCATAGCCACCGCGCGCGCCACGTGTGCTTACGACCAGCTCGTCTTGGCAAAGTAACTTTAATACTTTGCTTACGGTAGGTTGGCCCAAACCCAACACAGTGGCAAGCTCCGAAGCACTAAAAACTCGGTCTGGCTCGTTGCCCATGTGGGTCAGCACCAAGGTGCCATAATCGATGATTTTGCTAATTCGCAGCATATTCGTCTCGGTTTTTACTAACTATACCTATATAGTACCGCTTTGGTACTATATACGTCAAATAGAATGCTGCATTCTGTTACTGCATCAAACGGGCGCTCGCCCATACAATAGTTTTTTTGTTTAACCTCTTTTGGCGAGCTTATGGCTGAGCAATCTGTATCCTATCAGACCTTATTAGCACAATGTGCACAAGAAAAAAGTGCAGCACTCGAGCAACTCTATGAAAAAGAAGCCCCGGCTTTTTTAGCATTAGGCACAAGTCTTTTACAACGCACCACTGACGCCGAAGAATTAACTCGAGAAAGTTTTGCCCTTATTTGGCGGCATGCTAATGCCTATGCACCTGACATGGGTTCAGCTAAAGCGTGGATGTACAGTATTTTACGCTTTCGGGCGCAGCAACGTCTTAAACAAAGCCCAACACTAAGCCCTTTTATAAAGGTCAAAAACAGCCTCTTTATTCCTGCGCAAGCCCCTAAGGACTTGCTGCCTTTTCAGTACCTGGATGAAAAATCACGCAAAATGATAGGCCTAGCCTATCTACATGGTTATAGCTTTGCTGAAATCGCTAAGGAATGCCATAGCAGCATTAGCCACACTCAAAAACAAATTCACGACGCGCTATTGGCCTTGGCGCCGCATTATTCAGGTTGGCACCGTCCCATCAATGACGAAGTGGCACTTTTGGGAATATATTGCCTTGGTTTATTACGGGATGCACACGCCGCTCTACCTGCTCAACAACTTCTTAGTGCTGATTCTAATGCCGCTAAAGACCTCATTCAGTGGGAAGGCATTTTCTGTGCGTTAACCGCCTGTCTTACCCCTATTGAGCCCAACCCTCGTATACAACAACGTCTCTTTCAAGAGCTTGGGCTGCCAATCAGCACGCCTACCCCCGTTAAGGCTCCTGTCCCCCGCCCTCAACAGCCAAGCGCAAGCCTACAGGCCATTTTACAAAAGCCGGCCACCACACGCTTTGATACCCCCACCACCGTCAAAGCCACCCCTTCTGCGCCCAGCAGCTCTACCCCTCCTGCTTCTACAAATAGCGACCAGCCAGATAAAACTCAGGCTACAGCGCAGCCTTTGGCTACGGATACTTCTATTCCATCAACGCCAGCAGCCCCCTCTCCTGATCAAACAAAAAGAGCGCGTTTTACTTGGAGGCCACACTATATCTGGCTTATTGTTGCTTTTCTCGTCCTCCTTGCTGCGCTTGCTTGGTTACTTACCCCAAAAAGCCCCACCGTCCAAATGGTACAGATGAGCCCACGCGCCGGAGCCGTGCTTCAAGCCCCAGGGCAGACCTCTACCCCGGGCTGGGTGCTTAGCGTTGATCCCGAAGGTCATGTTTTGCTTGCCCCTCAAGTCCGCACCGATCTCCACCCGGATCAGTCTGTACAATTGTGGACCCAAGAACCCAGCAGCACAGAAATTCGCTCATTGGGTTTAATCAACCCGAATCAACCCGTCACTATTCCAGCAGAAATTATTGGTCAAGTACATGTGGGGCAAATCTTTGAAATGACGATAGAGCCCAAAGAGGGCTCGGCTGAACCCTCTAGCGCTGTGTTGTTTATCGGAAGAGTGGTTAATTTTGGTGAATACCAAGCCCCCGTTCAGGAAGCGCCCACCACTTAATTTTTAAGCTGGGCTTGTTTTTCTAGGTAATCGAGCTCTTCGGGCTGAAAACCTGCGGCACGACGCGCGGGCAAATTAAAAGGACCACGTAAGCGGGGCGCTCGGTATTGCTCCGCTAAATCCGGATATAACAACACCGCATCCAGGTCTTTTTGTAAACATATCCAGTGATACCATTTATTGCCCAAGGCCACATGACCTACTTCATCACGCAAAATAATATCCAAAATCGCAGCCGAATCCTCGTCGCCCGCTTGTGCAAGCTTCGCTCTAACCACCGGACAGGCATCTAGCCCTCTGGCCTCTAAGGTACGTGGTACCAAAGCAAGGCGTGCTACCAAGTCATGCTTGGTTCGCTCCGCCATATCCCATAAGCCATCGTGCGCCGGAAAGTCACCATAGACATACCCCATGGTCTTTAAGCGTTGATTTAACAACTCAAAATGCAGTACTTCTTCGTAAGCCACGCATAACCAATCCCCATAAAAAGCATCAGGCATATCGGCATAACGCCAAATAATGTCTAAAGCCAAATTAATGGCATTAAACTCAATATGGGCTAAAGCATGTAAAAGCGTAGCGCGGCCCTCTGGGGTATTCAGTGAGCGCTGTTTCACCTGCTGCGGGGGCACAATGTCCGGCTTTTGTGGGCGGCCAGGTACCCCCTGACTTGGTTCTTGAATCGCTAAATCTGCCCCTACCTGCCATGGTCCCTGCTGGTGCAGCTGTTTAATGTAATTTGCTTTAGTTTTAGGGTCACTGATCAATAAAGCATGCAATGCATGCTCACGTAAGTAATCGTATTCCATAGTAAAAAAGTCCGGACGATGCCGGACTTGTTGAAGCAGCCTAAGGGCTATTGCGCCAAGGCTTTATCTAAAATATTTCTTACTGCTAGTAAATCCTGACGGATGCTTTGAAGCTCTGCACCCGATAAACGCACCGCTGCAGCGGCATCTGGCTCAATAGCACCTGTGCCCCCTAGGCGATTACGCGCTCCACCAATCGTGAACCCCTCTTCGTAGAGCAAGTGGCGGATACGACGGATCAGCAAGACCTCGTGGTGCTGATAATAACGGCGATTACCACGGCGCTTCATGGGGCGTAACTGGGTGAACTCTTGCTCCCAGTAACGCAACACATGGGGCTTAACATCACACAGCTCGCTGACCTCGCCAATGGTAAAGTAGCGTTTTGCCGGAATGGGTGGTAGGTTTTGATTTTCCATAGCATTCATTTCGTTGATCCTTTGTGCTTATTAGTATAAGCGCATTTTGTGCTCAATCCATAACCTTTACTCAAGGCCGGTATTTTCTACCGCTGACTTCAGTTTTTGACTGGCATGGAAAGTCACCACCCGACGCGCAGAAATGGGAATCGGCTCCCCGGTTTTTGGGTTACGCCCAGGACGAGAAGATTTATCTCGTACCTGAAAGTTACCAAAACCGGATAGCTTGACTTCCTCTCCCCGCTCTAGCGCCGCGCTAATTTCTGCAAAAAATGCATCCACTAGCTCTTTGGCTTCACGCTTATTGAGGCCGACTTGTTCAAAAATAAAATCGGTTAACTCCGCTTTGGTCAACGTTTTATCTATTTTCATCATCATGACACATTAAGCCCGTTGACGAATTTGATGCGCCTGCTCAAGAGCAACCAGCAGTTTATGCATCGCTTTCTCTACCCGTTCGTCCTCTAAGGTGCTCTCACTATCTTGTAGCCAGAAACGCATTGCCAGACTTTGTTCAGCGGCTTGTGCATCGGCTTTCCATACATCGAACAAACGGAACTGTTTCACAATGGTTAATTCGGTATCCGCGGCAATGGTACGCTGCAGCGTATCCACAATATCTTGATAGCTGACTGTCGTACTTAGCCAAAAAGCCAAGTCGCGCTGCACGACAGGCTGACGGGACTGCCGTTGCGGAGCAGGCATCGGCACATTCATCAGTACCTCTGCATCGAGCTCAAATAGCACAGGGGCTGTTTGAATATCAAGCTGTTGCAACCATAAGGGGTGTAATTCCCCTAACCAACCCACAACGCGCTCATCTAGTTCAATACGCGCACTACGACCAGGGTGTAACGCTGGGTGCTCAGCGGCCACAAAACGCAACTGCGCGGCACGCACACCAAACAGGTTCTCTATATCGGACTTCACATCAAAAAAGTCCACCTGGCGTGTTTTTGTCCCCCACTGTTCTGGATACACAGGCCCCCAAGCGGCAGCAGCTAAACGCATGGGCTGATGTACCCCCGCCACGGTCAAATCCCCGTCTTTAACCGAAGCATCACGCATAAAGACTTTGCCTAGCTCAAAAACCCGTACACGCGATTGACGATGACGTGCATTATGCTCAATATTAGCTAACAGCCCACCCAATAAGGATGAACGCATCACCGCCAATTGGCTCGCTATCGGATTCAGCAAGCGAATCGGGTCTTCATTGCCAGCATATTGCTTTTCCCATGCCTCTTCGACAAAGGAAAAATTAATGACCTCTTGGTAATCTAAAGCAGCAATCTGCGCACGGAGACGATGAGGTCCTTTATGGGTTTCTGTTTCAACCACAATATTTGCAGCAGCAACAGGCGCTTGATCGGGAATACGCTCAAAGCCATAAATGCGTGCAACCTCTTCGATCAGATCCTCTTCGATACGCAAATCAAATCGGTACGAAGGCGACGTTACCGTAAACACTTGATCTGCCACCGTAAACTCAAATCCCAAACGTGTAAAAATCTGGGTTACTTCTTCTTCGGTGACGGGAATACCCAAAACACGGCGGCAGCGCGCCAGCCGCATAGAAACCTGATGGGGCTCTGGCACATTAATTTTTTGATCATCAATTGGACCGGCTTGCCCCCCACAAATGGACAAGACTAGCTGCGTCATACGCTCTAAGTGCTCTACCACGTGCTCATAATCTACACCGCGCTCAAAACGATGGCTCGCCTCGGAGTGGAACTTGAACTGACGCGCACGGCCCATAATGGCCTCTGGCCACCAGAATGCGGCCTCTATGTAAATATCTTGCGTGGTGGCGGGATCAACAGCACTGTCTTCCCCACCCATAATACCGGCTAAACTTTGTGGAACGCCATTGGCTGCAATCACCCCTACCTGCTCATGCAGTTCTACCTCTTTACCGCTTAACAGGGTGAGTTTTTCCCCTGCTTTTGCCCAACGAACCTCGAGCCCCGAGGCAATTTTTGCCAAATCAAAAACATGAGTCGGACGACCAAGCTCTAACATCACATAGTTAGAAATATCCACCAACACAGAAACCGAACGCTGTCCAGCACGCTCTAAACGCTGAACCATCCAATCAGGCGTTTGCGCTGCCGCATTAATACCTTTTACTATGCGCCCAGCAAACCGCCCACATAAATCCGGTGCCGAAATTGTGACCGGCAAACGATCATCAATCGTAACAGGCACTGGCTCAAAAGAAGGCAGATTTAACGTATCGCCCGTTAATGCTGCTACCTCACGCGCCACCCCAAGCATGGACAAGCAGTCAGCTCGGTTTGGGGTCATTTTGATTTCAATAATATGATCATCTAAGTCTAGGTATTCGCGAATATCGGTGCCTACAGGAGCATCAGCTGGTAGCTCCAAGAGCCCATCGGAGTCCTCGGTAATGCCTAGCTCTTTAGCTGAACATAGCATCCCAAAGGACTCCACGCCCCGCATTTTGGCTTTACCAATTTTAAAATCACCCGGCAACACCGCGCCTAGCTGAGCTAAAGGAGCTTTTAGACCCTGACGCGCATTCGGTGCCCCACATACAATTTGTACCGTGTCTGTACCGGTATTGACCTGACAAACACGCAAACGATCCGCATCAGGATGTGGTTCTATAGCAGTGATTTCTGCTACTACCACCCCACTAAATGCCGGCGCTGCCGTAACGGATTCTTCGACCTCTAGCCCAGCCATGGTTAAGCGATGACAAAGCGTATCAGAATCCAATGCAGGATTAACTAAAGTACGTAACCAAGATTCAGAAACAAACATGAGTAATAGACCGAGCTAAAATTAAGAATTGAACTGCTTCAAAAAGCGTAAATCGCCTTCAAAGAACTGACGCAAATCGTTAACACCATAACGCAACATGGTTAAACGCTCCAGCCCCGAACCAAAAGCAAAGCCCATATATTTCTCGGGATCTAAGCCAAAATTACGCACCACATCTGGATGCACCTGACCAGAGCCAGAAATCTCTAACCATTTGCCTTTATTAGGACCCGAACTAAACATCATATCGATTTCAGCAGATGGCTCGGTAAACGGGAAAAACGAGGGGCGAAAGCGCACAACCAAGTCGTCCGTTTCAAAAAACGCACGTAAAAAATGAGTGTAAACGCCTTTTAAGTCTGCAAAAGAAATGTCCTCGGCAATCCATAAGCCCTCGACCTGGTGGAACATAGGCGAGTGCGTGGCATCGCTATCAACCCGATAAGTACGCCCAGGCGCAATCACTTTAATGGGTGGTTGATGCATACGAGCATAACGAACCTGCATAGGGCTGGTATGCGTGCGCAATAAAAACGGCAGTCCATCCTCGTCCTGCATATCCACATAAAACGTGTCTTGCATAGAGCGTGCAGGATGATTTTCAGGATTGTTTAAAGCAGTAAAGTTAGTCCAGTCGTTTTCAATTTCGGGGCCATCTGCGACCTCGAAACCAATAGAGCGAAAAATCGCTTCGACCCGCTGCCATGTCCGGATTACAGGATGGATCCCCCCCACAGAGCGACCACGCCCTGGTAAGGTCACATCAATGGTTTCTGAAGCCAAGCGCTGATTCAGCTCAGCTTGAGCCAGCTCGGCACGACGCGCATTAAGCAGTGCTTCGATTTGGCGCTTCAGTTGATTGATTGCCGCGCCTTGTGTGCGCTTTTCCTCGGGGGACAATTTAGCTAACCCCTTCATAAGAGCAGTGATCTCGCCCTGTTTACCTAAAAAAGTCGCTTTAGCATTTTCTAAAGCAGCAGCATCCACAGCCTCGGCAAAAAGAGTCTGTGCGCGTTGAATCATCTCGTCGGCCGGTAGTGTCATGGTCAATGTCTATTTCCAAAAACAAACGGGCCCTATAAAGAGCCCGTTTGTACATATACAGAATCGAATTGTGCGATTAAGCGGCTAAAGCGGATTTGGCTTGTGCTACTACGGCAGCAAAACCTGCTTTGTCGTTAACAGCCATATCGGCGAGCACTTTACGATCAAGTTCAATGTTGGCTTTGTTTAAGCCGGCAATGAACTGGCTATACGTTAAGTCTAGCTCACGGCAAGCCGCATTAATACGTGTGATCCACAAAGCGCGGAATACACGCTTGCGATTACGACGGTCACGATATGCATACTGACCGGCTTTCATTACCGCTTGTTTAGCTACGCGGTAGACGGTACTGCGACGACCACGAAAGCCTTTGGCTTCGGCTAGAACTTTTTTGTGACGGGCACGGGCATTGGCCCCACGTTTTACGCGTGACATGTATTACACTCCAATCAAGCAAAAGGAAGCATCTGTTTTACGGATGCTACGTCTGCGGCATGTACTGCAACAGTACCGCGTAACTGACGTTTGTTTTTAGTGGTTTTTTTCGTCAAGATGTGGCGCTTAAAGGCCTGACCACGCTTGATGGAACCACTGCCACGTACGTTAAAGCGTTTGGCTGCGCCACGCTTTGTTTTCATTTTAGGCATAAGAACACTCAAAATAAAGTTGTGACTATAGGTGGCAGCCAAACTAAAGCTGCTCTTTTTAACCCTTTAGACACTTATTGATTTTTTATTTGAAGCCAATACTAGCCAAATAAAAGAAAAATTATAAAAGCAAAAAAAGAATTTGTCTATAAAAATTAGTATTTTAGACCAGATTGATCACGGAACTGCATCGCCAAAGCCACGTGCTCGGCGGTAATGTGCTCTGATTGCTGCATATCGGCAATAGTACGCGCCACACGACGCAAGCGCTGCACCACCCGTACTGACCAGGCCCATTTACGCATTGCATTTTCCATCAGCTGCAATGCCTCGGGCTGTAACGCCGCATAGCGATCCAATGCCTCGCCCTGTAAGGACGCATTTAATATGCCCTGACGTTGATATTGTCGCTGCTGGCAGCGTTGTACCCGCTGCCGTATCGTGGATGAGTCTTCAACTGCGACGTGCGGCGTAGGAAAAGTCTCTTCAAAAGGCAGCACCAAATACAAGTCAATCCGATCCAGTAAGGGCCCAGAAAGCTTTGCACGGTAACGATCGATTTTTTCTGGTGTGCAGCGACATGCTATTTTGGGATGCCCCAAATACCCACAAGGGCATGGGTTCATGGCTGCAATCAACTGGAAACGTGCTGGAAAACAACCGCGCTGATTTGCTCGAGAAATGACCACCTCTCCGGTTTCCAATGGCTCTCTTAGAGACTCAAGAACACGCCGATCAAACTCGGGCAACTCATCCATAAACAACACCCCATGATGTGCTAAGGTGATTTCTCCGGGACGCAGCTGACGACCGCCCCCCACCATTGCTGCCATCGTACAAGAGTGGTGAGGTGCCCTAAAAGGCGGTTGCTCAGTGAACAGAGCATCAGTTGCGTTACCACTAAGCTGTTTTAATACTGCCACTTCTAGTTGCTGTTGCGTGCGCAATGGGGGTAATAAGGTAGGCAAACGCTGCGCCAACATACTTTTACCGACACCAGGTGGCCCTGACATCAATAGGCTATGTCCACCGCTTGCGGCTAGCTCTAAAGCAAAACGAGCCTGCTGCTGGCCATAGACCTCGGACATGCATAAGCATGAGGTAGACGCTGCGCGCTCTGTCATAGGAGCAGGCTGGGCAAACTGCATAGCTTGCTGCCCTGACAATAAGGCCACAGTCTCTGTTAACGTAGAGACCCCCACAACCTTTAATTGCGGTATATGTGCCGCTTGCTTTGCTGACAACCACGGGTAAAAAAGAATACGCTCAGCATAATGACGCTGCACCCCAAGCGCAAAAGCCAGAGCCGCACCACTTGGTACAACGGCTCCTGTTAAAGATAACTCGCCGGCAAAGACAAAGTCTTGTACTGCCACTGGCAAACGTTCCCCTGACACAGCCGTTGCATCACTGATTTGCCCTGATGCCAACAGTACCCCGAGCGCTATAGGCAGATCAAACCGCCCCGATTCTTTGGGCACATCTGCTGGTGCTAGGTTCACTGTGATACGCGCAGCAGGAAAGTCAAAACCACTGCTTACAATGGCTGAGCGCACGCGCTCTCGGCTTTCTCGCACCCCCGCATCCGGTAACCCCACTACTTGAAAGCTAGGCAAGCCGGGAGCAATATGTACCTCTACCCGTACTGCTATCATCTCTAGGCCAATCAGGGTACCGCTGGCCAAAACAGCTAAACTCATTGCCATCTCCTTTATCGTACTAAAGGAGTATGCCGCATTCTAATAGTCGTATGCGCCCTAGCTAGACCCTATGAGCCTTCCGTATTACTACGATTCGGTCGGTTTTTCATCCGTACTGCTTTTCTGACCAAGCTGTGCCTCAAGCTCTTGTACCCGCTGCTCTAATGCTGCTACACGGGCTAGAGCACGCTCTAACACCGCTACTTGTGAATCAAACTCATCACGCGTCAATAGATCCATGCGGTTAAAAGTTTGCCCCATAAAAGCTTTGACATTTTTTTCTAGATCTGCCGCGGGACTATTAGCAATCAAATCTGAAAGATTTTGTTGAAGCTGGCTAAAAAAATCATTACGAGTGTTCATGATTTATCCTTTCATAAAATATTAAGGCTAGTTTAAGCTAAAAAAGCCGCCTCAAGGGCGGCTTTTGTTGATATCAAGCAAACACAGCGATTAAGGTTTTGCTTGTTGTACAGCAGGCAACTCTTCGTTACGTGGTGACTGTACACCATTACCTACAGCACCCTGAATAGCGCTATCGGCTTTAGCGGCAGCGTCTTTAATTGCATCGCCTGTAGCTGTGGCAGCTTTAGATGCTGCCTCTTTAGCATCTTTTGCGGCTTCGGCTGCTTTATCCTTAGCTTCTTCTGCTTTGGACTTGGCCTCATCTGTCTTTTCTGCTGCCTCGGCTTTTAACTTTTCAGCTTCGGCCTTGGCTTTTGCCTCTTCCGCTTCGGCTTTGGCCTTTGCCGCTTCCTCACCTGACTTTAGATCAGCTTCTACTTCCTTTTCTTTGGCAATAGCACTTTCTTTAGCGGATTCGATCTTTGCCTCGGTTTCAGCAGATGGTGCTACGGGTGCAGAAGGTGCCGTGGCGGCAGGAGACTCTGCAGGCGCAGCAACTTTATCATCATTATCCGAGCAAGCAGTTAATAATGCTACAGAAGACACAACCAAAGCAGCTAATGTAATACGAGTCTTATTCATATCAATCCTTTTTCTAAAGATATTATTGAGAAGCTGTAACCAGCCCCCTTGTTACAATTACATTCTACTCAGTCCGCTCCTGCGAGCAAGCAAAGTAGTGTAAAGCTCAATGTCATCTTTTTTTTGAAAAACACAAACCCATTAAAAAAACCCCTTAACTATCAAACAGATACATAAAACCCATCCAAAAAGCCAGCGCACTGGAAGTTACAATTGCAACGACTGACACAGCTTTTGTTACATAAAAATAGGGGTTAATACTTATTTTTCAAGAAGTTTATGCAGATCAATCCGCTCAGCACGATTTAAGGCCGTCGCCACCTTAAGGCGCAGAGCTGCCGAGTGTGAGCTGAGTATTTCTTGCTTTACACGAGGAATCTGCGCCGCTGGCATAGAAAAACAACGTAATCCTAAGCCAAGCAACATACGCGTTAAACGCACATCCCCTGCCATCTCACCACACACGGAAACGGGCTTACCGTAAACCTCGGCACGATTAATAGTATGCGCGATTAAACGCAATACAGCTGGGTGCATAGGATCGTACAAGTCGGCAACATCTGCATCAGCCCTATCTACGGCCATCACATATTGAATTAAATCATTAGTACCGATAGATAAAAAATCAAGATGTTGTGCAAATGGCTCGATCGCTATGGCAATAGCGGGCACCTCTACCATCGCCCCCAATTGAATCTGTTTTGCATAAGGCACACCATCGGCTATTAAGCTTTGCTCCGCTTTATCCAAGGCTTGTCGCACGGCATGTACTTCTTCCATGGTAGAGATCATGGGGATAAGAATACGCACCAAACCAAACTGAGATGCACGCAATAAGGCGCGCAGTTGTGTTTGAAACAACTCAGGATGCGCCAAGCAATAACGAATAGCGCGTAAGCCCAACGCTGGGTTCGTCGCTACGGTCTGCTCCCCATCCAGTGTTTTATCTGCTCCAATATCTAAAGTGCGTATGGTTACGGGGCGTCCTTGCATCGTTTGCACTACACGAGCATAGGCTTCAAATTGCTCGTTTTCAGAAGGCAAATCTTTGCGCCCCATAAACAAGAACTCGCTACGAAACAAACCAATGCCATCGGCTCCGATCTCAAAAGCGGCTTGGGCCTCGGAAGGAAGCTCAATGTTTGCTTCAAGGTGGATGCGAATGCCATCGACCGTCATGGCGGGCGTATCACGCAACTGAGAAAGCTGCGCCTCTTGACGTAAATGCTCGGCTTGTAGCTGACGATACTGCTGCAAAATTGTTTCAGCTGGGTTAACGATGACAATGCCCTTAAAGCCATCCACAATCAGCATATCGCCATCTTTGACTAGGCGACGCACATCCCCCAAGCCCACCACAGCGGGAATATTCATACTACGCGCAACAATGGCGGTATGCGAGGTAGGACCACCTAAATCCGTTAAAAAAGCAGAAAAACGTACTTTACGCAAACGCAACATATCCCCTGGGGAAATGTCACGGGCAACAACGATCAAACCCGAATCGGTCGGGTCTGTCTGCACCGGCAAGCTATGTGCATGGGGTGCTTTACCATTAAGAATCAAAAGCACTCGCTCAATAACTTGACGCACATCTGCGCTACGCTCACGTAAATACGGGTCTTCGATTTGTTCAAATTGCGCGATAATTTGCTGCCCTTGGGTCGCTAGCGCCCACTCGGCGTTATAGAGTCTGTCAGCGATGAGCTGTGCGCTTTGTTGTCGCAGCATCGGGTCAGCCAGCAATAAACGATGCACCTCGAGCACTGGCGCAATCTCTCGCGGTGCATCAGCAGGCAGCTGTTGAGCAATCACCGCCAAATCCTGCTGAGCTTGGTCCATTGCTGCATAAAGCCGATCTGACTCGGTTTGCACCTGATCGGCTTCAATATAATAATGAGCAACCTCTAAGGCGGCAGCACCCATTACTGCTGCCTTGCCAATTGCGTAGCCTTGGACTACACCCTGCCCCATTAAGCAAAACATCGCATTGGATGGCAGCGCGGCTTCGCTCATTTAGCTTTCCTCACCAAATTTATCCGCAAAGAGCTGCTCGATCTGTGTTAGAGCCTGCTCTGCATCATCGCCCTCTGCGTCCACGGTCACGGTCACCCCCAACCCTGCCGCCAGCATCATCACCCCCATAATGCTTTTTGCATTAACACGCTGAGCCCCACGTGCAATATGAATATCACTTTGAAATTGGCTTGCTAATTGAGTGAGCTTAGACGCCGCCCGCGCATGTAGCCCTAATTTATTACTGATAACAATATCTATAGAAGGCATAACAATAATGAGTAAAGTTAAGAAACAGTGGGTGCCTGATGCACAATACCGCGGTGTGTACTGTGTAAAATATTTTGAATACGCTCATCCATTGTAGGAGAAGCGTCGGTGAGTGCTTTGACCAGCATACAGACATTGACCCCTGATAAAAGATGTACGTGAAAGCCTTTTAAACAAAGCTGACGCTGCACCCCTGTGGCAATATGATAAGGAGTAGAGCCATATAGATCACAAAGCATCAACACATGTTGTTTATTTTGGGCTCGCAATTCATTCACAAGTGTGTCGATCCACGGCTCCGGCAAATCCGTAGGCAAAATATCCGCCACGCGCACACTAGGCGGTGTAGCTAATACATGCTGAGCGCAGGCATAGAGCGCTTGCCCCAACGGCGCGTGTGTCACGAGCACTACCGCTAAGGCTGTAGGATCAGGTTTCATTTCCAACCACAGTGGCTAAGGCTTGTGCAAACAGCTCTCCGACATGACAGTCGGTCTGCTCGGTAATCTCTACAAAACACGTTGGGCTGGTGACATTTATTTCTGTAACATAGTTACCAATCACATCCAAGCCCACAAGAAACAAACCACGCTCGACGAGTTTAGGCGCTATGCTATTAGCAATGTGCCAGTCATGCTCGCTAAGCGGTTGTGCTACGCCTCGCCCACCTGCTGCTAAGTTACCCCGCGTTTCTCCCGCTAAAGGAATCCGCGCCAAGCAATACGGCACTGGCTGACCATTAATAATCAAAATCCGCTTATCGCCCTGTGTAATTTCTGGAATATAACGCTGGACCATTAGGCTTTCTGTGCTATTTTTGCTGAGCGTCTCTAAAATCGCCCCCACATTCACCTCGCCTTCGCGCATACGAAAAATCCCCATACCGCCCATGCCATCCAACGGTTTGACGATCACGTCTTTATGTTGTTGATGAAAAGCGCGAATTCGATCCATATCCCGCGTCACCAACGTCGGGGGTGTAAACTCAGGAAATTCCGTAATCGCCAGCTTTTCGGGGTGATTGCGTAATGCTGCGCCCGTATTAAATACTTTCGCCCCTTGGGCCTCGGCAAAGCTAAGCAAGTGTGTGGCGTAGAAATACTCCATATCAAATGGAGGGTCTTTACGCATAATAACTGCACTAAAGGCATTCAGTTCCAGCTCAGTGGGTGCTCCGGTTTCCGTCCACCAGTTAGCGCTATGCAAATCGGCATCTGCCGCAATATGAATAGGGGTGGTGCGAGCTTTGACACGACTATTATCGATATACATATCGGACAATAGCGTCACGCTAATTTGATGGTTATGCGCTATTAATGCGCGCATCATCGCTACGGATGTGTCCTTATAGGCGGACAATGACGGCAACGGATCAATAATAAATAAAACGTGCATAATGAATCCTGTAATAAACCCCTTCGTAACGTAAAGCCACGAAGGGGTTAAAGGCAAGTAACGCTATAAGGATTAGGTGGTTTTCTTGCGTGGCGCAAGCACCATCACCATTTGTCGGCCTTCTAGGCGTGGAAAAGATTCCACCTGACAAATATCCTCTACGTCGTCACGTACACGTTCCAAAACACGCATTCCTAGCTCTTGGTGAGCCATTTCGCGGCCTCTAAAACGCAGTGAAACTTTGACCTTGTCCCCGTCCTCGATGAAGCGGCGGACATTACGTAGTTTTACGTTATAGTCCCCTTCGTCCGTGGCCGGACGGAACTTCACCTCTTTGACCTGAACCACTTTTTGCTTGGCTCGAGCTTCTTGTTGGCGCTTTTGTTCCTGATAACGGAACTTGCCGTAGTCCATGAGACGGCACACTGGTGGCGTTGCATTAGGTGCAATTTCCACCAAATCCACATCATGTTCTTCTGCTAAATCTAACGCCTGAGCTACTTTTACGATGCCAAGCTGTTCACCATCAATTCCAATAAGTCGCACTTCATTAACACGGATTTCACCGTTGATGCGATGTTTCTTTTCGGTTGCGATGTCTAAGACTCCTAAGTAATTAAATCAAATCTATGCCAAATGATTGGCTATTGACGTGTGTCAATATCATTTTGCAGACGATCTGCAAAGTCGGCCAGTGGCATAACCCCTAAGTCGAGGCCCCCACGACCGCGCACAGCGACCGTACCTGCCTCACGCTCCTTGTCCCCTACAACTAAGATATAAGGGACTTTTTGCATACTGTGTTCACGAATTTTACGGGTGATTTTTTCACCACGCAAATCGCTATTAACACGGTAGCCTTGTGCTTTTAGCTGATCCGCTACCTGTTTTGCATAATCGGCAGAAGATTCAGCAATACAGCACACCACAGCATGCTCGGGTGCTAACCATACAGGTAAAGCCCCCGCGTAGTTTTCTAATAGAATACCAATAAAGCGCTCAAATGACCCCAAAATGGCACGGTGCAACATAACGGGAGTACGCCGCTGGTCATTGGCATCCACATATTCCGCCCCTAAGCGTGCTGGCATGGAAAAATCCACTTGAATCGTACCACACTGCCAATGGCGGCCAATAGCGTCTTTTAAGGTGTATTCAATTTTAGGCCCGTAAAAAGCGCCATCACCCTCGGCGATTTCAAATTCGCAATTGGTACGGCGTAAGCTTTCCATGAGAGCCGCCTCGGCTTTATCCCAAACCGCATCATCGCCAATGCGTTTTTCTGGACGCGTAGCGACCTTATAAAGTATTTCAGTAAAGCCAAAATCCTTATAGACTTTTTGTAATAAAGCCGTAAAGTTAATGCATTCTTCTTGTAGCTGGTCTTCGGTACAGAAAATATGCCCATCGTCCTGCGTAAAACCACGCACCCGCATCATGCCATGCAATGACCCCGAGGGCTCATTCCGATGACACTGCCCGAATTCGCCATAACGGATAGGTAGCTCACGGTAAGAGTGTAAGCCCTGATTAAAAATCTGCACATGACCAGGGCAGTTCATGGGTTTTAACCCGTACACACGGTTTTCTGATTCCGTGGTAAACATGTTTTCAGAATAGTTGTCCCAGTGACCCGTTTTTTTCCACAAGGACAAATCTAGAATCTGCGGTGCTTTGACTTCCTGATAACCATTTTGCTGGTAGATTTTACGCATGTATTGTTCTACCTGCTGCCAAACCGTCCAGCCTTTAGGGTGCCAGTAAATCAACCCGGGCGCGTCTTCGTGAAACTGGAACAAACCGAGTTCGCGCCCCAAACGACGGTGATCACGCTTTTCGGCCTCTTCTAGCATGGTTAGATAGGCCTTTTGATCCTCTTTTGTTGCCCACGCTGTACCATAAATACGTTGCAACATTTCATTGTTGCTATCGCCACGCCAGTAAGCGCCTGCGACCTTCATCAGCTTAAAGACTTTTAGCTTGCCTGTAGATGGCACGTGGGGGCCGCGACACAAGTCAATAAAATCGCCCTCACGATATAAGCTAATGGTCTCGCCGGACGGAATAGACTCGATGATTTCAGCCTTGTAAGTTTCGCCAATGCTTTTAAAAAACGCCACGGCCTCATCGCGGTCCCACTCTTCACGCGAAACGGGAATATCCGCTTTGGCGAGCTCCGCCATTTTTTTCTCAATCGCCGTCAAATCCTCTGGCGTAAAGGGGCGCTTATAAGCAAAGTCGTAATAAAAGCCATTATCAATAACAGGACCAATCGTTACCTGCGCATCAGGGTAAAGCTCTTGTACGGCATAAGCTAATAAGTGAGCCGTAGAGTGGCGAATGATTTCCAAGCCCTCGGGGTCCTTAGCGGTGATAATCGCTAGCTCGGCGTCCTGATCAATGACATAACTGGTATCTACCAACGTAGGCTCAGCCCCTTTTGTCGTCACTCGCCCTGCAAGAGCAGCACGCCCTAAACCTGCGCCAATAGAATGAGCTACGTCACCAACAGAAACAGGCCCATCAAATGAGCGCTGTGAACCATCGGGTAAGGTAATCTGAACCATACAACATCCTAAAAAATAAAAAACGCGGCACCAAGGCCGCGTTTAAGGTATCTGTGATTGGCTTGAATCAACGAGCGAACACAATGCGGCCAATATTATTGTCGCCAGCTAGTCGTTCGCGTTGTGGTCATAAGAGATCCTATTCGTTATTCAAGATTAGTAGTTACTAACAAGTTTACCATTAACCCCCCTATTACGCAGCCAAAAGGCACGATTTTTGTTGCTCTATCACGACGTTTGGGTTAAATTATGGTCCTATCTACATAGACACTGTGTTAAGTAAAAAGTTCCCCCCATAAAAACAGCAAAAAACACTTGACACAAAAACATAACTTACGCTATAGTTATATTTTTAGGCGGTTAGCTCAGTTGGTTAGAGCGCTACGTTGACATCGTAGAGGTCGCTGGTTCGAATCCAGTACTGCCTACCAGAATTCATGTTTCACTAGACGTCACAAACCGTCTATAAACACCATAAACCCGCATAGTCATTGGCTTTGCGGGTTTTTTGTTGTCTACTTTCTACCTCGTTTGATCTGACCAGATTTTTTGACAAAAAAGCGTGAGTGCGGTAAAAAAGCAGCGCAGGCGGAAACCGTGGCGCTGCATCCTTGTTTTTCTTCATCGACCGGGACGGGCCGGCTCTTGCATCTGGAGCCTGTCTTAGGCTCAATGGAGTTTATGTTGATTACACTTAGTCCTATCAAAAGACGTATTGTTTACGTCACCATCTTTGAAATTTTTGCTATTTTATTCTCCACATGGATTCTGATGGCACTTAGCCATAGCGATGCTCAAGAATCCTTGCCTGTGGCTATTATGGTTTCCGTAGCCGCTGTGATCTGGAACTACATCTACAACACCCTTTTTGAATCTTGGGAGCGCCGTCAGCATGTTACGGTGCGCAGTCTACGTATTCGTAGTGTGCACGCGATCGGGTTTGAGGGCGGGTTATTGTTGATCTGCTTACCGATTTATATGCTGTGGTACGGGGTTGGGCTTTGGAAAGCCTTTACCATGGAAATCACACTTTTACTCTTTTTCTTGGTGTACACCTTTGTCTTCACCTTGATTTTTGATAAGATTTTTACCCTTCCCCATCTACAAAATCAAGCCGAATAATCCAGAAGACCACTAAGCATATAACCATATAGGGTATGATGAATTCATTAAAACAAAACCATTCATCACAGCAGGACCCAGTATGGCAATTAGTAAAGATTTTCACGGTGGTTTTTCTCGATTCTTTGATCAGCCGACCCGAGACACATTAAGAGATCTTCTTAAATATGGCTCGGGCGAGGCAAATCAATTTGACTTCAAAGAGATCTGGCCAGAAAAACATAAAATTGCCAAACATATCCTTGCTCTAGCAAACTCCGGTGGCGGCGCGCTGATCATTGGTGTAAAAGACAATGGCGACTTAGAAGCTTCAGGTATACCACCAGGTGGCAAAATCGATAAAACCGATGTCGCCAAGCAGGTTTCTGCATACCTACCTCGCAGCTTAAAATTTGATATTTTGGATTTTGACTATCCCATCGATTCAGAATACGCCAAAATCAAAGGCAAATCCTTTCAGGTGGTTATTGTGAACTGTGACGAAAGTGAGCTGCCTTATCTTTGCTGTAAAGACCACCCTGAACTAAAAAGCAACGTGGTTTATATACGCAAACGCCAAGAATCCACCGAAGCCAATCACGAGGATTTACAAGAGGTGATCAATCGCCGCCTAAAATCTGGGGCGTCGACGCCAAGCATGATCAGCTTAAAAGAAGATCTGGATCAGCTTAAAACCCTTTACAAAGAAATGGATTCTTTTAGTCGTCTTATTCCTATTGAAAGCATTAACCGTTTATTAGGCTACAAACCAAGCCAATATGCCCCAGAGGAATCACTAGAAGAGTTTGTAGCTGAACTAATTCGGCTAAAAAAGGAAAAAATCAAACGGGATTTAGGAATAAGTCTCAGCTAAGCTAACGTTTTTATTTTTTATAAAGGACACCCATGTCAGAATCGATTTCCAATCAAGACCAGCAGGTATTACTCGGCATTGCTTTTGCTGATCAAGCTCTCATCGCTGCTCAAATTGCCCTTTTTGCTGGGAAAACCAATGATGCTAAGGAAACCATTGCCCTATTACACGCTATTGCCGATGAGGTTTCTAACCGCTATCAACTGACTGGGGTGGCCAAAGACACCATGAAGCTACGCATGGAAAAAACCATTCATTTAGCGTCGGCGATTTTAGGGGATAAAACCAGCCAGTCAGAACAAACCGCGCATTAAAAATTCGCGCCCCTAACGGTACTAGGGGCGCTACACATTATTTGCTGTGCTGCAAAGCCACTTGAATTTGCTGCATATTTTGTAGCAAAGCCTCTAATCCGGCACCATCTAATAAATACCAGTGTGCGGGATCCAGATAAATGAGCTGTGGTTGGCGCTCGGCTTGGGTGTGTGCCACTGCCTTCAGTAACTGTTGTGCGGGTATTGCATCCGCTTTGTTTACCGCTGCATCACGATCAATCACATAAATCCAATCTGGATTAATACGCTCAATATCCTCGATGCTTAACTCTACCCCTTTGCCTTCGGGGAAATCCGTAAGCGCTGGCTGCACCCCAAATTCATTAAATAACACACCATAGCGGGACTGCGGCCCTTGAGCAATCAGCTTGTTATTGGTGGTGAGCAGTAATAAGCCTGTACCGGCTTGTGCTGTTGTTTGGCGCAAAGCAGCCAGTTGCGTATCCAACCGCTCAATATAATGCGCAGCTTGTTGTTTCTTGCCATACCATTGTCCTAGTTGCCAAGTCGTTTGTTTCACGCTTTGCACTAAATGTTCTTGATCAAAGCTTAAATCGACAGTAGGTGCCAGCTGTTGTACTGTTTCCAAAGCGCGGGAAGAGCGCCGCCCTACAACAATCAGATCAGGATTGAGCTCACGTAAGACCTGCTCATCTGGCTCAAACAAGGAGCCCGTCTTAACGTAGCTATTCGCTTCATATTGTGCAAGGAACTGTGGATAGCGTGCACTAGGCACCCCAGCCACAGGAATCGCTAAAGACTGAAAAATATCTAACAGTGCCAAATCCTGTACAACTACTTTTTGTGGGGGGGCTTGTAAGGTCATAGATTGACCAGCATATTGCGCTGTGATTGCCACTGGTGCTGTCGACACACACCCCACAAGCCCAGCCAGACTCAACACTACCACACCAACCGTTTTTTTCATTTTTAATGTGCGTAAATTCATGATTTCCTTTTTGATCGTTACCCCAACTATCGCCCATTCAAGCGAGACGAGCCGCAAGATACGCGACCTACTATTTGGCCCCGATTATAACCACAAATGAGAATCATAATCATTTTCTAAACAGGTTGAGCTCGACCTAAATAAAAACGAAGTGGTAGAATGTGGCTCTTTGCCCCACAGACATGTAACAAGTTGCGAACTGACACAGCGTGTCAATACGTATAATTCACCTGAGCTCATCTTGCTAAGCCCTTTATATACCAACAAAAACCGTGTTTTTTTGCTTAAATTTTTCAACTGTAGCTTCACAATCCATCACTATTTTTCCGTACCTTAAAAACACCGCGCACTTGCAAGCAACCACTACTTAGGCGTATTATTACTACTGCAAAACACTAAATGTTGTGGTTAACGCATTTATCCCCGTATAAAGATCATGCGTTAAAAACAACAGTACAGCGTGTTTTTTCGTCTCATTAAACAACGACTCGACTTGTTAAATGACGGCAAAGCCCGATCTAGCAAAGCCTTGCGTTTAATGAGCTGTTTTTACAAATAATCAACCCCCTTGTTTTGTGCTTTTTTGCTGTGCATGGTTGTACTAGAATAGCCAGCGGTATCATCGTTCTGCCTCACAACAATGTGTATTGATTGTGTTGGTGCACAAAGCTAAACCACTGCATCATGTATTTTTAGGTGAAAAATACTGTGTAAAACATCAGTCATACCAATTAAAAATTAGGGCGATATTCTGCCCAACCACCCGAATTACCCACTTAACTTAGGGCGATGTATCGCCCTTTGGACGCACTGCTGTCGTCTATAGCCTTTGCGCTACCGATTAGCAACAACTCCGCGCCCATGAATCAGATAAAGGATTAGGAGTTTATGATCTACAAAAGTCAAATAGAGACCCCTACGGATTCCTACGTGGCTAGGTATCCTTGGGCAACGGAAATGGCGATTGGCCAACAGGATATCTATTGGACTGCCGAAGAATTAGGTGTAGAAGAAGACGAACAAGATTTCAAAATCAACCTAAACGAGGCGGAACGTCATGGTGTTATTACTGCGCAATCCATCTTGACCCAATACGAGCTGATGTTAGGCGGCGAGAACCTTTGGGGCGGCAAGATCCCCAAAATGTTCCCTCGCCCAGAAATCGCGCGTATGTGCGCCAAGTTTACGGATGTTGAGCTGCACGTCCACGCGCCCTTCTATGACATCGGTAATGTCGTCATGGGCAACTCCACCGATGAGTTCTATACCCAATGGAAGCGCGATTCCGTGCTCACTGAACGCATTGCTTTTATTGATAGCTATGCCGATAGCGATTGTCCCCTCGAAGTCACCGCCGCTTTGGCCATGCTCGAAGGGGTCGTCCTCTATTCCGCCTTTGGGTTTTTCAAAGGGTTTAACAGCCGCGGTTTTAACCTGATCCCACATTTTGTTTCCGGTATTGACGCCTCGGCCAAAGACGAGAATTTCCACTCTATTGCCTCGAGCTTTTTGCACAAAGAATGCAAGCACGAGCGTCGTGCTTTGGGTTATCACACCGACGAAGATGACCGTAAACTGCGCGAAGCCATCTGGAAAATGGCCGAAGTCCTTTATCTGCACGAAAGCCGCATTATTGATCTGATGTTTGAAATCCCCGGCAACCGCGTTACCACCAAAGACGAACTACTCGAATTTGTGCGCGATCGTATCAATATTGTGTTGGAGCGCCTTGAGATGCCGAAAATGTTTGATCAAGAACCTGGGCTGATTTCCGGCTGGTTCTATAACCAATTAAACACGGTTAAGGTTCCTGACTTTTTTGCGGGCACACAAATTCAATACCGCCGTAACTGGGATCGTTATAAGCTTACATTCAGAAAAGAGGTAGAAAATGTCCTTTAAAGAGTCGGGGATTAGCGAAGAAAAAATCCAAATGTTTGAGCAGCTCAGTGCCGAGCGCAAACATTTGCAAGAAATTGGCCATCTCCCCCCTTGGTACATTACCCAAGGCTGGCAGCTTTTCAAAGAAAAATACCAATACAAAGACGAGCCAGCCGTTTTGGGTCGCCATCGCACCATTGCCAAAACTCTAGCGCAATATATGGTTGGCGAGGAAGCCAAATGGGAAGAGCTCTTTTTCAATGAGCTTTGGAATGGCATTTTGTCACCCGCAACCCCAGCTCTGTCGAACACGGGTACCGATCGGGGCATGAACGTCTCTTGCTCTGGGCAATTTGTTGGCGATAGCGTTGTGTCTTTTTATGATGGCTTAAAAGAAATGGCACTGCTATCAAAAAACGGTTTTGGTACCAGCGCTGACTTTAGCTCCATTCGTCCACGTGGCGCACCGATCACCGCTGGTGGCGAAGCCAGCGGCCCTGTGCCCGTCATGGAAGATTTTTTTACCTGCGCCTCTAAAATCAGCCAAGGCGGTAATCGTCGTGGTGCTGTCGCCGGCTATTTGGATATCGAACACCCTGACTGGGACGAAGCCGTCGATTTACTCATGCGCGACCCAGACGGTAAAAACTTTGGTTGGACCGTACGCGATAGCTTTATCGAAGCCCTAAAAAATGGTGACCCTGAAGCTAACCGTAAATTTACTCGGGCTCTGTATGTAAAACTGGTCACAGGTAAAGGTTATTTCTTCTTTATCGATAAAGCTAACCGACACCGCCCTCAGATGTACAAAGATCACGGCCTAGATATTAAAGCCACGAACTTATGTACCGAGATCATGCTCCATAGCTCAGAGGAGTACACTTATTCCTGCATTTTGGCTTCGATGAACTTAGCCAACTGGGATAAAATTAAAGATTCGGATTCCGTATTTATTGCTACCGTATTCCTTGATTGCTTGTGCGAAGACTTTATCCGCAACAGCAAAGGGGTGCCTGGCTTAGAAAAGGTGCGTGAATTCACCATCAAAGGGCGTGCAATTGGCCTCGGTGCTATGGGTTTTCATACCTATCTCCAATCTAAGGGCATCCCTTTTGCCAGCTTAGAAGCCCAGTTCCTCTCTAACGAAATGGCAAAACACATTTCAGAGGAATCTTTACGTGCTTCAAAATGGTTAGCAGAAAAATTTGGCGAGCCAGAGTGGTGTAAAGGCTATGGCGTACGCAATACCCACCGTACCGCTTATGCGCCTACCAAATCCACCGCCTTACTAATGGGTGGTGTGAGCGAGTCCTGGTCACCTGATCCAGGTATGGTTTTTGATATGGCTTCGGCTGTGGGTGAACTACGCCGTATCCCCCCTGTGTTCTACGAAAAAATGAAAGAAAAAGGGGTTTACAACGAGGAAACCATTCGCGACATCATTAACCATATCGGTAGCGTACAACACGTGGATTGGCTCACACCCGAAGAAAAGCAAGTCTTTATGAATGCTTATGAAATTGAGCAAAAAATCATCTTGCGTCACGCTTCCCAACGCCAGAAATACACGTGCCAAGGTCAGTCCTTGAACTTTTTTGTCGCCGAAGAAGGCTCCGAAGACCAAATTGCGGAACTCATCACCATGGCCTTTTTGGATGAAAACATCCTTAGCCAATACTACTTCTACTCTAAGAGCGGTGTTGTTGTTCCTGACGAATGTCTATCTTGCTCCGCATAAAAAATTAGCCCACTTTCATCGTGGGCTTTTTTTATCTTTGCTCGGATTGTATTAAATCGTACAAACCCGCTCTACAGTAAAAGAGTCGGCGGCTAACATGATTTCATAACCGGACATAATCGCTTGCTCAAGGGCTTCGGCACGAAAAGCGAGTTTTTCTAGCATGGCTTCAATCTGCTCATCAGAATCTAACATCGCATATTCGCCATATAAATCATAACAATTAGGACTCCAGCAGAAGGAAAAATCCCCATTCGGGCGGATCAAAGCGACCTCGCCTGCCTCGCCGGCATGCTCTTGGGCTTTGTCTAGGCTACCCGTACCATAAACCGCACGTGATCTAAATGGGATACCAAACTGTTGTGTAAACCAGGCATCAATACGATGGTGTGCGGGCACTGGAATATTTTTGGGCTGACGATTCACTGGAGCATAAATCGTCATTTTGTCTTCGGTAAGAGGACGTGAAAACCCACGGTACACAGGTAAACCCGTGGTTAATGTCTCCCAATCCTCTGCTTTAAACCAAGTACCTTTGCTGCGATCAAATAGATTATGAGTGTTCATTTTAATAGTTTTCCGCAATAAGGTTAGAAAAAAGTTATATAAGAAAAAGTTTAATCATCTAGCCATTTTATATCGCGTAAGTGCCAAGTCTCATGCGTTCGATCAAACTCAACCTGTGCCTCGTAGGTTTTTTTGTGCGTACCACCTGATCGATAGGTAGCTTCTACCGTAGCTTGAATCACAAACTGACATTGACCAATGGCTTTAGAGCTTGCTTTAGGTAAAAACGGGAACTGCACAGACTTCATTTCTGTCATCGACGCTTCGATAGGCTCTTTGGTTTTATTAAACGCCTTTACCACATCGGTGCAAATGGCCGCAATGCGTTTTTCCTCACGATCTAGTGCTGATTGTGAGCGCTTATAAACGAATTCATTCCAAAAGGCTAAGCCTAACATCAAACTCGCCCCTACCGCTATGTAATAAAAGCCCTTACGCTTAATCGGCGCGTATTCAGCACTATCATTATCTCGAAAATATAAGCCACCCCCTTTAATCATCAACCAAATAGAAGACAAGGCGATGACAATCACTATCCACAACATAAATAACAACCTAAAATACGCAAACAAGTCCTGATTGTAATACGTTTATTAAAAACATGACCCGAATTAACTGCATTCCTGTAAACGAGCTCACTCGTGCACATCTCATAGCCGAATATCGTGAGCTTCCACGCGTATTTAAGCTCGCACGCAAAGCGGCCCAACGGGGCTTTCAGGCCAAAGACGGACCAAAAGACTACACCCTAGGCAAAGGACATGTTTTATTTTTTTATACGCGCTTGAGCTATTTAGCTAAACGCCAAGCACAGCTTGTACACGAAATGCAAAAGCGCGGCTATCAACCCCAGTTCACGGATTCCTTATTTGAGACGTATGCGGATATTCCCGCTTATATGTGGAATGATTGGGTACCGACAGCCGCAGCTTTAAAAATTAACAGACAAAGGATTCAAGAGCGCCTAGGTGTGTCGCAATAAATGCTTTTTAGGTAAAACACCCGCCCATTGCTCATGATCCGGCAAAGGGGCTTGAGCACGACGAATACGTTTCCAATTAGGATCATTGGCTAAGCGGGCATTGATTTCAATAAACTCCGCTTGATCTGGTGTAATCTCTGCTGCATTCACGATAGCACCGACTGGACACTCTGCCACGCAGATAGAACAGTCGATGCACTCGTCTGGGTGAATCACAAGAAAATTTGGCCCTTCGAAAAAACAGTCCATGGGGCATACGGTGACGCAATCCGTATACTTACACTGAATACAAGCTTCTGTTACAACGAAGGGCATAATCCAACTCGGTTAAATTTGACGCAAACGTCGAGTATACACCACGCCCCAGACCAAACCGAGTACAGCAGCCACCAACGAAGCGGTTAACACACCCAGCTTAGCAGCACCGAGTAAGACCTCATCACTAAAGGCCAGCGTGCCAATAAATATTGACATCGTAAAGCCAATACCAGCCAATACCCCAATGAGGCTAACGCCAGACCAGCTCACCCCTTCTGGTAATTGGCAAATTTTTAGCCACACTGCCAATCGGCATGCCATAAAAATCCCGAGCGGTTTGCCTAATACTAAAGCAAAGACCACACCGAACATAACGGTCTGCGCGCCCCCACTGGAAATATCAATGCCCTGAAAGCTAACCCCAGCATTTGCCAAAGCAAAAATCGGCATCACTAAAAAAGATACCCAAGGATGAAGCTGCATTTGCACACGCGCTACGGGAGGCAACAGTTCTCGTTGTGCCTGACGAATATTCGCAATGGATTGCAATAGCACGGTTTCATCCGTGTCCGGTTTTTGGCTTTGTTGACGCAACTGCTGTAGATTTTTTTCTACAAGCTCTAACGGATCAGCGGGTAAAGGACGCGCATAAACGGGGGTCATAAGCCCCAAAATCACCCCAGCTAATGTAGGGTGCGCTCCCGTTTTTAATACCCCAAACCATAAAATGGCCCCGGGTAAAATATAAGCATAAGCAGAAGCAATACCTAAACGCTGCCAAGCGATCACTAACACCACGCCCAGCAACACATACCAAAAACCCGTATAGTCCAAACCGCCAGAGTAGAAAAAAGCAATGATTAGCACCGCCACAATGTCATCAATGATAGCAATGGCGAGCAGCAAAATACGTACATTCGAAGGAATCGATTTGCCCAATAAGGCTAATACCCCCACCGCAAACGCAATATCGGTTGCTGTGGGTACAGCCCAGCCTGCACGTAGCGTAGGGTCAGAGTTTAGCGCCACATACACAAGCGCCGGCACAATCACCCCACCAGCTGCGGCCGCTAAAGGAAGCGCGGCTTGTCGTAAGTCAGATAGCGCCCCCTGATGAATTTCCCGACGAATTTCCATACCGACGGCTAAGAAGAAAATCGTCATCAGGGCATCATTAACCCAAAAATGCAGACTGTTGGACATGGCCCAATCGCCCAGCTGAAAACCTACCGTTTGAGTCCAAAAGTCATGATAAGACTGTGCATAAGGCGAGTTTGCCCAAATCAAAGCCACTATAGCAGCCAAAATTAAGACAACGCCACCAAAGGCTTCGATATGAACTAAACGGGAGACTTGTTCCGAAACGGACTGACTGATGCGATGGCCAAGAGGAATAGAAGAGGTGTGTTTTTTCATCATCTCTTTAGAATACAAGTGCATAAGCGGCCCGACTTATGCGTTATCTATTTTCCTAACCCCATGCTAGACAAATACCCGCATAAAGCGTAACGTAATTTATCTGAGTATGCAAACCTCATTCTAGTTTTTTAACTTCATAATGACACGACGACAATGACCAGCTTTAATCCTTGTTTAAGCTGTGGGGCATGTTGCGCCCATTATCGAGTTTCATTTTATAGCGGAGAGCTTGCCGGAGAAGCTTGTCAAAAGCTGCGTTTATCCTTGGGCCTGCCCCCTTTAGCTCCGCAGCGGCCGCGCTTGGTGTCTGATAAGGAAATACAAAACACTTAACGATCGGCGGATTTAACGGTGCGGTTAACTAACACAATACCCAACACCACACACACCGCACCAATAGCAAAAAAGGCATCCACACGCTCTCCCAGTAAAACCACACCTAGTATTACAGCAAACAAAGGGGTTAAAAAAGACAATACTCCTAAGCGCGATGCCAAATAATGACGTAACAGCCAAAACCATAATAGCAGGCTTAAAAAAGACACCACAAAAATCTGAAAGCCTAAATTCACTACTAATAGGCTATCCCAATGCACGGTATCTTGCTCAAAAACATACGCCGCCCCTGTTAATACCACGGCAGCAACCACAAGCTGATAAAACAAGGTCTCTGTCGCTGGTGCGTCATTTAGTCGAGAGCTACGCACCACTACCGTCGTAGCCCCCCACACGGCCCCACCCAAAATGGCTAACATATCACCAAACAACATATTGGGATTCAAAGCGGTATTTTGGCTACCGTCCCTACCTAAAAAGCTAATTGCTATACCTAAAAAGGCTAAAAAAACCCCCACCCACTGAACGCCTTGTAAGCGTTCCTGAGCAGAAGTCAGATGCAAACCTAATGCAGCAAAAATCGGAGCAGTATAAAGAAAAATAGACACATGAGAAGCAGAGGTATAACGCAATGCCTCTCCCATTAAGAAAAACTCGCCACTAAATAACAAGCCAATCACTAGGCCCGGCAGCCACCCTTTGCGTACCGTCAGTAATGGCTTGCCCTGAAGGAGCACCAGTAAAACTGTCAACACAGCGGCGCCCCCAGAGCGAATCCCAATCTGCAAAATGGGGGACATAGCGGTGGCATTATATTTAATCGCTATTTGTGCCAGCGCCCAAATAAAGCAAATTAACGCCATGCCCCCCATAGCGCGAGCATCCAAAACAGAGCGTGTCGCGCTCACAAGCCGTCTCCTGAATTAATAAAAATTAATCGTTCATAAGAGTGGTATCGTCTTCAATTGTGGTTTTTAAAGGCCCTGTCTGCCCTGCTTCAAACACAGCGATTGACTCAATATGACCAGTATGAGGAAACATATTAATCACACCAGCTGCTTGTAGCTCATACCCACCCACATGCACCAATATGCCTGCATCTCGTGCCAACGTGGCTGGGTTACAGGAAACATACACAATACGTTTAGGACGCTCTTGCAACGATAAAGCAGAATAAGCCTTAGCAACTGCCAACGCGCCATCACGAGGGGGATCTATCAACACCCGGTCAAAATAACCTAATTCACGCAACCAGCTCTGATCCACCTCGAATAAGTTCAGCGTACTAAATTGGGTTTTATGGTCTAGGTCATGACGTGCAGCCGCTTCTGTGGCTCGCTCTGTAAGTGCCGTACTGCCCTCGATGCCCACCACCTCTTTAGCAAAACGTGCCATGGGTAAACTAAAGTTCCCTAAACCACAGAACAAATCCGCAACACGGTCTGTAGGCTCTATGGCTAACAGGCGTAAAGCACGACGAATTAGCTCGCGGTTAATTTGGTGGTTTACTTGTGTGAAATCCGTGGGCTTAAAAGGCATGCGCAAGTCATAGTCAGGCAAATCATAATAAAGCCTGTCCACGTCTTCTGGCACTAATGGATGTACTGAATCTGGCCCTTTGGGCTGCAGCCACCAGCTCACCTGATAAGTTTGCCCAAACTGTAATAACGTTTGAATATCCGTATCGGTTAAGGGTTCTAAATGGCGCAGCGTAAGCACCATACAGGCATCCCCCACAGCCAACTCAATTTGTGGGATACGATCTGGACGCGATAGCGTTCCCAACATATCGCGTAAAGGACGCAACAGATCAGAAACGGCGGCAGGCACGACCAAGCACTGATCCATGTCCATGACATAGCTGCTATTGCGTTCCCTAAAGCCAACCAGCATCCCCCCTTTTTTCTGTACAAACCGAGCAGAAAAACGGGCGCGATAGCGATAACCAAAGTATGGGCCATGCATAGCAGCGAGCATTTGTTTGGGCTTGACCTTGCCGATATGCGTAAAAGCGTCCTCAAGAGCACGTTGTTTAATAGCTACCTGGGCAGCAGGCTCTAGATGCTGCATCACACAGCCACCACAAATACCAAAAGAAGGACACGGGGGCTCAACCCGCTGCGAGGAGGGTCGTATGACCTCCAAGAGCTTAGCCCGGTCATAATTGGTTTTTTGGCGCGTTACCTGAGCTCTGACTAATTCGCCGGGCAACGCGCCATCTACAAACACAACTTTGCCATTATGGTGAGCTACACCGCGGCCTTCTAAGTCTAACGATTCAATTTCTAATAAATAGCTCATGTTACGCGCTACAAAAAATTAACGTGAGGGTAAATAGGAAAGAGGGTTGATGGGTGTTCCACGTCGGCGAATCTCAAAGTGTAAACGCGGCGAGGTGGTATCGCTTTGACCTAAAGTAGCGATTTTTTCCCCTTTTTTAATTTCTTGTCCTGTTTTCACCAACAACGTGTCATTGTGGGCATAAGCAGTAATAAAACCGTTAGTGTGTCCCAATAAGATCAAATTACCTAAGCCACGTACACCATTGCCTGCATACATGACCTTACCATCTGCTGCGGCGACCACTGGATCCCCAATTGCACCCTCGATGTCAATACCTTTGGTGTTCGCTGTAAACCCTTGAATAATCGGTCCATTAGCTGGCCAACCCCAGTTGATGACATTCGCATCGCTGGCTCGCGGACTACTTGTATTAACGGAAGACGCCGGTGTGGTTTCGGTTTTGGGCGGCGTCGCTGGTGTTTCTACAGGAGTCGTAGTTGGGCTTGTAACAGGAGCAGGTGCTACCGCCACAGCAGAAGAGCCCCCGTTAATTTGCAAAACCTGCCCTACTCGTAATTGAGAAGGGTCTGTAATACCATTCGCATTCGCAACGGCTTGAACGGTTGTGCCATGCTGCTGAGCAATTTTAAAAAGCGTGTCCCCCGGTTGCACGGTATAGCTTTGTCCACTCACAGTAGGCACAGGGGCACTGGGCGTTGAACTATGAATATCGGTAATCGGTGCCGGTGTATTCGTACTACAACCGGCCAGCACCATCGACATCACCAACGAGCCTGTCAATACCCAATGAAAAGGACGTTGAATAACCGACGACATGGCAACGGATGACAGGATCGTGCCGGTTTGCTGCATATTGCTCTCCTGAGTTAAATTTGTATTCCAGATTTTAGAGGAACAAAACGCACCGCTTCAAGCTCATGCTTTTGCCAATGATTTGGAGCCGTGCGCTGAATATAAGCTAAGCGTTGTTCTGTTGTACCAATAGGAGCGATCAGACGCCCACCAATAGCCAACTGATGTAATAAGTTTTGTGGTATTGTTTTGCCGGCAGCTGCAATAATAATGGCATCAAAAGGTGCGGCCTGCTCCCAACCTAACTGACCATCACCAAATTTTAAACGAACTCGATCCTTTAAGCCTAATGCTTCTAAATAGCGCTGTGCCATTTGATAAAGCGGATAAATGCGCTCAATGGTATGAACCGTTTCAATCATTTGAGCCAATACCGCTGCCTGATAACCACAGCCTGCTCCTATTTCTAACACCCGTTGCGGTTTAGAGGGATAGCAGGCCAAGGCGATCATTCGCGCAACAATGAACGGCTGTGAAATAGTTTGACCATAACCAATGGGTAGCGCATTGTTTTCATATGCTCGACTCGCTAAACCCTGATCTACAAAAATATGGCGAGGAACTTGCTGCATCGCCGCTAAGACCGGCTCATATTCAATACCTTGCGCGCGCAAGCGCTCGATCATCATGCCACGAGCCCGCTCTGAATTCAAACCTAAATTAACGCTTGTTAGCAGTTGCAATGCCTTCACAGCCTGACTTTGCTTTGATTGGGGTAAATCAAGCCGCGTATTGCTACACACAATACTTTTTCCATCATCCAATCGAGACTGGCCGAAACGATTCTTTGTTCCAGAATAGGTCATAACCACGATAAGAAGGCATTAGGCATTAACCCAATTTTCTATTTGGTTTAATTGCTCGTGATGGGTAAGATCAAAACGCAATGGGCTAATAGAAACTTGTAGATTTTGTGTTGCACCAAAATCCGTATCTTTGGCTGCATCTAAAGCTTGACCCGCTGGACCAATCCAATAGATAGGCTCCCCATAGGGAGTGCTACTTTTAATCACGGGTTCGGATGGATGGCGCTTACCAAGACGAGTTACTTGATAGCCTTTTAATGCATCATAGGGAACAGCAGGAATATTCACATTTAGCAGTGTTCCTGTACCTAAGGGCTGTTGAATAGCCCGCTGCACTACCTCTTTGGCGACCCGCGCTGCGGTATCTAAGTGCGGCCACCCTTTTTCTACTAATGAAAAAGCAATGGCTGGTATTCCAAACAAATGCCCCTCCATTGCTGCGGCCACTGTTCCTGAATATAAAGTATCGTCCCCCATATTGGCACCATTATTGATGCCTGACACAATCAGATCCGGCTTAAAATCCAATAGTCCAGTTAAGGCGATATGAATACAATCAGAGGGCGTACCATTGACATAATAAAAACCATTATGCGCCTGCTGTACAGAAAGAGGACGGTTCAGTGTGAGCGAGTTGGATGAACCACTGCAATTGCTTTCTGGAGCAATCACCGTTAGTTCCCCTAAGCCAACCAATGCATCATAAAGGGCTTGAATCCCTTTTGCTGTATAACCATCATCATTAGCGATAAGAATTTTCATATAATTGCTCATTAAGATTGCAAAACGTCACCATTGTACCTGTTTTGCTTTGTAGAATTGAGGGCATCAAGTAGAATTGCCCCACTTTCTTATACAGGGATGCTTCATGCTTTGGATTATTGCTTTGGCTACTGTTGTGGCTGCCTATGGATTGGGCTCTTTACCTTTTGCAGTGATTGTAAGCCGCTTAATGAGTTTAGCCGACCCCCGTACATTTGGTTCAAATAACCCAGGGGCGACCAATGTATTACGCTCAGGGAATAAACTTGCTGCTGCCCTAACGCTTATAGGTGATTTATTAAAAGGCAGCGCTGCAGTGTGGTTAGCGCAATGGGTCAGCCACAGTTTTGAACTCAACACCCTTGTCGTCGCCGCCAGTGCTATCGCTGCATTTTTAGGGCATGTTTTCCCATTTACCCTAGGGTTTAAAGGCGGTAAAGGCGTCGCTACGGCAATCGGTATTTTAATTGCTATCCAACCAGCCTTAGCGCTTGCTTGCGCTTTAACCTGGCTCTTGGTCGCCTATGCCACACGTTACTCATCCCTATCTGCTATTATCGCAGCCATATTAGCCCCCGCTTATTATTTCTTAGGTGCAGGTAGCTTGTGGCCCATGGATAAAAATCTTGCCCTTTGTGTAGGGGTGCTTAGTTTGTTGCTGCTTTGGCGCCATCAAGCCAATATCAGCCGCCTATTACTAGGTACAGAAAGCCGTATTGGCCAAAAAACCAAATAAAACAAGCCAAGCATTCCGTTAATGTGTTACATCCTCTAGATCCCAACGCGGCTTCACCTTAAAACTGGAGGATATGTCCGGCTGCTGTACGCCAGACTTAACACGCATTGCCGCAGCAAAAGCAATCATTGCCCCATTATCCGTACATAGGCTCACTGGTGGGAAATACACCTGAGCACCCATTTTTTCAGATTCGATTTCTAACTGACGACGCAATAAACGATTCGCTCCTACTCCCCCAGCAACCACTAAGCGTTTTAACCCGCTTTGCTTTAGGGCTCGAAGTGACTTGATCGCCAATACATCGACAATCGCGGCCTGTGTAGCAGCAGCTAAGTCCGCTCTATCTTGCTCCGTTATTACGGATGATTCCGCTTCTAATTTACGTAAAGTCGTTAAAACAGCCGTTTTAAGCCCACTAAAACTAAAGTCTAAATCCCCGCTGTGCAGCATAGGGCGTGGCAGCTGAAAACGCTCCACATTGCCTTTTTCAGCTAGAGCCGATAAGGCTGGCCCACCAGGATATGGTAAACCCAGTAATTTCGCACTTTTATCAAAGGCTTCGCCCGCCGCATCATCCAAGGTCTCGCCCAATAGCTGATACTGCCCAACCCCGTCCACTTGCATGATTTGGGTATGGCCACCTGACACCAATAACGCAACAAAGGGAAAATCAGGCGCCGGATCGGCCAATAATGGAGAAAGCAAATGGCCCTCGAGATGATGAATGGGTAATGTAGGAATACCTCTGGACCACGCTAAAGCACAAGCAAAGCTCGCCCCCACCAACAGAGCCCCATTTAGCCCAGGACCTGCCGTATACGCAATGGCATCAATGTCCTCTAGAGTCATCCCTGCCTGTGCGAGTACTTCTTTGGTTAAAGGTAAAACGCGCCGAATATGATCCCGTGAGGCCAGCTCTGGCACAACACCACCGTAGGCGCGATGCATGGCAATTTGACTATGTAAGCCATGCGCGATCAAGCCTTTTTCTGTACACACTATCGCGACACCGGTTTCGTCGCAAGAACTCTCGTATCCAAGTATTTTCATAATTTATTTCTAGTTGTTGCCATAGCGCCTTCGCGCAAATCAGCATAAAATCGCATAATTATCTATTTTACGACTTTTATCCACAGGAAACCTTATGTTTGAGCGCCTATTTAAGCTAAGCGAACATGGTACCACTACCAAAACGGAGATCATGGCAGGAATCACCACCTTCCTGACCATGTCTTATATTATTATCGTGAACCCAAGTATTTTATCGAGCACCGGTATGGACCATGGGGCGGTGTTTGTTGCGACGTGTTTAGCCGCCGTAGTCGGTACACTGATTATGGCCTTTGTAGCAAACTGGCCCATTGGCATGGCGCCAGGCATGGGGTTGAACGCTTTTTTTGCTTTTACTGTGGTTGCTGCACTCGGTTATAGCTGGCAACAAGCACTAGGGGCTGTTTTTATCTCTGGGGTGATTTTTCTATTACTGACTGCCACCGGTATACGCTCTTGGATTATTGAGGGGATCCCTCGCTCCTTACGCGCAGCGATTGCGGCAGGTATTGGCCTATTCCTAGGCATTATTGCCATGATGAATGCAGGCATCGTTGTCGACCACCCTGCCACAAAAATCGGTATTGGAGATCTAACCCAACCAAGCGCCCTGTTTGCTATCTTGGGGTTTTTTATCATCACCGCACTGGATGCCCTTAAAATACGGGGGGCGATCTTAATTGGTATTTTAACCGTTACCGCTCTTGCCACACTAACAGGCCATAATGATTATCAGGGCATTTTCTCTATGCCCCCAAGCATTGCGCCCACGTTTATGCAGCTAGATATTATCGGTGCGTTGCACATGGGGCTTGCTCATGTGATTTTAGTCTTAGTATTGGTCGAGGTATTCGATGCCACTGGCACCATGCTCGGCGTTGCTAAACGGGCCAACCTCATTACCGACGACAATCCCGGCCGCTTAGGCCGAGCCTTGTTTGCAGACAGTACAGCCATCGTTGCGGGCTCTCTAATCGGCACCAGTAGCACCACCGCCTATGTAGAAAGCGCCTCTGGCGTACAAGCCGGTGGCCGCACAGGGCTGACTGCGCTAACGGTTGCCGCTTGTTTCTTATTAGCGTTGTTTTTTTCACCCTTAGCAAAAATGGTTCCCGCCTACGCAACCGCGCCGGCATTACTTTATGTGGCTGGGCTAATGCTGCGCGAAGTGGCTGAAATCAACTGGAATGACATGACGGAAGCCGCCCCCGCTGCGCTAGCGGCTCTGACCATGCCATTTACCTACTCCATTGCCAACGGACTGGCTTTTGGTTTTATTAGCTATGTAGTGATTAAACTAAGCACAGGAAAAATCCGCGATATTCATCCCGCAACGGCAATTGTGGCAGGGTTATTTATTGTGAAATACGCATTTTTTCCGGATTAAGGGGTTTTTTTATTTTGAAAACGCGTTACACTACAGATATAACATAGTTATAACTACCAATTATAAAGCGGCTATATTAATAGCCGCTTTTTCATTTAAGGAAGAATTATGAGCACCGTAGATCTTACTCAAGACACCTTCCAAGCGGCCATTGATAGCGACAAACCTTTAATCATTGATTTTTGGGCCCCTTGGTGTGGTCCATGTCAGCAGTTTGGCCCTACTTACGAAGCCGTCGCCGCTAAGCACCCTGATATGACTTTTGCTAAAGTCAACACGGAAGAAGAGCAAGACCTAGCCGCCGCCATGCGCATCCGCTCTATCCCTACTATCATGGTATTCCGCGAAAAAGTCCTGTTGTTCCAACACTCCGGTGCTTTGGCAGAATCGCAGCTTGAAGAGCTCATTACCCAGGTCAAAGCGGTCAATATGGAAGAAGTCCACGCGGAAATCGCGGCCCAACAAAATAACCAGGCCTAATTTTCCCGCATACATACCCCGCTTGTACAGCGGGGTATTTTTTACTCTAAAGACTGACTATCCGTCTGCTCTTGTTTAGACCAAAAGCCTTGGCCTCGTGTCAGATTAGTAAACGCTTGTTCAAAAGCCTCGACCTGATCCAAGGGTAAAGCCAAATGCCACTCAACCCCCGTTGCTCCAAACTGCTCGGCTAGCACTTGGGCTTGATACTGAGCAAAGCGGGAGCGCACCAGATCACTATCGCTGTATTCACATGAACACAGCACCGTTTGCAGCGGCACAATAGGGCTTTTAGGTGCTAAACGCAAACACGACGCGGCCACGCCCCCATAAGCACGTACCAATCCACCCGTACCCAGCTTAACACCGCCAAACCAACGAATCACCAGTACCACTACTCGATCGCAGCTTTGTCCCTCTATGGCCTGGAGCATAGGACGCCCTGCCGTCCCCCCTGGCTCGCCATCATCATTAAAACGATACTCATCACCGATTTTATATGCCCAGCAGTTATGGGTCGCATCAGGCACACTGTGCTGCTCTAAAAAAGCCATGGCGTCGCTTGCGCTCTGTACTGGCGCAGCGATCGCTAAAAACCGGCTTTTTTTAATGTCTTCTTCGTAGTGGTAAATATCGTCTAATTGATAAAGCATGGTTACACTGTTGTTTGGCTATCCCGATAAGCTAAGTAGTCGTCATAAGCACCGACATAATCCACCAGTTTACCATTGGGGAAAATTTCAATAATTCGTGTAGCAACACCAGAGACAAACTCACGGTCATGCGATACAAAAATTAAAGTGCCCGCATATTTTTCTAACGCCATTTGTAAGGACTCGATAGACTCCATATCTAAATGGTTAGTGGGCTCATCTAGCATGAGCACATTATGCCGAGATAGCATTAACCGACCAAAACTTAAACGGTTTTTTTCTCCGCCAGATAATACTTTTACGGATTTTTTAATATCATCGCTAGAAAATAACAAACGCCCTAGTACCGAACGTAAGGCCTGATCATCATCCCCAGGCTGGCGATAATCAAGTAGCCAATCAAAAAGGTTACTGTCCTGGGTAAAAGCATCGGAGACGTCTTGCGCCATATAACCAATGTCAGCGTTCTCAGCCCATGTTACTTTCCCCGCATCCGGAGCAAGATCCCCATACAATAAGCGTAATAATGTTGTTTTACCTACGCCATTCGCACCAACAATAGCAATACGCTCGCCTGCCTCTATCGTAAGATTCAGCTGATCAATAATAGGACGGTCATAAGCTTTGCTCAGGGCTTCTGTGCTCACAGCTAACCGATGCAACGGCTTAGCTTGTTCAAACCGAATATAGGGGTTTTGGCGAGAAGAGGGTTTGACCTCAACCGTTTCTGACTTAATACGATCAATTTGTTTAATGCGCGAGGTTGCCTGACGCGCCTTAGATTTGTTGGCTGAAAAACGTCGTACAAAATCTTGCAGTTCACTAATGCGTTCTTTGGCTTTGGCATTTGCATGTAACAAACGTTCCCGTGCTTGCGCCGAGGCCAACATATAATCATCATAGTTACCCGGATAGATACGCAGCTCACCATAATCCAAGTCAGCCATATGTGTACACACTTGGTTTAAAAAGTGACGGTCATGACTAATAATAATCATCGTACTGTCATAACTATTTAAGGTTTCTTCGAGCCAACGAATCGTATTAATATCCAAGTTGTTAGTGGGCTCATCAAGCAGCAGTACATCAGGATTAGAAAACAATGCTTGCGCTAACAATACCCGCAACTTCCAGCCCGGGGCTAATTCACTCATCAATAAATGATGCTGCTCGGTGGGGATCTCCAGACCTAAAAGTAATTCTCCAGCTCGTGCCTGTGCGGTGTAACCATCGTATTCCGCGAATAAGCTTTCTAGTTCTGCCGCCCGCATATAATCGTCTTCGGTGGCCTCCATATCCGCATAAATGGCATCGCGCTCCGTCATGGCCTGCCACATTTCCGTATGTCCCATCATCACCACATCTAATACAGTATGCGTCTCAAAGGCAAACTGATCTTGGCGCAGCTTACCTAAGCGCATGCCTGGATCTAACGTCACACTACCGGCTGTGGGCTCCAAATCGCCACCAATGATTTTCATGAGAGTGGATTTTCCCGAGCCATTTGCTCCGATAAGGCCGTAACGATTGCCCCCTCCAAATTTGGCATTTACATTTTCGAATAAGGGTTTGGGTCCAAATTGGATAGTTAGGTTTGAAGTCGTAATCACAACAAAATATCTTAAAAAATAATCAATAAAGGGGCTTATTCGTGATGATGTTCTTCGATCAGCAAATACGCCATATCATCCTCGGTAGCCACACCAATTTTTTTGCCGATGGGTAAGGTGGCTTTCAAAGGCACATGCCCATATGGCAAATTTAAAACCACCGGTTTTTTGACCGTTTGGCGTAACCACTGTATAACGGCTTGCATATCGTAGCCTCGGTCATGCTCAGCCAAATGGTAACCTGTGAACTGTCCCAAAATAATGGCTTGCTGCTGGGCCAGCACCCCCGCCTGCCAGAGCTGATTTAAATAGCGTTCAATACGATAAGGATGCTCGCCCACATCCTCTAAAAACAAAATGCCATAGGGCACCTGAGGGAAATAAGGCGTTCCTAATAAAGAGCAAAGCATGGCGAGGTTCCCCCCCCAAAGCACACCCCGTGTATCAACGGCATCGGAGCCTTCTGCCTCAAAGCTCAGCACCTCGAGCTGATTGGTCATGGCCTCATGGAATAAATCCAATGTTAGATCGTCGGGCTGCTCCACCCCAAAATCAAAAGCCGCGCACGGCCCTGCGTAGCTTATGGCCCCCGTTTGTGCTAACAAAGCCAAATTAAACGCCGTAAAATCACTATGCCCTACAAAACGCTTACCGCTTTGCGCCACGGCTTTCCAATCAATAAAGGGTAACAGCCGGCTTAGCCCATAGCCGCCTCGGCTCGACAACACCACATCATGAGGCTGGTTTAACGCCCGCTCTATGGCTGCTAAGCGTTGAGCGTCACTGCCTGCAAAACGCTGGTGCACGGCTAGTGCATCCCCATCCAGTTGCACTTGCCAACCTAAAGCGCGTAAATGCTGCTGAGCCCAATGTAATTGACTGGCATCTTCTACCGCACTAGAAGAAGAAATAATATAAATGCCCTCGGGCGTGGCGGCATGGCATGAAGCCTGCTCACCCTTTTGCGTGATTGATTCGGTTTTCATAAAGTCTGTTTACGTTGTTTAGCCAACTGCCGGCGCTCTTTAAAAAAGTCTCGCAATAACTGCGCCGCTTGATCTTGATAAAGCCCAGCTTGTACCTGAGTGTGATGATTCAGAGCAGTATGCTCATGCAAGCAAAGCTGGCTGCCACACACACCGGTTTTAGGATCGGCTGTGGCATACACAATCCGCGCAACGCGTGCATGCAGCAACGCACCTAAACACATCATGCACGGCTCTAGGGTCACAAAAAGCTGCGCACCCGGTAAGCGGTAATTTTGCTGTTGTTGCGCGGCTTGGCGCAGTGCCTCAATTTCGGCATGCCAAGTCGGATCAGCTTGCGTAATAACCTGATTGTAGCCCTGCCCAATGATTTCACCTTGGGCATCGACCAAGACCGCCCCTACCGGTACTTCCCCTGCCTGCCACGCTCGCTGCGCCAATTGTAGCGCTAATTGCATGGTCTGCTCATCACTTTGACTAAATTTTTCTCTCACATCTACATTCATGGGTTAATTCATACGCCCTATTTGCTGCCAAATTGTCGGAATAGACTGCACGAGATCTTCTGCGATTAAACCAGCCCCCAAGATCAAGCCAGCCTGACTATGCATCCATACCGCCATATTGGCCGCCAACCAAGGTGACATCCCTTGTGCTAAAAGGCCCGTCATCATACCAGCTAATACATCACCGCTACCGGCTGATGCCAAATACGGTGAGGATTGCGTTTGCACCGCCGCCCGTCCATCGGGGCTTGCAACCACAGTGTCACTACCTTTTAGAAGCACGATCGCACCGCTGCGTGCGGCAGCCTGACGTGCCCGTTCAACTTTATTTTTCTGATTTGAATGTAAAGCCAAATCGGGAAATAGTCGTGCGAACTCCCCCTCATGTGGGGTCAGAATCACTTGCGCTGCACTAGTATGTATGCCCTCAAATAAAGATTCTGGCTGCGAAGCAAAAGCGGTCAATGCTCCCGCGTCCACCACCCAACTTGAAACCTGAGTTTGCAACAAACTACGCATAACAAGCTCTTGTGTGCTGGGCTCTGGCGCCAAACCGGGCCCTATCAGTACCGCTTGATAGGTAGAGCTATGACTCAGAGCCGCCGCTTGGCTTAGGCTGTGCCAACGTTTTACCATCACCGATTGCATGCTTTGTGCATAAATAGCCCATACATCTGACGCGCAAGCAATTGTCGTGGCTCCTGCACCTGCCCGCGCACACGCTAAAGCACTCAAACGCGCTGCCCCCGTCATTTCACTGCCCCCATACACCAAAGCTGCACCGCGCTGATACTTATGCTGCAAAGGTTGTGGCCACGGGATCGCTGACTGCCACAACGCCGGTTGGTTTTCATATAGGTACGAGGGAGGTGTCACATCCTCTTCGCATAAGCCAATATCCACGACCTTAATCTCACCACACAAAAATCGACTAGGAGCAAGCACATGCGCTAATTTTTTTCTAAAAAATGTAATTGTTAACGCTGCTTGTAATGGGGCCTCTGCCCAACACCGGCCATTACCATCAATACCAGTGGGTACATCGATCGCACAAATAGAGGCGGAGCTGGCCTGCAAGCTCTGTAATACTGTCTGAAGCGCAGCAGACAGTGGGCGCTGCAACCCCATACCAAGTAGCGCATCCACCACAATATCCGCTGCCTCAAAAGCCGTCTCATCTAAAGGCTCGAGCGCGACTAGACACTGCTCTCGATGAGCCTGCGCTTCAGCAGAACGCGCTCGCTGCGGCGCATACTCCATCACGCGTACTGCACGCCCCCAGCAATGTAACTGCGAGGCGAGGCGATACCCATCGCCCCCATTATTACCCGGCCCACACAAAACCAAGATTTTTCCTGTTGGCCAACGAACATGGATTTGCTCTGCCGCCGCTACCCCAGCTCGATCTATTAAGCTATAGGCACTGATCCCCCGCGCTATCGCCGCCCTATCAGCCGCATACATTTGCTCTGTATCTAAAATAGAATCCATCATCCTGTGATCTTTAGTTATGTATACCGAGTTTTTCTACTATTTGTGGTAGAACATGAGCCGCCGTCGACCGAATATTAATGTCACAGAGCTCATCTAATGCTGTAGGGTTCGGATTAATCTGAATCACCTGTGCCCCTTGATCTTTTGCCCATTGAGGAACAAGCGCTGCTGGCTGCACTAACCCTGATGTGCCAATCGCAAGCACTAAATCGGAGTTTTCAGCCTCATAAATGGCAGCGCGTAAACTGGCCTCATCTAGGGCCTCGCCAAACCATACTACGCTAGGTCGCACCAAGCCACCACATAACTTGCAATGGGGCGGATCAATTGGCTGACCGATCTGCTCTGAGGTCTCTTCGAGCGCTGTAGGCTTATGGGGGGCTCGGCAACGATAACAATGTGATGCAAACAGCTCCCCATGCACATGCACCACCCCATAGCTTCCAGCTCGCTCATGTAAATCATCCACATTTTGTGTCACGATACGCAGTGGATAAATACGTTGCCATGCCGCAATCGCACGATGACCCGCATTTGGCTCAACCGCTGCCACTTGTTGTCGGCGCCACATATACCACCCCCAAACCAAAGCAGGGTCTCTCTCAAATGCTTCTGGGGTCGCCAAATCCATTGGGTCATATTGCTCCCATAATCCTGTTAGCTCATCCCTAAAGGTCGGTACCCCACTTTCTGCTGACATACCGGCGCCACTGAAGATTAAAATACGGCGAGCTTGCCCTATGGTATTCATTAACTCATCATTAATCATGTAGACTCTCTCTATAAGATAAAACATTGTCGTCCTAAGGAGACATTTTGCTACTTAAACAGACGCTCATCGTAGGCCTAGGCGGAGGCTTAGGTGCAGTCACACGTTGGCTTATTGGCGTATCTTTGAACCAACTGTTCCCCTTTATCGCTCTTGGCACTCTCGGCGCCAACTGGCTTGGTGCTTTTTTTATGGGGCTACTTTTTGGTGCGGTTCAATTTGCTTTCTCCCTAAACGCTTATTGGCAGCTTTTTTTAGCTACCGGTTTTTTAGGTGGGCTTACTACCTTTTCCACCTTTACTGCCGAAGGCTTTACTTTGCTCCAACAACAATATTTTTTCTATTTGTTTTTACACCTATTACTACATTTATTAGGATCTTTTTTGTGCTTTTACCTTGGCTGGTTTCTTATTAAAACGCTAAGTTCATAGGTTGATAACGTATGCTTGCTCGATTACGTCTAATTTTTGATAATTTCACACTTATTCTCATTACCGTAGTGATTACAGCTACGCTCTTGCCAGCCAAAGGGGATGCTGCCATATTCTTCGAGTGGCTCACTCGGTTTGCTATTGCTTTATTATTTTTTATGCATGGTGCCAAGCTCTCACGCGAAGCCATTATTGCTGGCATGATGCACTGGCGCTTACACCTATTAGTATTTAGCTTTACCTTTATTGCCTTTCCTATCATTGGTTGGCTAAGCAAACCCATTCTAACGCCTTTATTAGGGGTGCCTTTAACCATAGGTGTCTTGTATTTATGCGCTCTACCTGGCACCGTACAATCAGCTATTGCGTTTACCTCTATCGCTAAAGGCAATATTCCTGCTGCGGTGTGTAGTGCCTCGGCTTCTAGTCTAATTGGTATTGTAGCGACCCCCGTGGTCCTGAACCTAATGCTTGATACTAATGCTGGCACAACCGGTATGGGTAAAGCCATTATCGATATTAGTTTACAGTTACTCCTACCCTTTTTAGTAGGACATTTATCACGCCCTTTGACTGCCCACTTCATGGTCAAAAACGCTCGCTGGCTCAAAAACGTCGATCAAAGTTCCATTTTGCTCGTGGTTTATACTGCTTTTAGTGCCTCTGTGGTTAGCGGCTTATGGCAAACTGTTCCCCTACCCGCATTAGCCGCCTTATTTATCGTATGCATGGTGCTTTTGGTTTTTGTATTATGGTTAACCACTTTCCTAGCACGTCGCTTTGGGTTTAATCGTGAAGACGAAATTACCATTGTTTTTTGCGCCTCTAAAAAGAGCTTAGCAACCGGGGTACCCATGGCCCAGGTATTATTTAGTAGCGCTATGCTTGGCCCTGTGCTATTGCCAATCATGATTTTTCATCAAATACAACTCATGGCTTGCTCGATGCTTGCTAGCCAATATGCAAAGCAAAGCTCCGCCGACTCTGAACACGTATAAGCCACAGAAAAAAAGCCACTCGGGATTACGCCCAAGTGGCTTTTGCATTAGCTATATCGATTAACGAATCAGATGTAGATAATGTAAGTGACGTTCGTATTGATCTAAAATATCATCAATCACTTCGGCTCGACTCCAGCCCATCACGTCGTAATTCTGACCGCCCTCACGTAAATGCACTTCGGCACGGAAATACTTACGTTCCGAGTTATTATCATCGTCTTCCTCCTCGTCATTTTCCACAAAAGCAGGCAAAGGATAAGCTTCTGGGCGCACTTTATACACAAAGTCTAACTCGCTATCGTGCTCCACATGCAACGCCACCTGTTTTGGGGTTTGCTCTACCGTAGTATTGGCCCCCTGCTTGGTTAGCGCCGCAGCTACCTCTTCTAGTGCTGGCGTCACCACCTCTTCCATAAAGCGCTGAATATGACGACGACGTGGATAAGTGGTTAAATTACGTAAACGACGTTGCCAATCTAACGTAGTAGGCCCACCATGGCGTGGGGCCAAGTGTAACTGTGTGTGCGTATCACGCTTGGTCACATCCTCACGCAACGCTTTGACTAACCCCCACATCACCACAAGCAATACGCAAGCAAAAGGCAAAGCAGAAGCCAGTGTAGCGGTACTCAATGCTTGAAGACCATCAGCTAAGAGTAAAGCTATCGCCATCCCCCCCATTGCTAAGGCCCAAAATAACCGTTGCCATACGGGTGTTTCGGCATTGCCACCCGAGGCTAACATGTCGACCACTAAAGCTCCTGAGTCAGCCGAGGTGACAAAGAACACCAGCACCATGACCACAGCAACCAGACTCAAGAAGGAAGAGAAAGGGAAATTCTCTAAAAACACATACAGTGCTAAGGAGCTATCTTTTAAAGTTGCATCAGCAATTGCCTGCACGCCTTGGTTCATCACCAAGTCAATAGCACTGTCCCCGAATACGGTCATCCAAAGGAACGTAAAAGCGGTGGGTAATAAAATCACACCAGCAATAAACTCACGGATGGTACGACCACGGGAAACACGCGCAATAAACATGCCCACAAAAGGCGACCAAGATAGCCACCAGCCCCAGTACAGCAAAGTCCAACCACCAAGCCAATCCGTTTTCTCGTAAGCATATAAATTAAAAGTTTTGCCTACAATTTCAGATAAATAGCCCCCCGTATTTTCTACATAAGCCTTAATCAAAAAGACGGTCGGCCCCAAAATCAATACAAATAGCAGTAATGCCACTGCCAAAATAATATTGAGTTCAGATAGACGGCGCACTCCTTTATCCAGCCCTAACGACACCGACAAAGAGGCTAATAATGTAGCGCCAATAATCAATAAAACCTGTACGGTAGAGTTAACGGGAATATCAAACAAATGGTTCAAACCACTGTTGATCTGCAGCACTCCAAACCCTAGAGAAGTCGCCACCCCAAGTACCGTACTGACGACCGCAAAAATATCCACCGCATTCCCAATCGGGCCGTGGATACGCTCACCGATCAAAGGATACAAGGCAGAGCGCAAGGTCAAGGGCAGTCGATAGCGATAAGCAAAAAATGCTAAGGCTAAAGCTACTATTCCATAAATCGCCCAGGCATGGAATCCCCAATGGAAGAACGTAATACGAATGGCTTCACGAGCAGCTTCAGGGGTATTAGGTTCGCCCACTGGTGGTGCCAGAGTATGCATTAACGGCTCGGCCACACCAAAGAACATCAAGCCGATACCCATCCCTGCCGAAAACAGCATGGAAAACCAAGTAATGGTGTTGTAGTCTGGGGTACTGTGATCTGGCCCGAGCTTAATATCGCCAAAACGGCTGAACATACAAAAAACGGTGAGCAGTAAAATTACTGCCACCACCAAAATATAAAACCAGCCGACATCATTTACAATCCAGCTCTGCACTTGATCAAATACTTTGAGTGAGCCTTCGTGGAATACGGTCACCACAAAAGCCAGCAAAAGCAAAATACCGGCCGAGCTGAAAAAAACCGGCTTGCTTATTGTGCTTGTTGAGGTCTTTTCATTCATAACCTAAACCTATTGATGAATAAGGTTTTTTATTCTAACAATCTGTTATGACTTTACCACCCCAAAAAGTTATAAAAAGACAAATCCGTAACAAATTAAAACAAAATAAAGACTGTTTTGCACAAATAGACGCTATTTAAGTGTAGATAGGTAAGCGTTAAGCGTTGCCTGAGAAAGCTCGCCCATACGATAACTTTGTATGCGGCCCTGTGCATCAATAAAAAGTGTCGTCGGCAGCCCACGACTTTGAATTAGCTCAGCGAGCTGCGTATTTTTATCAAGTAATACGTTTTCTAATTTTAGCGACTCTGTATCTAGATACTGTTGCACAATCTGTGCGGTTTCCGCCTGGTTAGCAAAAACAAAATGTAAGTCCGGATGGGATTGTTGCGCCGCCTCTAAAACCGGCATTTCACGTCGACATGGTGGACACCAGCTTGCCCATAAGTTCAGTACCACTGGTTTTCCTTCGTACTCGACCAAAGACACAGCTTTATTTTCTAAGTCTACCAATTGAATTTTAGGCATCTGTTGCGCGGGTGAAGGCGCCCATAAGCTAAAACCACCCCACAGCAGTCCAAACGTAACCGCCGCCGCACCAACACTACAGAACACTCCATGACGTAATGGTGGACGCCGCCATACCAACGCCATCATCAGCACGACCGCAAAAACCAAGGCGGCCTGCCACATAAATCCCCCATCACGCAAGTTAATGATTGCCACCCAGTCCCCACGATAATCCGTCCAGAACCGTGCAACAAAACTCAAACGCCCAACGAGTACCGCCCCTAAAGTAATCCACCACAGCGTTGATTCTATGTTTTGTTGTTGTTTTTTCCCTAGGTAGCCAGCCACAAAAAACATCAACATCAAAGCCAGCAACGCAAACAGCAAGCTCGCATTCATGGAAAGTGGGCCCAAGGTGATAACCTGCATACGTCTGTCCTAAAAGTCGATCTTACTCATCAGACTGCTGGAATGGCGATTGGTTCATTATTCGCATAAACTGCTGTATTTTTTCTGCATTTTTTATACCTGGGGCATCTTCAATCGCACTACTTACATCTACCGCAAAAGGGTGATGACGCTGTATTTGTGCCAATACATTATGATGGCGAATCCCCCCTGCCAAAATTAACGGCGGGTCCTGAGGACGGTGCTGGGCATGCAAGGCCTCTAATAAGTCATCATCAAAGCGCACACCGCTCCCGCCATATGCCGATGTATAACTATCGAACAACCACCCTTTAGCCGAAGCATAGCGACGACAATGTTGTACAATTTTTGTAGGCGTATCTAAATCAGGAGCCCCCACCCGAAAAGCCCGAATATATGGATAAGCAAATGACTCACAAAACGCTACGGATTCCTCGCCATGAAACTGCAACAAATCTGGCTGCATTTGCTGTATAACCGTTTGTACAAAAGCGGGCGTAGGATTAACAAATAAGGCCACGGTTTGCACAAAAGCGGGAACATGTTGCGCTAAAAGTCGGGCTTGCTCTGGGCGCAGATAACGCTGACTTTTAGGGTAAAAAACAAAGCCCAGGGCATCTGCACCGGCCTGCACCGCTGCATCAATATCCTCTATACGTGTAAAACCACACATTTTGACTCGAGTACGCATTTTTTCCTCAACAACAAAACAGGCTGGATACCCAGCCTGTTGATCATAACTATTACCACTTATTTACTGAAAGGGGTTAGCACCATAGCCGTAATCGTCATCACCGTAGGAGCTTTCTATACCAAACTGGATCTCCGACGGGTCGATTTGGATTTCACCGGCTTTGTAATGCGTAACTAAACCTGGGAAGGCTAATACCGCGACCACCATCAAGATTTGAATCATAATAAAAGGCACGGACCCCCAGTAAATATCACCCGTAGTAACACGGCGTACCGTTTTACCCGTAATACTATCTACATAGTCCTCACGAGGGGCTACGGAACGTAGGAAAAATAAGGCAAAGCCAAAGGGTGGATGCATAAAGGAGGTCTGCATATTGACCGCTAGCAATACCCCAAACCATATCAAGTCAATGCCCATTTTATCCGCGACTGGGCCCAGTAACGGCACAATAATAAAGGCCAGCTCGAAAAAATCCAAGAAGAAAGCCAAGAAAAAGGTTAATAGGCTCACAGCAATCAAAAAGCCCATTTCTCCACCTGGCAAGTCTATAAGTAAACTCTCTACCCATAAGTCGCCATTAATACCACGGAAGCTTAAGCTAAATATGGTGGAGCCCACAAGAATGAACACCACAAAACATGATAAGCGCGTGGTGGTTCCCATGGCTTGGGCTAATAACTTAAAGGATAAACGCCCTCTGGATACAGCCATGATGATCGCCCCGACCGCCCCCATCGCTCCCCCCTCTGTGGGCGTAGCCACGCCAATAAAAATTGTGCCCAACACAAGGAAAATTAAAAACAAAGGCGGAATCATCACAAAGGTGACGCGCTCAGCAATCTGCGAAAGCAAACCGAGCTTAAAGGTTTTATTGACTAAAGCAATCAATAAAGCGACCATGCCCCAAATCAGCAACGCAATGACCACCAGCTCATCAATGGGTGCATTTTCATGGGTGGCAAAGTAGTACTCGGTACCAAAAAAGGATACGACAGCAGCAATAACCGTTAACACGAATAACGAACGCAAGCCACGACTGCCGTCAGGCTCTACATAAATACGTGCTTCGGGCGGCAAAGCCGGCGCGCTCTTGGGTCGAAGAATTGCCAACACCACGATATATAAAATATAAGTTAGCGTCAGCAACAAACCAGGCAGCATTGCACCCCGGTACATATCACCAATCGAACGCCCAAGCTGATCCGCTAAAATAATTAAGACAATAGAAGGGGGAATGATCTGCGATAAGGTTCCTGACGCCGCGATGACCCCCGTCGCTAAGCGACGGTCATAGCCATAACGCAGCATAATCGGTAGCGAAATTAACCCCATCGAAATGACCGACGCCGAAATCACCCCTGTCGTTGCAGCAAGCATGGCCCCCACAAAAACAACGGCTATTGCTAACCCGCCGCGTACTGGCCCAAACAGCTGCCCAATGGTATCAAGCAGGTCTTCGGCCATACCTGATCGCTCTAAAACCAAACCCATCAAGGTGAAAAAAGGAACCGCTAGCAAGGTGTCGTTTGAAATAATGCCAAAAATACGCTGCGGTAATGCCTGAAACAAGGCCGGTTGCATCAAATTGAACTCAATCGCAACCAAACCATAAAGAATCCCTGTCGCTGCCAAAGTAAATGCAACCGGAAACCCCAAAAGCAAAAAAGCGATGAGGTTAATGAACATTATGGGTGCCAAGTTAGCAATAATAAACTCCATCATACGGCACCTTTTTCAATGTGTTGACGCTGCTGCTCGAGTTTTTCCTCTGCATGCTGACGAATGACATCCGCCGCATTCACCTCGGCTTTTTGCATGGCTTCCGCTTGTGCTAATGGATCCGGACAACGCCCTTGTAAAAACCCTATGCATTTAATCAAATGCGACACCCCTGATAAAATCAATAAGCCAAAACCAACAGGTATCAGTAATTTAACCGGCCAACGAATCAGCCCACCGGTATTCGAAGACTGCTCTAAGAGCACATACGATTTATAAAAATAAGGAATTGATAACCAAAAAACCAAAAGGCACGCCGGCAGTAAAAAGAAAACCACACCGATGATTTCGATATAAATTTGCGTTTTACGTGTAAAGCGCTGCGCCACCACATCTACGCGCACGTGTTCATTACGCAAAAACGTATATCCCGCCGCCAATAAGAAAATGGCACCAAATAAATACCACTGTAACTCTAGCCAAGCATTCGAGCTAACACTAAAAATTTTGCGGATAATAGCATTGGTTGCACTAACGACCACAACAAGCAGTGTTAGCCATGCCACAGCCCGCCCTACCGTTTGATTTAAACGGTCTATAAGCGATGAGAATTTAAGTAAAAATGACATAATTTCATACTACAAAAAGCGGGTGCATAAAATTGCAAAAAGTGAACCCCACAATTTTATACGATCGCCGAACCACAACTAAGAAAAAATCCAAAAGGCTAGGGAAAACCACAGTTATGATTTACCCCACTGAATCCCTAAAAAACGTTGGCATAGCTGCATACTGCTCGTGGTGGGCAAACCATACTCGGCAGGATAATCCACCCCTGTTAAATACAACCCATCAGCAGCAAAAGTCGGTGCTGCTAGGCGACGATCTTTGTGTTGCAATAATTCGGTGACCCACTCTGGTGCTTGACGCCCCATCCCCACATACACTAATGCCCCCATCAAATTACGAATCATATGATGCAAAAACGCATTAGCCTCGAACTCAAACACAAATAATTCGTGATCTTGATGAATGGTTAATTGGGTTAGCTCGCGCACTGGACTCGCTGCCTGACACTCTGCTGCTCGAAAAGCACTAAAGTCATGCTCTCCTAATAATAATGCAGCGGCTTTACGCATCGCATCCAAAGATAAAGGCTGGAAAACCCAGCCTACTTTACCTTGCAACAATGGAGAGCGTACCCGAGCGTTGCGCAATAAATAAATATATCGTCGTCGCTGCGCCGAAAACCGGGCATGAAATGAGGTGTCAACCGGCTGTGCCCATTGTACTGAAATGCTCGATGGCAATAAGGTGTTTAAGCCACGAATCCAAGATTCAGCCGACCGTTGTGCGCCGGTATCCAAATGCACTACTTGATTAAGCGCGTGCACCCCTGCATCTGTGCGCCCTGCACAAAGCGTTTGTACCGGTTCGGCCAAAAACTGGGCCAGCGCTTTTTCCAATTGATCTTGAATCGTGCGCCCTGAAGGCTGAGTTTGCCAGCCCTGCCAGTTTGTGCCGTCATAGCACAAACCTAAAGCGATGCGTTGTTTCACTCTTTTATTTCCCTCAGCTCAACCTCGTCCGGTGATACCGGATTACGTCGCAATACCCATGCTACAAGGATCACTGCTAAAACCAAAAAGCCTGCCCACCAGCCAAACCAAGAACGGGAAGCGACCGCTTCAGTGCTAGAAGCAGGATCCGTATCTGCACTCGCACCACGACTGGATGCTGCCAATGGAGACGCAACTGCTGCCGTGGGTTCCAAGGCATCCACAGCCGGGGCTAACGTCGTATTTTTTGATTCTGATGATTGTATAGCAGACGAGTCTAAAGAGGGGCTTGCATCCTTGGGGGATCCATTGCTCTCTTTGACAGTATCAGCGCGCTCGGCTGAGGTGCTTTCCAACTGTGCCAAGCGTTGCGCCGTATGCGTGATTTCTTGCGCCACAGCCGCTGCTTGGTCTGCCTGCATCGAATCATCATCGGCTCGACTTAACTGAAGGCGATCAGTTGCTATATCCAACGCTACTGATGTTTTTGTACTGGTTGTTTCTGTCTCGGGCATCGGCACAAGGCTTTGTCCCGTAGCTAATCGCTGGCGATATTCATCAAACCACTGTAAATGACGTTGATATAACTGCTTCGCTTGTTCTGGAGTCATGGCAGCTAAAGTGGCCGCATCAGGTTTTTGTAAGCGAGCCCCTGCACGCAATAAATTCATATTGCCGTGACTAAAAGCATCCGGATTCGCCTGAACAAGAGCAGCCATCATTTGCTGATCGCTATACCCCTCTTGTCGCCATTGGCGTGCAATACGATAAAGCGTTTGCCCTTGGCGCACCGTTAGCGTTGAGGGTGCAGAGATGGCCGTAGCAGCTCGAGGCTCGGTCGCCGATACCGTTGGGCTAACCGGAGTCGCCACCGCTACCGTCATCGGCGTAGGCGCCTGACTGGCTAAAACACTGACTTGATGGCGCTGCGTAGAAACCGGCGTTTTCACATCTATCAGTACATCTAGCACCGGTTGAGCGACAGCATGTGGAGACTGCAGCACAATCTGCATAGCATTCGGCTGCACAGCAGGAATTAAATGCGCACTGAGCGAATCCAAGGCCACCGGTGGCGTTAGCCCAGCCTCTTGCCAAGCCGAAAGCGGGGCTATCTGTACCGAAACACGTTGTAGTTCTGCTGTACTTAAGTCTTTGAGCTGAACCACAATGCGTAAGGGCTGGTCGGGTAAAGAAGTAACCCGACTATGCCCCAACACAGCCGCCTGAACGCTCAGTGTAGTGAACACTGCCGCTGCACCAGCACTGAGCAAAAATAGCGCCGTTCCACGGCGACAGTGTCTGCGCATGATTTAGAGTTCCCCTAGAGCAATACGTAACATACGACGTAGTGGCTCGGCGGCCCCCCACAATAACTGATCACCTACGGTAAAGGCGCTGAGGTAGTCACCACCCATAGCCAACTTACGCATACGACCCACAGGGATATCCAAGGTACCTGTCACCGCTACAGGCGTTAGCTCATGCATGGTACGCTCACGCTCGTTAGGTATGACTTTAGCCCATTGCGAACCCTGAGCAATAATATCATTGATCTCATCCAGGGGTAGGTCTTGGCGTAGCTTAATGGTTAAGGCTTGACTATGTGAGCGCATCGCCCCAATACGTACACATAAACCATCGATGGGAACATAGTTTTCTGCAGTATGACCAAGAACCTTATTGGTTTCCACCCCACCTTTCCACTCTTCGCGTGACATACCATTGCCTAAGTCAGAATCAATCCAGGGGATAAGGTTTCCACCAAGCGGTACACCAAAGTGCTGATGATCCAAGTCATCCGCTTTTTGTTTGGCCAATACCTGACGATCTATTTCTAAAATAGCACTAGCGGGGTCATCCAATAATGGTTTTACTGCGGCATTGATCTCGCCAAACTGTGTCAAAAGCTCGCGCATATGTTGTGCCCCACCACCGGAGGCCGCTTGATAAGTCATGGAGGTCATCCACTCTACGAGGTTGTTTTTAAAGAGCCCCCCTAACCCCATCAACATACAGCTAACGGTACAGTTCCCACCAATAAACTGTTTAATACCGTTTTTTAAGCCTTGATCGATTACATCGCGGTTAATTGGATCCAACACAATGATAGAGTCATCATCCATGCGTAATGTACTCGCCGCATCAATCCATAGGCCATCCCAGCCTGCATCACGTAGTTTTGTGTAAACCGCCGACGTGTAATCCCCGCCCTGAGCAGTAAGAATAATCGGTAATTTTTTCAAGGCATCAATATCGTAGGCATCCTGTAGAGGACCCGCGCCATCAGCCCAGCTGGGAGCGGCACCGCCTGCGTTACTTGTTGAAAAGAAAACGGGCTCAAAAAGAGCAAAATCGTTTTCATCGCGCATACGCTGCATGAGCACAGAGCCCACCATACCGCGCCAACCGACTAAACCTACTGCTTTTTTCATGAAAAATCACCTAAATAAATAAAAATGGCGTTTTAACCAAGTGCGTTAAGAACAGCATCACCCATTTCTGAGGTGCCGACCAACTGCGTGCCCTCGCTATAAATATCAGCGGTACGTAAGCCTTGTTCAAGGACCGTAGCGACAGCCTGCTCTACTTGCAACGCTTGGGCCTCACGTCCTAAAGAGTAGCGCAATAGCATCGCTGCCGATAGGATGGTTGCCAAAGGATTAGCTTTATTTTGCCCTGCAATATCTGGAGCTGAACCATGACTTGGCTCGTAAAGCCCCTGATTTGAAGCATTGAGCGAGGCCGAAGGAAGCATACCAATCGAGCCTGTCAACATCGCTGCCTCGTCAGACAAAATATCACCAAAGATATTTCCTGTCACAATCACATCAAACGCTTTAGGCGCGCGTACCAGCTGCATAGCGGCATTATCTACATACATATGGCTTAATTCTACATCAGGATAGTCCTTTGCGACCTCTATCATGATGTCACGCCACAACTGTGAGGTTTCTAGTACGTTGGCTTTATCTACGCTGCATAGTTTTTTATTACGCTTTTGCGCCGCTTCAAACGCCACTTTTGCAATACGACGAATTTCTGTTTCCGCATAAAGCATCGTATCAAAGCCCTGCTTATCCCCTGCAAAAGGCCCCTCTTCGACTACACGTACCCCACGTGGCTGACCAAAATAAATATCCCCAGTTAATTCGCGAATAATTAAAATATCCAAGCCAGAAACAATTTCAGGTTTTAGACTAGACGCTTGGGCAAGCTGAGGATATAAAATAGCTGGGCGGAAGTTAGCAAACAAGCCCATGGCTTTGCGTAAACCTAAAATCGCTTGTTCTGGGCGTAACTCGCGAGGCAAATTATCGTACTTCCAATCCCCTACGGCACCAAATAAAATAGCGGCGGACTGCTGTGCGAGGTCTAAAGTCTCTTGGGGTAAAGGATGACCGTGAAGATCATATGCTGCCCCACCTACTGGAGCTTCGACCAATGTTAAATCAGGAGCAACAGCCTGAAGCACACGAGCGGCTTGAGTCGTGATTTCCTGCCCAATGCCGTCTCCAGCTAATACTGCAATTTGTGTCATGAAAAATCCTTTTATCTATCTAAGCAACATTTACGCTAAAGCATCCGCCACTAACCATGGGTGACGTGCTAGCCGCTCGGCTTCAAACTGTTTAATCAAATCGGCTTTTTGTAGAGTCTGACCAATTTCGTCTAAACCGTTTAATAATGAGTTTTTACGTGAGGCATCAATAGCAAAAGACAGCTCCTCGCCAGCGGGGGTTACTACAACCTGACGCGCTAAATCCACCGTTAGCTCATAGCCAGGGAACGCTTTTACCTCGTCAAAAAGACGGGCTACCTGTGACTCGGAGAGCACGATAGGCAACAAGCCGTTTTTAAAGCTATTGTTAAAGAAAATATCCGCAAAAGAGGGGGCAATAATGGCACGAAAACCATATTGCAACAACGCCCAAGGCGCATGTTCTCGACTGGATCCACAACCAAAGTTTTTACGTGCTAATAATATTGACGCACCCTGATAGCGGTCTTGATTTAACACAAAATCTGGGTTTTTAGGACGTTTATCATTGTCCATCCCGGGTTCGCCATGATCCAAATAGCGGAGCTCATCAAATAAGTTTGGCCCAAAGCCTGTACGCTTAATGGATTTTAAAAACTGCTTAGGAATAATTAAATCCGTATCGACGTTTTCGCGATCTAAGGGAGCCACCAGTCCTTTATGGGTAGTAAATGCTTGCATTTTGGTTCCTTGAATTAGTTGTAGTTACGAACATCCACAAAATGACCCGCGATCGCTGCTGCCGCGGCCATGGCTGGGCTGACTAAGTGGGTACGCCCGCCCATCCCTTGACGCCCTTCAAAGTTACGATTAGATGTAGCCGCACAGCGCTCACCAGGCTCAAGACGGTCTGCATTCATAGCTAAACACATCGAGCAACCCGGCTCTCGCCACTCAAAACCGGCCTCAATAAAGATTTTATCTAAGCCCTCTTGTTCTGCTTGTAATTTAACTAAGCCAGAGCCCGGCACAATCATGGCTTGCTTAACATTCGAAGCCACTTTACGCCCCCGAGCCACCTTTGCGGCATCACGCAAGTCCTCGATGCGCGCATTCGTACAGGAGCCGATAAAGACTTTATCAATGCGAACATCCGTAATAGGCTGCATGGGATTCAAGCCCATGTACTCTAAGGCGCGAATCATGCCATCCCGTTTTACGCTATCTTTTTCTTTATCTGGGTCTGGTACCGCTTGAGTGATATCAATCACCATTTCAGGGGATGTACCCCATGTGACCTGCGGTGCAATGTCGGCGGCATTCAGCTCAATGACTTTATCGAACTGCGCTCCCTCGTCAGAGTGCAACGTTTGCCAATACTGCACGGCCTGATCCCACAACACCCCTGTTGGCGCATAAGGACGGCCACGGAAATAATCGATGGTTTTTTGATCCACAGCAACCAAACCAGAACGCGCGCCGGCCTCGATCGCCATATTACAGACCGTCATGCGTCCTTCCATACTTAAATCACTAATGGCTGAGCCTGCAAACTCAATCGCATACCCCGTGCCGCCAGCTGTACCAATCTGTCCAATAACATACAAAATCAAGTCTTTGGCCGTACACCCAAAAGGCAGCTTACCATTTACCTTAATCAGCATGCTTTTGCTTTTTTTCATGTATAGGGTTTGGGTAGCTAAAACATGCTCGACCTCAGAGGTCCCTATACCAAAGGCCAAGGCCCCCACTGCTCCGTGCGTGCTGGTATGGGAGTCCCCACAAACCACTGTCATGCCAGGCAAGGTGGCGCCCTGCTCTGGTCCAATAATATGCACAATCCCTTGACGGCGATCGTTCATATCGAACAGAGTAATGCCATGTTTTTCGCAATTTTTCACCAAAGTATCTACTTGCAATTTAGAAATTGGATCTTCGATACCCTCGGCACGGGATGTAGTAGGCACGTTATGATCTGCCACGGCCAAGTTAGCGCTAATACGCCATGGCTTGCGCCCAGCAAGCTCCAGACCCTCGAATGCCTGTGGACTCGTCACTTCGTGTAAAAGCTGACGATCAATATAAAGCAAACAGGTTCCATCGTCTTCGCGATGCACCACATGCGAATCAAATAACTTGTCGTATAAGGTTTTTGCCATCTGAGTCTCGCCCATAAAAAGTTTTCAAGATGATTTTATTATGCCAAGGTTTTACACCGGTACAAGACCAATACATATCCTAGTATAAAAAATAATAGGATAAAAAAAGCTGTGTCTAAATAACACAGCTTTTTTGTATGAGTCGCTAAGTGGACTTAACGTTTATTCTGCTGGTAAATCGGCATAACGCGCTCAGCAGCTACCTGTAAATCATTAATCCGCGATGCCGGTGATGGGTGGGTAGACAAAAACTCGGGCGTACCATTACCGCTTAGGGCTTGCATTTTTTGCCATAGTGTTACCGCAGCTCTAGGGTCATAACCGGCACGAGCTGCCAGCTCCACCCCTAAACGATCAGCCTCGGTTTCATGAGTGCGACTGTTGGGTAAATTAAACATTACATCCGTTAATGTGCTGCCTAGGTCTCCTACCAGCGAACTTCCGGTCACCGCCGATAATACGGACAGCCCAATATTGGTTGCCATTTGCTGAGACATCTGCTCACGAGCATGCTCACGCAAGGCATGGGCCATTTCATGTCCAATTACCGCAGCCAGCTCATCATCGGTGGCTTTGGTTTTGTTGATCAAGCCAGAATAAACCGCCATCTTCCCACCAGGCATACACCACGCATTTACTTCGTCGCTATTAATCACATGGATTTCCCAGTTCCATTGTTGTGCATCGGGTCTAAACACCCCCACCTGTTGGATTAAACGCTGAGCAATGGTACGTACTCGCTGGGTTTGTGCCTGGTTCACATCAAGAGCTGATTGCGCTCGTGCTTGGCTGATCATTTGGTTATATTGCTGCGCGGCGGTTTGATTCAGATCAGCTTCCGAGACTAGGCTCGACATATACTGCTTACGCTCAATACCCACCATGCCAGAGCTTGTTGTATCCATCGCCGTGCAGGCGACCAATAAGCTGGTTGTGCCTAGCGCTACCATCCATTTTGCTTTTTTAAGTAAGGTTCGCATTAGTTTTCTCCTGGTCTTAACCAATGATCGGCACACTGTGCACGCTGGCGCAGCAACTGATCCATAATCACAATCGCTAATAAACTTTCTGCAATGGGAGTTGCACGAATCCCTACGCACGGGTCATGACGTCCTAGGGTCTGCACCTCGACCGGCTCGCCCTCTGTATTAATGGAGGGGCGCTTGATGCGAATACTGGAAGTCGGTTTAATGGCTAAAGACACTTCGATATGTTGACCAGTGGTGATGCCGCCCAAAATCCCCCCAGCATGATTCGATTCAAAGCCGGTTGGTGTAATCGCATCACCATGTTCAGAGCCTCGCTGCGAAACCGACTCAAACCCCGCACCGATTTCCACCCCCTTGACCGCATTAAGCCCCATCATCGCATAGGCAATCTCGGCATCCATACGTGCATAAATAGGTTCGCCCAAACCAGCGGGAACGTTCTCGGCCACCACCTCGATCCGTGCTCCAATCGAGTCGCCCTCTTTGCGCAAAGCATCCATATAGGCTTCGAGTTCAGGTACCACATCCGCATTCGGAGCATAAAAGGGATTGTTAGAAACGTGCTCCCACGATTGAAAGGGAATCACAATCGGGCCAAGCTGGCTCATATACCCACGAATTTTTACCCCATATTTTTCCGCTAACCATTTTTTAGCAATCGCACCGGCAGCCACTGTTGGCGCCGTTAAGCGCGCTGAGGATCGCCCACCCCCTCGTGGATCACGGATACCATATTTGCGCCAATATGCATAATCTGCATGCCCTGGCCTAAACGTATCCACGATATTGCCATAATCCTTACTGCGAGCATCGGTATTACGAATCAATAGGCTAATAGGCGTTCCTGTAGTTTTACCCTGATACACACCTGACAGAATTTCCACTTGATCTGGCTCTTGGCGCTGGGTGACATGACGCGATGTACCCGGACGACGACGATCTAGCTCCACCTGAATATCGGCTTCGCTAAGCGCCAATCCTGGTGGACAACCATCAATCACAGCACCAATGGCTGGTCCGTGTGATTCACCATAGTTAGTAACACGGAATAATTTACCTAAAGTATTGGCTGCCATAACAACGTTTTATCCCAAATAAAGGTTTTATGATTGCTGCTAATCATAACCAAATAATGCCAATCTCACACTATGAAGAGCAGCTTAGCGCGGGCACGCTTTGATCCGGAGTGGGCGGCAATGCCAAATCATCGTAGCCTTCATGCCAATCATAAGGATTTTCTAATACAAAAAACAAACGCGCTAGGGGCTCAATATCCCCTTGTTGCACCGCTTGAATCACCTGCTGTGCCAAATGATTACGCAATACATATAATGGGTTGTGCTGATCCATTTGTTCTTGGCGCTGCTGCGGGCTGTGCTGATTAAGCGCTGAGCGTTGCTGATAACGCGCTAACCACTGTTGCGCGGCTTCGCTGTGTCCAAATAAAGCCAACCATGAGTCGGGCTGTTCAAAAACCAAGCTTAATGCCCTAAAACTTAAACTAAAATCAGCCTGATGGTCGTGTAACAACTGCCACCAATCATTGGTTAAATGATGATCCTGCGCTTGCCACTGATCCCACCCCAACTTTTGCTGCATATTATGCGTATACTGCGCCACATAATCGCTTTCAAAGTGCCCCAGTACTTCTTGCAATTGAGACTCTGTACACAAATCCAAAAAGCAGCTTGCTAAGCGTGCTAAATTCCAATGCACAATGCTGGGTTGTTTATACCAAGCATAACGCCCACCGCTATCAGTTGTATTGCAAATATAGTCAATGGCAAAGGCATCCATAAAAGCATAAGGCCCATAATCCATGGTCAACCCTAATACCGACATATTGTCCGTATTCATAACCCCATGACAAAACCCCACCGTTTGCCAATGCGCAACCATTTGTGCGCTACGCCGTACAATTTCACGTAATAGAGCCAAAGCCAACTCTGCATCTGGCGTCAAGCCCGGCGTACCGCACTCAGGATAAAAATAATCCACTACATAATGCAATAATTGACGTAGCTGCTTAGGGTGATTAAACCAATGCTCAAAAGAACCAAAACGAACAAAGCTGGGGGCCACTCTACACACAATGGTCGCGGTCTCCTTAGTTTCCCTGTATACCGGATCCTCTGACATGACAATCGCCAATGCTTCTGTGGTGGGTATCCCTAAATTCTGCATAGCATGGCTAGCTAAATATTCCCGCAATGAAGAGCGCAATACCGCACGCCCATCACCCATCCGAGAATAAGGGGTTAATCCAGAGCCTTTTAGCTGTAGTTCTAACACCTCGTGCTCGGTTTGAATCGCCCCCAACAAATGCGCGCGCCCATCACCTAACTGCCCCGCCCAATGTCCAAACTGGTGGCCACTGTAGACCGCCGCTAAGGTATCCCCGCCAGGCAATGGCTCATTGCCTGACATAATGCGTAAAAATGACTCCGACTGGATCTGCGTCGCCTGCAAGCCTAGCTTTTTAGCAACCGCTGGGTTCACATGCAGTAACGTTGGGTTTGTTAGCCCTTGCGGCGCTAACCGTGTATAAAAAGCAGAGCCTAAGCTCGCAAAATGGTTCTGCGTTCGCAGTCCGTCAAATAATCCCATTATGCATCCCGTTGATGAGTGACTTTTTTACGCTGTTTTGCCGCTTTTTTTGCAGGCCATAAATAAAACAACGCACAAAGGTAAAAGATAAAAGACAAAATAATTTCTATGCCTGCCATCATGACAGACATAGGGTTTGGATCCGACCATACTCGCGTCACTCCCTCCATAAAATAAAGCAACACCAGCATAGAGGACCACTGCAAGGTGTAAATATTTCCTTTTAACACCCCACGCAAAGGAAACAATAAAGGAATCACTTTTAATACTAAGTAAGATCCACCCGGGCGCACTGGCGCCACAAAAAGCTCCCAAACAAGGCAAAGAATGATTAAGCCAACGAGAGCAACGGCAGCAACTCGATACAAAATAGGGTTTAATTGAGGTTTCATATTGTTATGATGATTTAACTTAACGGTTTAATCGCATCCATTTTTGTCTGGAGTTTAGACATATGCCTACACCAGCGCCCCGCGTCGATACCACAGCACCAACACAAACATCGTGGTGGGACAATGCTAAAGACAGTGCTGCTTTTATTTTAAAGCGCTTACTGCAACGTAATCTTACTCAGGTAGCATCCAGCCTTACCTTTACCACGATTTTAGCTATCGTGCCGTTACTGGCCGTTATTTTGGCGCTATTTACGGCTTTTCCTTTGTTTGATGATTTTCGCGAAGCATTACAAGGTTTTTTAACTTCGAACCTGATGCCCGAGGCCGTATCAGAAAATGTCATGGACTACCTGAATCAATTTGCGGCCAAAGCGTCCAGTTTAACCGCAGTCGGGAGTTTATTTTTAATTGTCACATCCATTATGCTGATATCGACCATTGATGAAACCTTCAATGCGATCTGGCTCGTTTCTGAACAACGCCCTTTGGCGCAACGGATTCTTGTGTATTGGGCAATCATTTCCTTAGGGCCTATTGTGGCCGGAGCAAGCATCTGGGCAAGTACCGTTTTGGCTAGAGAGTCCCTTGGTTATATTGGCAATTTATCTGTGTTGGCCTCATTTGCCCTCTCCGCTATTCCTCTTGCCTTAACTGCACTCGCCTTTAGTGCGCTTTTTGTGTATGTGCCTAACCGTAAAGTCCTGTGGCGTGACGCTATCATCGGTGGTATCGCCACCACCTTTGCACTAGAAGTACTAAAACAAGGTTTTGCCTTTTATTTAACTCAATTTCCCACGTATACTTTGATTTATGGTGCTTTTGCTACATTACCTATTTTTTTAATGTGGATGTACTTATCGTGGATGGTGGTCCTACTTGGGGCTAGCCTCGTTGCCATTATGCCAAACTTACGCCGACGAAACTGGGTAAGCACAAAACATGCTGGTGCAAGCTTTGTCAATGCGCTTTCTCTTTTGCAGCTGCTTTGGCAACAGCGCACGCCTTTGCCTAACGGCATGAATGTCGATGAGATCAGCAACTACTTAAAGCGTGACCCAGCAAGTCTATCCTCTTTGCTAAAATCCCTAAAAAAAATGGGCTTTGTAGTAAACACCATGGAAAACGAAGATGAGAAATGGGTTTTAGCCTGTGATCCAGCCATCACCCCCTTGGCGCCTTTAGTGGATGCCTTTCTCCTTGATCGTCATCAAGCCGATACACCTGCATCCACATGTATGGTGAAGCTGATTGACGCTACCTTAGCTAACCCGTCAATCACTCTTTCAACGTTATTTGAACAACCCGACTTATTTCATCAATTGAGTCAACAAATACAAAAAAACATGCTGTTGCCCACACAACACCAAGGAGTTAACTATGCTCAAAGTCAGTGAAATTTTACGTGTAAAAGGGGATATTCTTTATACCGCTACGCCTGACACCCCACTCACTAAGGCTATTGAAACCATGAGCGCCCAAGACGTCGGCTCTCTTGTCATTATGGAGCACGGTGAGCTTGTCGGCATGCTGACCTTTCGTGAAATTATTCGCCATCTACATCAACAAGGCGTTGCCGGCCATGAGTTCACCATCCGCAGCATTATGGATGATGCCCCCATCAGCGTCACCCCAAACACCAGCGCTGAAGAGGTCCAGCGCCTTATGTTAGCCAAACATGCTCGCTATCTCCCCGTCATGGATGGTCCTGTTTTGCTAGGGGTGATTTCTTTTTATGACTTAGCCAAAGCCTTAGTCGAGGCACAGCAGTTTGAAAACAATATGCTTAAAGCCTACATCCGAGACTGGCCAACCGACACGCTTGCTGAATAACTCAACGCCCCAAGTTACTTTGGGGCTTTTTACTGCATAAGGAGCGAAACGTGGCAACATGGTGTGATTTTTTTGAATTACCAATCCCTTTAATTCAAGCGCCAATGGCCGGAGTCAGCACTCCTGCCTTAGCAGCAGCCGTCTGTAATGCTGGCGGTATAGGCTCACTGGGCTTAGGCCATCTCTCTATCGCGCAGGCGCGCCAACAGATTCACGCCCTTAAAGCGCTCACTCCTCGCCCTTTTAATGTCAATTTTTTCTGTCATCAACCCGTAGCGCCCTTTCCAGCCGCAGAGCAAAAATGGTTAGAAATTCTTGAGCCCTATTTCGCCGAGTTCGGGGTAGCTCCCCCCTCAAGCCTCTCTATCCCTTATGTGACTGCTCAACACAACCCCGAGCTCATCGCCATGTTATGCGAGGAACGTCCTGCTATTGTGAGCTTTCATTTTGGGATCCCTGAACCCCATGTCATCCAACAGCTCCAACGCGCTGGCATCGTGGTGTGGGGCTGTGCCACTCAACTCTCTGAGGCCTTAGTCTTAGCCCATAGTGGGGTAGACGGCATCATTGCGCAGGGCTTCGAAGCGGGTGGGCATCGCGGCGTCTTTGACCCCAACGAGGATTTACAACTGGGCCTATTACCATTAATAAGCTTATTAACGCGCCATATCGAGCTACCTATTATCGCTGCTGGGGGCTTGATGACGGGACAACAAATTGCCGCCGTTTTAAAGCTCGGTGCTCACGCCGTACAACTGGGCACTGCTTTTATCAGCTGCCCCGAGTCAGCGGCTGACTCCCATTATCGCGCACAGCTACTCAGTGCGCACAGCCTAAACACAGACGTTACCTCGGTTATTTCAGGGCGCCCTGCTCGTGGTCTAAAAAACCGTATGCATACTGAAATTGCCACCTTTGCAGATTTTGTGCCTGATTACCCTATTGCTTATAGCGCCGGCAAAGCACTGCACACTGCCGCCCTGCAACACAACAATACCGATTTTGCCGCTTACTGGGCGGGTCAGGGTGCTCCCTTAAGTCGAGCTATCGCTGCCGCTGACCTCGTCCAACTGCTCTGTGTAGAAGCTAGTCAGCCCCAGTAGTCGACCGTAATAAATCCCAGGCCTCGAGCAACACCTTGGCATCGGCTCGGGCCATTTGCGCTGGGTCAGACAAATGACGCCGCCACTGGCGTGCGCCCGGTTTGCCATGCGCCCAACCCAGCATGGCTTTAGTAATCTGACGTGGGCGTGTACCAGCTTGGAGTTCTTGTGCTAAATACTGATACATCCGCGCTAAGACGGCCTCTTCGTCTAGACGAGTGACTTGAGGCCATATCACATCGTGCATTTGTCCAAGCACAGCAGGAGTATGCCAAGCCGCACGGCCAATCATCACACCATCAAAAGTTTGAAGATGCGTTTGGCATTGTGCCACGGTACTGATGCCCCCATTTAAAACAAAGGTAGCCTCTGGAAAATCCGTTTTTAGCTGCGCCGCATAATCATAACGCAACGGCGGAATATCACGATTTTCTTTAGGCGATAAGCCCTTAAGCACAGCATTACGCGCATGCACAATAAAAACCCGTACCCCCACCTCGTACTGGATACCTACAAAATCACGCACAAAGCTGTATGAGTCTTCGTAATCCAAGCCTAAGCGATGTTTTACTGTAACAGGTATCGAAACCGCATCTTGCATCGCTTTAAGACAATCGGCGACCAAAAGCGGTTGACTCATTAATATTGCCCCAAACGAGCCTTTGAGCACCCGGTCCGAAGGACAGCCACAGTTTAAATTGATTTCATCATACCCCCACTGCTCGCCCAGCTTCGCGCTTTTTACTAAGGCCTGCCGATCGCTCCCGCCCAACTGCAAAGCCACGGGGTGCTCAGAAGGATCAAAACGCAAATGCCGCGCCACATCACCATACTCTAACGCACCAGTAGTAATCATTTCGGTATAAAGACGCGCATGTGGTGCTAAAAGCCGGTGAAAATACCGACAATAGCGGTCGGTAACATCAATCATTGGGGCCACACAAAGCGCCCACGGGCTTGGTGCAGGTAACGGATCTATTTGGCTCAAAGCCATGTTTGCATGTAGACTCACAACTAACCTATTTAATCAATCAAAAAGCCACCGGCCTAAATAGGCTTTATACTGGACTTTTATTCATCACGGCGACAGAATCCATGCTGTCGTACTCAATGCTCTTATTTTATTGATCATTTTAACAACATGGCTGTTTTTACTCCTGTTACCGACGCCGATGCGCGCGCGCTATTGCAACATTATAATCTGGGTGAACTGGTTTCTTTACGAGGTATCAGCGCCGGTATTGAAAACACCAACTATTTTCTTACCACCACCACCGGGGAATATGTATTGACCTTGTTCGAGGTACTGACCTTTGAACAGCTGCCCTTCTATATTGAGCTCATGCACCACCTGGCAGAAAAAGGTATTCCTGTGCCCTCTCCTCAAACGCTAAAAAACGGACAGCGTTTGACGCGTATGCATGATAAACCCTGCGCGATCGTAACACGTTTAGATGGCAGCTATGTGCCCGAACCGAACCTAAAACATTGTGCCCTAGCAGCACAAACACTGGCTCAAACCCACTTAGCAGCTCAAGACTATCCCCTGACACAACCCAATCTACGTAGTCTACCTTGGTGGGAACAAACTATTCCTGCTATCTTGCCTTTTTTAAACGCCGAGCAACACCAGCTCATCACCACAGTACTAACAGAACAACAAGCTTTTTTTGCCAGCGAGCTGTATGCTCAGCTCCCCTCTGGTCCGGCACACTGTGATCTATTCAGAGATAACGTACTCTTTGCCGGTACAGCTGAACAACCCGTAATGGGTGGTTTTATTGACTTTTATTTTGCGGGCTGTGATACCTGGATTTTTGATATTGCTGTCAGCGTCAATGATTGGTGTATCGAGCGCGACACTGGTACCTTTTTACTCGAACCGCTTCGAGCTTGGTTAGGCGCTTATCACGCAATCCGCCCCTTTACCGAGGCAGAAAAGCAAGCATGGCCACTGGTTTTACAAGCCGCAGCCCTGCGTTTTTGGGTGTCACGTTTATATGATTTTTATCTGCCTCGCCCTGCGCAGACTTTAAAACCCCATGACCCCACCCATTTCGAGCGTGTACTTCAAGCACGTCGTCAACCACAAATCTCTTTGGATGAACTCATAGGATAATTCATGCAGGCTGCACGTCTTCCCGCTAGTTACGGTTGGGCGTGGTTATTACAAGGTTGGGCGTTGTTTAAGCGCCAACCTATGACCATGCTTTTCTGGAGTTTAATGACTAGCTTACTGATTAACCTAAGCTATTTAATCCCTATCTTAGGCCAACTGACATTAATTGCACTGACCCCAACATTGGGTTTTGTTGCCCTTAACGCCTGTGTACGTATTGAGCGCAACCAACCCACCCCTTTAGGTCTATGGCTAGAGCCTCTACGCACCACGCCGGTTAAACAAGCAATGATACGCTTGGGTATTGCTTATTTAATTTGCTGTACGCTAGCTGGGTTTATTGCAGTGCTACCTTTTACTAACAATATTCTGCCCGTGTTAGAACAAGACAGCATCGACCCTGACGCGCTAATGCAAGTCGTTAAAGCACCCTTTATGCTCTTTGGGATCCTCTATGCAGGTATCTCAATTTTATTCTGGCATGCCCCGGCGCTTATGGGTTGGCATCATATTCCGTTGAAAAAAGCCCTGTTTTATTCCATGGTGGCATGTTGGCGTAATAAAGGGGCTTTGCTGATATTTGGTTTTTGCTGGTTTTTGATTTATATGGCAATGCAATGGCTCGCATCGCTTTTGCTACATATCACCGACGCAAGCCTAGCCCATTTTCTGATCACCCCTGTTAATCTCATTGTGATGGCCCTTCTATACAGTAGCTTTTATCCTATTTATCGCAGCGTCTTTGGCCAAAACAATTTACCCGCCAAGGTATAGTCTGAGCTATTCCATGTTGTGCTAGCGCCATCCACAATTGATGGCGCTTTTTTGTATTAGAAATTGCCGTTTCTATTACACCATGCACCCGTTTATCCCAGCAACTACATACGAACTGTAAACGCTGCCAGGTCCGCAGTGGTCGGCCCTCCCTATCCACAAATACGACCCATAAGGGCTGTTTTAGCCCAATCCCTTGGACAGCACGACAATGAGCAAAATACAAAGCGTGCTGTGGATAAGTAAACACATGCCAACCATACAAACGTGCCCACATACCTTGAGCTTGATAAAGACGCACCCCTGTCTGTATCCATAACGGATCAGATGCTAAAAAGCTTGCCATAATTGAAATACCAAAGGATAACCAATGACTAAAAACGTACATGGAAAAATACAAGTGACTAAAGGAAAAAGCATTTTCACCGGGGCTTCCATGGCTTTTTTTTCAGCTCGCAGAAAACGCTCTTGGCGCCGTTGCTGTGCTTGCTGTCGCAATAACGGCCCTAAACTAACCCCCATATCTAACGACTGCTGCCAGGCCGCAACAAAAGCCTGCATTTCATCTAAATCCACTTGATTAGCTAGCCGTGTTAAAACCTCATCCCTTGGTACCCCTGTGCGCAACTCATCTAACACCTTTTGTAGATGAGCGCGTAAAGCCTGGTCAGGCAAATGCTGTACGCAGAGTTGTAATGCCATCCACGCCCCCATACCAGCCTCTAAACTCAAAGTTAATAAGTCCAGCATAAAAGGAAAGTCATACTGCATTTGCTGTTGTTGTAAACGCAAACGTCGCTGCCATCCTAATATAGGCAGGTAAAAACCTAACCCTAGACCTATAACCCCCATCCAAATCCCCCCAACTAGCACCCCCACTAACGCCCCCAGCATGGCTCCAGCACACTGTCTAGCAAAAAACACCTCTATTTGTATTTCATCTAAACGAAGAAGCCGCTGCAAACGCAACCGATAGCGCCAACTAAAAAAAGGACGACAAATCTCAACCCAAGCTTGCCACCACGGCGACCACCAAGTTTTTGGCAAAACCGCATCCTGCCTAGGTCTAGCCCACAAAGGTCTAAATAGCCCCCACAACAACACCCCACAGCTTATAAAAGCACAAGCCAAACTAATTCCCAACCACATCCTGCCCCTCTATAAACGGATATTTACGATACGATAAATTAACCACAACCCAAGTGCTTCTAACACAATAATGGTTAATAGCACCCAGCGCCCCGAAGCTTCTTGCCACAAAGGCGCGATCAAAGCACTGTCTAACACATATAAAGCGGCTCCTACCAGGAAAGGCAATGCCACCATCACCCAAGCCTGAATTCGCCCTTGGGCTGTAAGCGCTCGAATCCTGCCCTCTATATACAGCCGTTGATTAATCGTATGCGCCATGGATTCAAGCAAGTCAGCTAACCCCCCACCGCTTTGTCCTGCCACTGCCAGCGCCGATCGCAGTAGGCTGTTTCCTTCGCAGGGCATACGCGCATACAGCCTAGCAAACGCTTCATCTCGCGCTACTCCCATTCTTTGTTCACGTAAAACTAGGCTTAGTTCCTGCACCAAAGGGGCATGACACAATGGTGTCATGCGTTGCATAGCCACAGCCAAGCTACTACCAGCGCGTAACGCTCCAGCCAACGCCAACAAATAATCAGGCAGCTGTTTTTCATAATGTTGTAAGCGCCGCTTTTTCCACCACCGTAGCGCTAACGGCCAGACCATTACACTCAACATCGCCCCAATAAGCATCCACCACCAAGAGCCGGTAGCCCAACCAAACAGCCCTGCCCCCACCACTAAAGATACCCAAAACAATGGTGCCAGTGCATGCCCTTGAATAAAAACAAACCGGGCTGCAAGATCTTGCTCTGAGCGCTGTAAAAAATACTGCTTTAAAGTTTGCCCATAACGCCACAATTGCGGTAGGTAAACCAACCCTAAGACCGCCACGGTCCCCCAAGCCATTAAACTAAGCACTAGCCACATAACACTCTCCTGATGTAGGCATGAACCACTCCGCTGGCACTGAATTCAACATATCGCCAAAACACAAAGGCATCACCCCAGTGGCATAAAAAGTGTGTCGTGCTGGATCAAATACAAATAAGTCTTGCATCTGAATACGCCCACTTTCCATGCCTGTAATCTCACTAATCCGGCTAATGACCCGTCTCCCGTCTTGTAAACGACTTTGCTGTATGATTAAATGCAGCGCACTTGCAATATGCTCCCGAACAGCATGCAAAGGTAAATCCATACCAGCCATTAAAATAAGCGTCTCTAAACGAGCTAAAGCATCTCGTGGGCTATTGGCATGAAGCGTTGTTAATGAACCTTCATGCCCGGTGTTCATTGCACTCAACATATCAAAGGCTTCAGCCCCACGACACTCGCCCACCACAATACGATCAGGACGCATTCGTAGTGCATTACGTACCAAATCACGGATCGTAATTAATCCTTTACCCTCACTGTTTGCAGGGCGAGCCTCTAAACTAACTACGTTGCCCTGCTTTAGCTGTAGTTCTGCTGCATCCTCAATGGTAATAATGCGCTCATGATCTGGAATGTAATTCGACAAACTATTCAATAAAGTGGTTTTACCGCTACCTGTACCGCCAGCAACAACCATATTTTTTTTATGTTGAACGCAATATTGTAAAAACTGCGCCATCACTGCACTCAATGCCCCTTTTTGCTGAAGCTGCACTAAGTCCAAGCGGTGCCGACTGAACTTACGAATAGTTAAGCACGGGCCGTGAATAGCAACCGGTGCAATCACTGCATTTACCCTAGAGCCGTCTTTTAAACGCGCATCCACCATGGGTGAGGAGTCATCAATACGCCGACCTAAAGGACTCACAATGCGTTCGATAATGGCTAATAGAGCGGCTTCGCTACTGAACGACGCAGACACCCACTCACATTTACCCCCTCGTTCCACATAAATCTGATCGAAGCCATTCACCATAATCTCCGTGATATCCTCCTCGGCAAGTAAAGGCTCTAATGGCCCTAGACCTATGGCCTCATTTAAAACCAAATTGATCAGCTGTTCTTGTGAACACGGCCAGCTTTGTTCTGACTGCTCAGTTAAAATGCGCAACAAATGCACACGCGCCTGCTCTCGTAATTGTGTATCTGACAGCGCCTCAATATCTTTACGTCGCAGATCCAATTCTTGAACTAACTGCTGATGTAAAAATGACTGTAGCTGCCGTAGCTTTTGCTGAGCATGACGATCTGGGACTTCCCTATGCGGCATGACAGAAGGTGTATTACTCACTGAAGTTAATACTTCTGTCTCCACAATACGTAGAACAGTAATTAAACACGCCCCGATAATAATCTCGTCACCTACTTTGAGAGGACCATAGCGACTAATTCGCTTTTGATTTACTACCGTTCCACCCAATGTGCCAAAATCCTCAATATAGAGCGCCTGCCCTTCTAGAAAAATCTGGGCGTGCTCTTTCATCACCCGCCAACCCCCAATTACCACGTCGTTATCACTGCTTTTTCCTATTGTTATTGGCACGGACAGCTGACGCTGTTCTTGATGGCCATTTTGAAAGCACAAATCAAGGTGTAACTGCATATTGCTCCTCTGCTACTTGCCATTGTGAACCCGCTCCCAACCAAGGATTCCACCCGATCGTCGCGACCTTGGAAACTGGGTTTTCGATAGGATGATTTAAAACTGGGGCAATAAAGTGCTCATTGATCATCTGTTGAGCACTATTAACTCGTTGCTGTAAGGATTGATGCTGAGCGTCCACCAAGTACGGCGTGACAAAAATAGCAAGCTCAGTCTCATTGCGTTGATAACGTTTAGATTGGAAAAGCTGCCCCAAAATAGGAATATGATGCAGACCAGGGACTCGATACGCATTCTCAGCCATATCCCGCGAAATAAATCCTGCTAATACTAAAGTCTGCCCCGACTGCACATTAAACTCTGTACTAGCACGACGCGTTTTTAATGAAGGGCCCGTAGGAATAGATAAGCTCGGATCAATAGAGCTGACCTCTACATCCACATGGGAACGCACCGCTCCTGAGCTTTCCAAAAAAGGCGTTATTTTTAATGAAACCCCATACGGTTTGAACGACGTATTCGCATTTCCATTTTGATCCGTAGTGGAGTAAGGCACTTCGCCACCCGCTAAAAACTCAGCGGTAGCCCCGCTACGTGCTAATAGCTGAGGTTGAGCAAGCACAACTGCCTGTCCTGTCTGGCTTAACGCTTGAAGACGAGCCGCTAACAAGGCATTCAAGCCAAAATATCCTGCCATCGCTCCAGGCTGATACGGTAAAGGCATGACTACCTCGCCCGGTCTATCGAGCAGCTTAGCGCTACCTCCATCCCAAGCCAGTCCTGCATGCAAACCACCCTCGCTTTGATCAGCCCATCGTACGCCTAACTCTTGCATCAGATTTCTAGGAATCTCTAAGACCTTAACGTCGAGTAACACCATCGGCTCCCAAGACATGGTATGGCTTAGATCTAAGATTTGGGGATATCGCTTTTTCAGCTCCTCGAGCTGCTGTCGGTGCGTGGCTGTTAACTGTGCACCCTCTACTACTACTTGATCTCCAACAACACTCACCTGCAATTGAGGTATACGTTGCAATAGTTCTTTTAACTCATGCACAGCTTGGGTTTGCATCGGCTCTTTAACCTCTACATAAAAAGTCCGGTGCCCCCCTGATTGAGTCCAAACCGTCAATGTACTCGCTCCAGGATTACGAGCAAACACTAATACCTCTTTATCGTCGGAGGTCACAGCATTAATAACATGACCATCTCCCACAGCCACACGCGCCACATCAGGGATCTCCATAATGCGCATTTCCCCTATATGTAACAACCAATGTGTGGCTGACTGCGCTCCTGAGCTAGCACTCCAATACACCCCAAGCAACAGAAAAAACAAGAGACGAAATGGCTTCATCGCATCACTCCTGTAGATAACTCAGCTGCTCAGCTGTGGGAATGGTTACAACCGCCTCACGCACTGCTGCTGGCTTAGCATCTGTAGCACGTATCTGTCGCGGTACTTTATTTCCATAAATGACAGGCACGGACTTAAATTCTGTAGCGCTCGTAGACAAGCCTAATAAAGTCGCTAAATCTCCACGTACCGCCTTATCCGATAGATGCATATCATGTGGGTTACGTAACATCGCGGTGATCATGCCTACTTGGCGAGCAGCCACCAACTTAGCCCCATCTTCTGGACTCAAATCTAAAGTCACCGTCGCATAGCTTCCTGTACCTCCTTGTTGATCCGTATTATCATCAGTGGCTAGTACCAATACCCCTTGCAACAACGGGGCTGTCACTTTACGACGCTGATGATCGAAACTGACATACAAATCAACCAGATCACCTGCTCGTAACAATCCGGCCAGCGCATTAATTTGATCCACTGGCATTGTCACAGCTCTTCTTCCATTTGCTAAGCGTGCTGAAAAATGCTCTGTTGTCGCCGCTACAGTGTGAACCCCCAAAACCATATCGCCCGCTTTAATAGGACCGCGTAATACCATTCCCAGAAGCCGTGTATACTGCTCCGGCGTCACACTATCAGCAGGTATAGACTGTTGAGGAAAAGCACGAACAGCTAAATGCATTTCATGTAAAACCGTTCCTGCTGGTAAATCCTGTGCAGCGACAACCCGCTCAATCAAAACAGGACGATTTTTTTGCTCTAACAGCAAACGCTGTTGCTCTAAATGCCGATACCCAGCCCAAACGGCTACCCCAGCTCCTAAGAACACCACTCCTGCCCATAAGAAAAACTTATGGTGAGCACCCAAACGAAAAAGTCTCATTGATCACTCCTTTTTAGTCAGCGGCCACCAAACCAAATGCCAAAACTCACCCTCGTTCCAAATAACATACTGATACTGGTCTTGTTGCCACTCACACCACCTGTCGGTAGCACAGCGAACTCGTCCTAAAGACACGGTCTGATATAAGCGTTTAACAAAGTGACTCCAGCTATAAGCGCTTTTCGGCTTCGCCATAACATACTGAGGCCAGGACTGCTCCCACTGCATTTGCCATATCTGTGTTACTAAGCCTTGCAATATAAAAGGTGTCACTAAGGGAGTCGTTAGCTCCCAGTTCCAGACAGAAACCCAACCTTCTGTTTGCTCTTCTTGCTGGGTGAGCATGACCATATAGTGCGCTTGTTGCTTTTGAAATGAGATTAACCATGCTGCTTGTGTGCGTTGTAAATAAAAGCTCTCTTGCAACTGCTCTTGCAATATATGCACTACCTGATCTGCTGTTGCTTGCGCTCTAAACTGTTGACTTTGAATACGTTGCCCTTGCCATAGCCATGACTCAACTTCAGACCACTGCCAAGGCATGTGTGCCAAAGCGGGCAATAACTGAGCCTGTGCTAATGGAGCTAGCAGCCATAGCAGCCCTATCCCTAACCATCGCCACATAACTTGCCCTTATTCATACTCAAACATCGGTAAATCATGCTGCCAAGGACGTAACCAGTCGACTTGAGGCGATGCACGCGCCCAAGGGCGATCCACTGCTTGTAAACGTGTCTCCCATCCTCTTACTAAACGTTGCGACTGCGCTGCTGTCCCCCATAAAGAATCACTTTTTTCAATACGCTGCACCATATCCTCATCCGATAAAGCATGCCCCGCCCCCACCCAAATACTTGTCTGACTACTTAGTTTTAGCTCGCTGAGAAAATACGGTTTTTTCTGTGCCCAAGCCGCTGGCAACCAGCCACTATCCGATACCACCGTAGAAAAGCGCCAACGCTGTGACTGAGCAAACAGACCTTCTCTTTGTGCTTGCTGCATAAAGCTGGGTAAGATTGACATCACACCTAGAGGCTGTGCATTGGCATGCCATTCATGTGCAATTGGACTTAATAAACCCTCGTGATATGTGGGTTGCCATACCGGTTGATTCGCCCCCAACTCCCACCCCTGACTAAAGCGAAACGCACTCAATGCGGCATGATGCTGTGTTTGTAATTTAATTTGCTGCCAGCGTTGTAACCACATCACTGCCGCAATCAGCAACCACACCATGACCACAACCACCAGCATTTCCACCATGGCTTGCCCTCGCTGTTTATTCATCTTTTCCTCCTATTCCTAATGGCGTTAACCAATGGCGATGCTGCAAACGCGCCTGCCAAAAGGCATGGAGCAAATTCGATTTCTCTTTTTTTCTGTCTTGACGAGGATGAGGGCGTACAAAATAGCTTTCTGCACCACTGCGGCTACTCATTGTTACACCATAGGGACTCTGCCAAATTAACTCTGTGCTAAATGCCAGTGAGGAAGGCTTTTCTTGTACGCGTAACCACGCAGCCAGCCCTCTTCCTTGCCACGTTTTTTGATCTTTTTTCGCCCACGATGCCGCTAATGGATTACTATTTCCTGAAAAAATATTCCAGTTCGTGTTTTGCTCTACCCAACGCCAAAAGTCCTGCTGAGAGAAGTCTTCTGGTGGATCGTCGATCACTTCTGTTGCTGAGGTTTTTTGAGCGTGGCTCGGTAACCAAGCCCACCCCATTGGGTATTCTCTGTGATAGCAGCCAATCCAACGATTAGAGCGTAAAGCATGGTAAGACTGCGTATCCTCTGCATGCCACAAGCCTTTTTCATCCAACTGTGTTTGCCCACGCCGCCGTAATTCATGACGCTTGTGAGGACAACGTGGGTCCACGACCCACGTATTTTTTATCGTATGATTACGTGGCTGCAAAAACGCATAATGTTTCATGAGCTCCTGCAACCAAGGACGTAAGCTCAACCCTGGCTCCCAGACGGTATACCCATCCCAGCTTTCATCATAAATATGCAACTGCATCTGCTGTTTTAATTGGTTAGGATCAAACTCCGGATAATTATCTTGGAGTACCTGCCACATGACTTGCTCACGCCACAAGGGCAGCTGCTGACGAATTTGCAATAATGATGGGCTCATTACCTGCTGTGCGAAATGATCATGCTGAGCAAAAGCACGCCCTAAAGCTCTATAAAAACCCGCTTCCTGAGTCGAACCAGCAGCTAATGTCGAGGATTGGTAGGCTATGGCGTGCTCTGGTCCAAACATCATCCCAATCACACTGACGGGTGGGTTACGTAACCCAACCCGTACCGCTTCCGTACCAGCAAAATGTGCCCATGAGGCCATGGTGATTAAATGTGCCATCGCTAATTGGTGCCCTATATAAGCGCGCTGCATATACGCGGTATAGTTCAACACCTGTGCTTGCAATAATGCTCCGCTATAAGTCGCAGCATCTAATGCATGTCGTTGACGCACCACCTGCTGATTAACTTGCCCTACATAAAAAAATCGCTGCAGTACCAAGCCTAGCAAGAGTGCAAACAACAGCCCCAGCACTAAGACCTGACCTTGCTGTGAAGCACGCATATTACTGACCACCTGCCTGTGCAGCATTACCCGTAAAGCTTTGTAGACTTTTGCTTTCGGTTTGCCCTGAGCTTAAGTTTGCGGCACTTTGTGCTTGTTGAGATTCTGCCGTCCCATCCTCACCGGCTAATTCCTTAGCCATGGCTGCTGTCTGGGAGCGCACCACTTGTCCAAATAGCTGAAAAACCGCAATGGCGGCTACGGCAACGAGGGCTACAATAATGATGTATTCCACCATCCCTTGGCCAAGCTGTTGTTTCTGGGATTCCTGTAAAGGCTTTTGCATCGCTTCCTCCTGTGTTAATTCCAGTCACATCAGTATGCAAAAAGCAAAAGCTTTGCACTATTCGCAAAACCAACAACGGATAAAAACTCCCTATCTTTCGCTTCTCCCCCTACTTTTCCTTATTCGATAAAAATCAGTTATACTGGCGCCACGCCAGATGTGATCAGTATGGATCCATCGTTACGTGTGTCATGGTATGACTACGAGGATAAAAATGAACAGAAGACACTTCATGCTGACGCCACCCGCTTTGGCGCTCGGCGCATTGGTACTACCCAAAACCGGTTTAACCGCTCCCTTAGCCATTCATAGCAATACCCAACTTCTACCACGGCGGGGCAAAGGCCCACGCATCGTAATCTGTGGTGGAGGCTGGGGGGGGATGACTGCGGCTCGCTTTTTACCCGAGCTTATCCCCGACGCAGACGTGGTGTTATTAGAAAAAAACCCCACCTTTTGGTCTGGCCCAATGAGCAATAAATGGTTGGTTGATATCGTCAACACAGACTTTGTCAATCACGATATGCTCGAGCCCGCCAACAAATATGGCTACACCTTAATCAATACAGAAGTCACGGCTTTTGAGCGCGATAAAAAACAAGTGCGTACTGCGCATGGGCTGATTGACTACGACTACTTAATTCTTTCTGGTGGTATCCGAAATGCGTATGACGCGTGGTTTGGTAATGACCTGTACGCGGCCGAATACACACGCAAACATTTTCCTAATGCGTATATCCCCAACGCGGAAATGTTCGCACTCAAAAATAAGCTCAAAGCCTTTAAAGGCGGTACGATTGTCATGACGTTGCCGCCCCCACCCCATCGCTGCCCTCCTTCTCCTTATGAGCGAGCCTGTCTGATGGCGTGGCATATCAAAAAAAATAAGATCCCAGGCAAAATTATTATTTTAGATCCCAAACCTAAAATTGCCCCCATTGGCGAAGGCTATAAGGCCGCTTTCGAAGAGCTATACCCCGACATCATTACGCATGTGCCCAATGCTGTCGTCAAAGAGGTCGACCCGTTTAACAAAAAAATCAAAACCGCTGCTGGAGATTTCACCTTTGATGATGCGGTCCTCATGCCCCCACACCAAGCCTCCGATATGGTTTGGTATGCTGATCTCATCGGTAAAGACGAAAACGGTAAACCCACCGGCTGGGCAGATATGCATCCGCGCCTGTTTACCGCTAACAGCGATGACAATGTGTACTTTGTTGGAGACTGCATGGGGATGATCTCGGATCAGTTTGGCCACTACCCTAAAAGCGGTCACGTGGCTCATGCCATTGCCAAAATTGTCTCTCAAAACCTCTATGAGCGCATAACAGGCAAAGAAATCGTACCGGTTCTGCCCGATAACTTATGCTATATGATGGTCAATGGCGACCCGCAAGAAGAAATCTCGGTTAAATTTGAATACGAAGTCGATGCCACCGGCAAAGTACTACAAACCCAAATCGATATGGACGTTCGCTCCACTGATTTAGTTCAAGAAGACTTCGACTGGATTAAGAGCCGCTTCAATGACTTCCTCTAACCTTCTCATCGCACCAGCTCATCTTGTAAAACGTCGTCAGCTTTTAATCGCAACAGCATTGGGCCTAGGCACCACTTTCCTACCACCCACTTTACGAGCCCAATCTGCAATCAATGAGCTGCTGCGTCCAGCCACTGCCGCTGAAGTTAAAGCCATTTTGGATGATTTTACGCAAGGGCAAAGCCCCATTACCACGGGGCTGAAACTGGATATGCCGGTTTTAGGCGATAACCCTGCCGCGGTTCCGGTCAAAGTTGTTTTCGATGAAAGCATCACCCCCGAAAACTTTTGCGAAGAATTAATTATATTGGCAGAAAGCAACCCTAAACCACTCGCTTGCCGATTCCAGTTCACGGCTTTAGCAGGCACCACCGAAGTTGCCGTGCGGTTGCGTCTCATAGAAAGCCAGAACATCCGTGCCTTAGCACGTATGAATGATGGTCGTATTTTGATGGCACAGCGTCACATCACGGTCACCGCTGGTGGCTGCGGCATGTAAAAAGGGACTCTATGACAAAACCTCGTATTTGGATCAGTAATGCCAAGCCTATGGCAGGCGAAATTGTGCGCGTGCGGGCTTTAATCGAACATCGCATGGAAAGTGGTATGCGTTTAGATAATGACGGCAATGTAATACCCCGCCATATTGTGCATACCTTTACAGCCAAGCTCAATGATCAGCTTCTGTTTACTTGGCAACCCGAAACGGCGATCTCTCAAAACCCTTATATTGAGTTTACCTTTGTTGCGCGTGAATCAGGCACCCTATCTATGCAGTGGGTTGATGATGCCAACCAAACCATCTCGGGTGCCGTAGAGCTAGAGGTAAACCGATGAAACGCATCAACAATAAGCGCCTATTCACTCTAGGCGCGAGTATCTTATTGGGTCTATGGGGCAGCCAAGTCACAGCGGATACTCGCCCCTTTGATGTTCGTTTACAAGCCAGTGTCTGTGTGAACTGCCATCAAACCCACACCAGCGCCATCCCTACTATTGTTGGGCAGCCCGAATCTGTGCTACGCGAGCAACTTCTGGCTTTTAAAGCTGATCGCGCTCCTTCTACAATTATGCATCGCTTAGTCGCGGGCTATGAAGAGTCGCAACTACGCGCGCTTGCCCAGTATTTTTCACAACAAGCACCGATTGAGCCGGTTTCAGATAAGGCGTCTCAAAGATGAAAAAGAATCAAGGCTACTCCCGCCGTCAGTGGTTAAAACACGTCGGGCAAACCACCGCTGCTAGCGCTGTTTTATTATCGGTCCCCAGTTATGCACGCCCCGCCTCAGCACAAGTCGTCGTCGTAGGGGGTGGTTTTGGTGGAGCGACAGCCGCTCGTTATATTAAGCGCCGAGACCCATCTATCCATGTCCGTCTTATCGAGCCCGCCAAAACTTTTTATACCTGCCCATTTAGCAACCTATATTTAGGCGGGTTACGACGTTTTGAGCAACAAGCTCACTCATATGATGACTTACGTGCCCAAGGCATTGAAATCATCCACGATATCGCCACAGCCGTGGACCCCGATAAAAAAACCGTGCAGCTTGCCCAAGGCGCCTCCTTAGCTTATGACAAGCTTCTGTTATCTCCCGGGGTGGATATGCGTTGGCATGCGCTCGAAGGCTATGACGAGGAGGCAGCAGAGCTTGCCCCACATGCTTGGAAGGCCGGAGCGCAAACGCAGCTACTCAAAAAACAGCTTGATGCCATGCCCGATGGGGGGACTTTTATCCTAGTGGCTCCTGAAAACCCTTTTCGTTGCCCTCCTGGTCCCTACGAACGCGTGAGCATGGTTGCGCACTACTTCAGTCAGCATAAACCCAAATCCAAAATCCTTATTCTTGATGCCAAGGATGCGTTTTCTAAACAAGCTTTATTCCAAGATGCTTGGCAACACATTTATGGGGATATGATCGAATGGGTGCCCATGTCACAAGGGGGGCGGGTAATACGGGTGGATGCTAAACAAGGGCTTGTCGAAACCGAGTTTGGGGATCAACATCAAGCCGATGTTTTGAATGTGATTCCACCCCAGCAGGCAGCACAGATCGCTCACCAGTCTGGGGTGGCCGACCAAAGCCTGTGGGTGCCCATTGACCCGACCACTTTTGCCTCGCAACATGTACCTGATGTGTATGTTGTCGGTGATGCCACCATTGCGTCACCCATGCCCAAATCAGGTTTTGCGGCGAATACTCAAGCCAAGGTCGCTGCAGCAGCCATTGTGAATGCCCTTTCTGGGCAGGCCCCTGCAGAGCCATCCTTTACTAACACGTGCTACAGTCTTATCGCCCCAGATTACGGTATCTCTGTTGGTCACCTGTATGCAGTCAATAACAACCAACTGGTCGAGGCTTCTGGTGGCGTTAGCCCGCGTGATGCGGATGCGGATTTCCGTCGACGCGAAGCGCAATATGGGGCGGCTTGGTACGAAGCTATCTCATTGGATATTTGGGGTACAGAACCACACGCTTAACATCAGGAGCATCCATGCCAACCTCCACCGTTGTTTTGAGCAGTGGACTGCTCATTGGTGGCCTATTTGGTGCCACTAGCCAAATCTCAGGTTTCTGTTTGGTGCGTGGCTTACGCCAACGCTGGTCGCTTCAACCCAATGACCAGCTCGCGGCCTTTGCCATCGCGCTAGCTGTAGCTTTGCTGGGTACACATCTTGTCTACATAGGGCAATGGGTGGATATTACCCAATCCGTCTACCTACAACCCACCATATCTTGGTTATTGTTGCCACTAGGCGGCTTTCTTTTTGGCTATGGCATGATGCTCGCCAATAGCTGCGGTGGCCGGGCCTTAGTCCTTTTTGGACAAGGCAATCTACGCTCATTATTCGTACTTTTGGTGCTTGGTATCAGCGCTTATCTGACGTTAACCGGCGTCTTAGCCCCATTGCGCTTGATGCTCGCACAGGCTACCAGCCTCAACATGCCGGCGTTGCCTTGGCAACAAGGGCTAATGCGCCACTTAAGCGTCGCTGTACTTGTGCTAGGTCTTTTGTTATTTGCCATTAGAACCCCCGGCTCCGCTCATAAAACTAAAGCCTTAGCTGGTGGGATTATGATAGGCCTGCTCATGGTCGCGGCTTGGTTTGTCACCGGCTGGCTGGGTGCTGACCCGTTTGACCCGATCCCTGTGATGTCACTGAGCTTTATTCTTCCTATTGGAGACACCATTCAATACAGCATGCTAGCTACGGGTATGGAGCTACGCTTTGGTATCACCGTGGTCTTAGGGGTGATTCTGGGTGCCTTAATCAGTGCCCTCGTACGCGGCCAATGGCAACTACAGGGTTTTAGCACTAGCACACAAATGGCTCGCTACGCGCTAGGTGCTGTGTTCATGGGCATAGGCGGGGTGCTGGCCTTGGGCTGCTCTATAGGACAAGGTCTTGGTGGCTTATCTACGCTATCGCTGAGTTCGCTTATCGCTTGTCTTGGTATTCTACTAGGGGCACGAATTGGGGCCAAATACCCCATTACCACCAACTAGCTCGCCGTAACTTACGTGCAGCAGCTCGATTCAAATCTTTAGCACGCTGTTCGGCAAACTCTTTTTCTCCGGGCTCATACGAGCCCTCGTACATGCAGCTTTGTGGATCCCAACGACAAGCCGCCGAACTGGTTACCCCAGCTGCCGGTGGTGCTGTGGGCCCAGAGGGGCTACCACAAGCGGTTAATAAGCAAACCAAGCCAACTAACCCACTCATCCGCAAACCTTTACGCATCGCTTTTTCCTTTTGCATTAAGACTTTTTATGCAAATAGTCCTTATCCAAAAATGTACACACCCACTCGGGTTTATATACCACTAGCGTAGCAATCGACATCCCATTGATCAATCCCTCGGGAAATAACATTAAAGGGATGATTTTTAAATAGTCTTCGACCAATACACGCCAACTGTAGAGATCCTGCCAAGCATAATACAAAGCAAATGCGCCCATTTGCGCCGTAATGGTAAGCGCCGCATTAGCAAAGCCCGCAATAAAAATATAAACAAACAAGTGGCGTGGCATGTAGCTGTAGCTCAATAAAAAAATAAAATAGCTCAAACTAATCGGCCACACGACGCCATACAACCAATTCATGCCAAACAGCGCCCATTGATCAACCCCCATGAGTGTACTTACCAGTAACGCCACACTAGCAACCAAAAGGCTTAAGCGCCACCCCAGCATTAACGCCAAAGTGGTTAACCCCAAAAAATGTAAATGTAAGCCTGGTTGAATACCCGTGCGCACCATCCACAAAGAGACCAGAATTAACATGCAAATCAGACTGAGCTGTTGCAAAGCTGTATCTTTAATAAAAGCACGCCAATTAAAATGCCAAGCAGCGACGGCTGTCACGGCCAAAGCGACCAATAAGTTCACCATGGTGTTTCCTGAGAATAGCTGATATTAGTTATTATGCGTAATCATCTGCTGAGTATCAAAGCCTAGGCTCTGGGCATAATTAATAAGCTGGGTAACCACGTGCGGGTCCTCTTGGGGGGATCGTGACAACACCCATAAATACTTCCGGTTTGGCGAGCCTACCAAAGCGGCTTGGTAGTCGCCTTCTATTTTTAGAATCCAATAGTCCCCCCACACCAACGGTAGCCAAGATAACCACTTGGGCGCAAAGCGTACCTCCAGTACGGCTGGGTTTAATGGTGTCACCGCATCAGATAACCGACCTTCGCCCTGCGCTTCTACTCCCTCACCATTTGCCTGCACACACTGATTTTTTACCAGTAAGGAGTTTACTTGAAATATATAGTGAGCTTGGACGTCTTTTGCACACTGCTTTTGAAAGCGATTTGGCAGTCGAGCCTGTTCATACCACGTCCCTGCATAACGCTGTAAGTTGACATCTGGTTGGGTCGGTAACATGTGCGCCTTCGAGCAAGCGCTCAAAAATATGACGCCTACTACTATGAGCCACTTTCGCATGGTTTTCTCCTTATCGCATTAGAGCTAGCATACCGCACCCTTGGCCTACCTGAGTAAAAAAGACAGGCTGTTTCAGTTTTAGGCTTGAATCTGCTGATCTCGCCCAGCATATAAACCACTGATTAGCATCATCACGGCAATCACAAGACAAAAAATCAAAGTACTCGCCCAGGATTGGCTAATATCATGCATCTTACCCGTTAATGCGGGTCCTCCTGCCGCTAATAAGTAACCGATAAACTGCGCCATCCCCGACAACGCCGCGGCCAAAGGCGCGGTCGCGACTCGCATTCCCACAAAAGATAGTGCCAGCACAAAAACCGCCCCCGAACCAAAACCTAAAATAACACTCCACCACCAGGCGGCATCCGGATACAACCACAGCCCCAGCAGCCCCACAAACACTGGCAGCATCATGAGTACCACCACTATACGTTGATCTTTAAAACGAGCAATCAATGGCACAATAACCAAACCCGGTATGGCTGTTGCTAACTGCAAAACCCCCTGCATGCTTGCTGCCTCATCGGCGCTAAAACCCGACGCCTGCAACATAGCCGGCAACCAGCTAACAACAATGTAATACATCAAAGAATTCAAACCCAGAAATAGCGATACCTGCCACGCTAAAGGATGACGCCATAAAGATATTGATGCACTACGGCGACGCTGCTCTGCTTGAGGACGGCCTTTGTGACGTTGTGGCCACCACACCACTAACGTAATAAGAATCATTAGACTCATGGCCAAAAGGGCTATACGCCAACCCCAAACATGCGCAATAGGCACGGTCACCGCTGATACCAGAGCAGCAATAATTCCCATGCTCAAAGCATACAAGGAGGTAATCAACGCAATACGCTGGGGGAAATCGCGCTTAATTAAACCTGGCAAAAGCACATTACCCAATGCGATGCCCACCGCAATGATATTGTTACCCATATAAAGAGCGGCTAAATGCGGTAAAGAACGTAGCCCTACTCCAATTAACATGAACCAAATGGCATAATAAAGACTACGCTCCAACCCAAAGCGCTGAGCAACGCTAGCACTACACAATGACACCAAGGCAAATACAAATAACGGCAAAGAAGTCAACAAACCCAGAGCTGCTGAACTTAACCCCGTATCAATCTGGATTAAATCCACCACAGTCGGCAAGCTCGTAATCGGCGCGCGCAGGTTAGCAGCAATACACACAATGCCCAAAATCAACCATTCAGGGCGTCGTAATAATTTCATAGTTATCCTAAAGCTATAACAGTAACAAAGTAATAGGATGACTTTACGTCATCCCTTCCCCGTCATAAAGGCGTTAATATGACAATCAATAGCTCAAATCAGACAAACCCGTGGCACGCCTACGGCATGAGCCCTATTAACCCAGACCAATTAACGGGGGCTTTATTCGTATTACAGACACAAATTGGGAAAACAGCGGCAGAGCTGCCATTGCATCAACATCAAAATGGCCAATTAATTCTTGTGCATCAAGGCCTCGTCACCTGTAAGGTAGAAAACGGCTATTGGCTGGTGCCCCCAAACAGTGCCATGTGGATCCCAGCTGAACATATCCATAGCAACCATAGCTCAGCCAATGCAAAGGTGTCTTATGTGTTTATTGATCGCTGTATTGGTCAGCTGCCAGCCACCGCTCAATTACTTGCCATACCCGCTTGGATTCAAGCCCTTATCCAGCAGTTGGCTCACGAACCCTACCCGTATGAAAACAACGCGTTGACTTGTGCCATGCAAGAAGTACTGATCATGGGACTACAACAAGTTAAAACCTTAGATTTATATGCGCCATTGCCCACAGAGCCACGCTTGCAACAAATGGCACAATCGATTTTGCAGCATCCTCAACAACGGATTCGACTCAGCACATGGGCACAACGCTTTGCCTGCAGTGAGCGAACACTAGCGCGCCATATTCAAAAACAAACCGGTATGAGTTTTCGTCGATGGCGCCAACAACTCTTGATTTTATTAGCTTTACAAAAACTGGGGGAAGGCCATGCCGTCAAACGCATTGCGAGCGATCTTGGTTATGAATCCCCCAGTGCATTGATTGCGCTTTTTAAGCAAATCGTAGGCGTAACGCCTGGACAATTTCAGCTTTAAGCCAAGTCTTGCGCTTGACTGATTTTCACGCCCTGCTCAGCAAACACGTCTTGCGCGACGCGTAATGCATTTAGTGCGCGCGGAAACCCCACATATGGCACCAAATGCATAATACAACCAACAATTTCATCGGGGGTCAGCCCTACATTTAATCCTGTCACCACATGCATCCCAATCTGAGGCGTGCCTTGGGCGACTAAAGCGGAAATGGTGGTCAGTACTTTTTGTTTATTATCTAAGCCTGGCCGTGCATACACATCACCAAACGCAAACTCCACCACCCAACGCTGCAAATCCGGTGCCACGTCTTTAAAACCGGCACCAATATCCATGTGCCCAGTGGCACAGTCAGGGGTAGGCACCGTCAGCTCTTTCAGTTTGTCTAAACCTTTTTGATAACGATCTGTGGTCATGTTCTTTCTCCATACAATAAAAACAAACACCCTATAGTAGCAAATGGCGCCTGCCTTATTTTGCAAAAGACTTTACAATAAGCAAGTAAAAAGTTTTTCTTTATTAGGGAATTTATCCATGTCATCCCTCTGCAAACTGAATCGCTGGTTTCGACTTTCAGTCGCTAGTGTACTTTTTGTTGCCCACCTCCTCCCGACTTATGCCTGCACTCGTGTGGTCTATCTAGGAGAACAGCAACATGTCATTACCGCTCGCTCCATGGACTGGAAATCGGATATAGGCACGAATTTATGGATATTCCCTCGGGGCATGAAACGCTCAGGTGAGGCAGGTCCAAACTCTATTCAATGGCAGTCCAAATACGGCAGCATTATCGCTTCTGGTTATGATATTGCCACTACAGACGGCATGAATGAAAAAGGGCTCGTCGCCAATGTACTTTGGCTAGTAGAGTCTTCTTATCCTATTTATGATGGCAGTACGCCTGGCCTATCTATTTCAGCGTGGGCGCAATATGTGCTGGATAATTATGCTACGGTACAAGAAGCTGTTGAAGCCCTAGCACAACAACCTTTTACTCTCGTTACTGATAAACTTCCTGGCGAAGACCGGCTCGCCACACTACACCTCTCTTTATCCGACGCCAGTGGCGACAGCGCAATCATTGAATATATTGATGGCAAACAAGTCATTCATCATGACCGTAGCTATCAGGTAATGACCAACTCCCCTACTTTTGAACAACAGCTTGCTCTCAATACCTATTGGGCACAAATTGGTGGGCTCAATATGCTGCCCGGCACTAACCGAGCTGCAGATCGTTTTGCAAGAGCTTCTTTTTACGTCAATGCGATTCCCAAAACTGATAATCCAGTAGATGCTCTTGCCAGCGCCTTAAGCATCATTCGTAACGTATCCGTGCCCTATGGGGTCAGCACCCCCGATCAGCCTAATATTTCCTCCACGCGTTGGCGTACTCTCGCTGACCACAAAAACCAGCTGTATTTTTTTGAGTCTGCTCTAGCACCGAACGTTTTTTGGGTCGACCTAAAACAAATAGACTTCTCGGAAAAAACAGGACAGGTTAAAAAGCTCACCCTTGGACCTAATCAGGCCAATATTTATGCTGGCGAGGTTAGCCATGCTTTTCAGCGCAGTGAGCCTTTTCACTTTTTAGGACTTGCTCAGGAATAGGCATGGCTAATAACGCATAGCTAAGGCTTTTACCATGCGCATCTACGGCCAGCGAGCGCGTAACCCCTCCCCCCAAAGCTCCCTCTAACACAAAATGCAAAGCATGGAGCTGGGGGAGCTCGTAACGGATCACAGAGCCTTTAACTTTTTCTCCTAAAAACTGCTGCACTCGCTCCGCAGTTAAAAATCGTTTTAACCATATAAAATCCGACGCCTGATAAGTGATCACGGATAAAGTGGAAGTATTGCCTTTATCACCAGTTCTGGCATGAGCAAAATCATAAAGATGCATCCGAAGTCTCCCAGATTTTTACAATAGGCTGCACTACCTGTTCAGGGATAAGCACCGATGCCACCGCCACGATCTCTTTGACCCATTTCTTTGCGCCCCCGCCGCCGGCTGGCCCATTGGTATAAAGCGCTTCAACCTCATTGCCTATGGTTTGTGCTGCCTCTCGTGTTTGTGTCCGTCCTGAGACACGCAACAAGACCTCATACGGAGCAATACGTTGATAACTCGTGCTAATTGCGTCACCATGCAAAGCGCTCACTCCTATTAGATCGCCACGCAACTCACTATAGTCTACCCCTAACTGCTGTAGTCGCTCCTGCACCACTTGATACGCAAGCTCCGCTCGCTCTTTAGCACTTGGCCCCGCGTAAGCGATTTCTCCAGTGCCTACATAACCATCTTGATAGCCAATAGATACCTTAAGCAAACCACTTTTTTCTCGACCCGACGCACCCTGTATAGCAATTTGTGATGGTCCGACTTGCGTAAATTGCACCTGACTAAAATCCGCTTGTACATCAGGCGTCAGATAGCAATGGGGATCATGAATCTCATAAAGGAGCTGTTCCGTGCAATTAGCAATAGAGAGCTCCCCCCCACTTTGCGCTAGCTTCGAAAAAACCGCATTCCCTAAAGCATCGACATCAGCATAAGGAAAACCAAGATTCGCCAGACCAGCCACGGATTTTTTAACCGGATCGGCATAATACCCCCCCGTAAGCTGTCCTGCACACTCGAGTAAATGACCAACGGCAGTGCCTTTACCTAATCGCTCCCAATCCGTTAGCTCCCAACCAAACTCGTACACGCACGGTGCTAAATATAAAGCAGGGTCCGCGACACGGCCAGTGATGACGACATCTGCTCCTAGCTCAAGCGCCTGCACAATTCCCGTTACGCCCAAATAGGCATTTGCCGAAAGCATGGATTTTAATGTTTGTGAGGACTGTCCTGTTTCCAACAAAGGCAAGTCATGGGCTTTAATGTAATCCGTCACATTATCCCCTGTGACGGAGGCTATTTTAAGCTGCGTCAAGCCCATGCTATCCGCTAATTTTCGTACTCGTTGAGCTGCTGCTAACGGATTTGCGGCTCCCATATTCGTGATAATTTTAGTGCGGTTGGCTACACACGCCGGCAACACCGCGCGAAAACGTGCCTCGAGCAACAAGTCATAACCCGTTTGCGCATCCGCTTGCTTACGCTGCTGCGCCAGAGCTATCGTACGCTCGGCTAATGCCTCGAAAATCAAATAGTCTAACTGCGCTTGCTGAGCTAAAGCCTGAGCCGGCTCAATACGATCCCCAGCAAACCCCGCCCCAGCTCCTAAACGAATCGTTTTCATTGTGATCACCTTTGCTTTTAAATAGGGATAACACCAACCAAGATCGCCACAAACGTCATCACTAAAGAGGCCGCCCATAAATATAAGAAGCTAAAGCGTTGATGCGCGCCCAGTTCAATCCCACATAAACCAACCAATAAAAAGGTAGCTGGGGTCAGAGGGCTAATCGGAAACCCGGTGGTCATTTGTCCCATAATCGCTGCTTGTCCCATACTAATGGGATCTACGCCCAATAGCTGTCCAGCCTCTGCCATAACGGGTAAAACGCCAAAGTAAAAACTATCAGGATCAAACAATAGACTCAACGGCATAGAAAAAATAGCGGTGACCAAAGGCAAATACTGCGCTTGATCGGCCGGCACATGCGCAGCGGCAAACAACGCCATTTCGCTGAGCATTTTGCTCTCTTTCATAATGCCAATAAATACCCCTGCCGCAAATAACACACTAGCCATCATCAGTGCTGCTTTCGCATGCGCATCAATACGCTCGCGCTGTGCTTGCGCTTTAGGGTAATTCAGCAATAACGCCAATACGGTCCCCACCATAAAACACACAACCGGTGGAGCCCAGTTAGCTATCATGGCATACAGCACCACAACCACTAACGTGATATTGACCCAGAACAAATGAGGACGATGCAAATCAGAGCGTGACGCGGATTCTTGGGCCTCGGTTGTACCCATGCCCAGGCTCACCCCAGCACGCTGCAAACGCCCTTCTTCCTTTTTACCTAACCACCATGCCGTCACATAGACAAACAGTAAGCCCGCTATTTGTACTGGTAGCATAGGGGTATAAAGTTCAGTAATAGAGCTATCTAAGGAACTAATAGCTCGTAGCGTTGGCCCACCCCAAGGCAGCATATTCGCCACCCCAGCGCTCATTGCTACCACGCAAGCCAATACGCGCTTATCTAGCTGTAAACGCTCAAACAAGGGCAGCATAGCAGGCACCACAACTAAAAAGGTTGATGCCCCAGATCCATCTAAATGTGCCAATGTTGCTAACACTGCCGTGCCTAAAGTAATACGAGCGGGATGATTGCCCACTAGCCGCAAAATACGCCGAATAATCGGCTCCAGTGTGCCCGCGTCATTCAATATGCCAAAAAATAAAATGGCAAAAATGAACATGCTCGCCATCGGCGCAATGGACTTGATACCACTAACGATAAATGCGCCCGTTTCTGTACCAAAGCCACCAAGCAAGGCAGCCACAATAGGCACAATAATCAGTGCCACCAGCGCTGAGAGACGATTTGTCATGATACTCGCAAGCAAAATAACAATCGTCAACAACCCTAAGAGTGCCAACATGTCTATGTCTCCTTTACTTTTATGGATTATTTAACGTATTGTAAATAGCTTGATTTATTAGTAAATTGAAATAATCTTATAATAGTTATTAGGTTTTCCTATGATTCATGGTGCCAAACATCTTCGCGCTTTTTTAGCGGTAGCCAAACTCAAAAGCTTTACACTAGCGGCCAGAGACTTACATGTATCGCAACCCACGCTCAGCGTACAAATCCAGCAATTGGAACAACATTTGAACGTCCAGCTTTTTGAACGAGATCGACGACACGTTCGCTTAAGTCCTGATGGTCAGCGCCTTTTTCCTGAGATTGAAAAACTCTACGAAGCGACTCAACGGTTATTTCAGGCCAACAGCAATCATTTGCCAACGCCTGTACACCTACGCCTCGGTGTTCTGCCATCTATCGCTGCAGCCGTTTTGCCACAGGTACTGCCCCCATTTAAAAAAACCTATCCCCACATCCATATCGAAATTCACGATGCCGTAGATCTAAACCTAATAAAAATGCTTAAAAGCCATGAAATCGAATTTGCATTAGGTGCGCATTTAAGCACAGAAAAAAATATCCGCTACACCCCATGGAAAGAGGACACAATGAGTGTTTTTTATCCTATTGGCCATCCTATAGAGCAAATCAGCGCTCCCTGCCTGACAGATATTATTCAATACCCACAAGTCGTGACTACCCTCAATACCAGCGTGCGCCAAATCGTCGATGCGGCTTTGCATGCCTTATCACTCAAAATGGAAATCGCAGTAGAAGCCCATTACCTTTCTACCGCTGCGGCTCTAGTGCAATCCGGCTTAGGGCTTGCGATCTTGCCCACCTCTGCCAGTCAAGCTGTCTGCATGACGCACCTACGCTCCACACCCATCGCCGCTCCCTCTTTAAAACGACAACTTGTTGTTTTACAACGCGAAAACCAAAGTCCGTCCTTAGCTGCCCAACAATTCATTCAATTTTTGCTTAATTTCTCTACAAGTTAAACGTCGAGCAGTCTTAATTAGTCTTATATAAGACCCTTGACCTTTTACTTATACTCAAATAAAGTATAAGTCTGCCACGTTGAAAATAACGCGCTGTGTTTTTTTAACCTTTTAATACTCGATTTGAGCATAATATGAATCACGTGCAATCTACGGTACCGCCTTTAGCTACGGTGCTGATCGAGCCTGTAGTACGAGCGACCCTAGCCGAAGACTTAGGGCGCGCAGGCGATATCACTAGCGATGCCATTATCCCCGCTACCACTCAGTCAGAATTGTATTTGGTCGCGCGCCAAGCCGGTGTACTCGCTGGTCTAGACCTAGCGCGGCTTGCTTTTATGCTGGTAGATCCCAGCATCGATTTTGAAAGCTTACTCCAAGATGGAGCACGCCTAGAACCAGGTAGCCGCATTGCGCGTATCGCTGGGCCAGCACGAGCTTTGCTCACCGCGGAGCGTACTGCTCTTAATTTTCTGTGCCATCTTAGCGGGATTGCCAGCATCACAGCTACAATTGCAGATCGCATTGCCCCTTTGGGCTGCAAGGTCACCTGCACGCGCAAAACAACGCCCATGTTACGTCATCTCGAAAAATACGCCGTGCGTGTAGGGGGCGGCAGCAATCATCGCTTTGGTTTAGACGATGCCATCCTCATCAAAGACAACCATATTGCTATTGCCGGCAGCATCCAAACCGCCGTAGAACGCGCGCGTGCTGCAATCGGTCATCTGGTCAAAATCGAAGTCGAAGTCGATACTCTAGAACAGTTGGATCAAGCGCTCGCACTCGGTGTTGACGTGATTCTATTGGATAACATGGATATCCCCACCCTCAAAGAGGCCGTACGTCGTATTAATGGACGAGCTATCAGTGAAGCGAGCGGAGGAATCACTCCAGATACGGCGGCAGCCATTGCTGCCACAGGTGTTAACCGCCTTGCCATCGGCTGGATCACCCACAGCGCCCCCATTTTAGATATCGGTTTAGATGCGCTCAACCCCGCATAGGTAAACATTATGAAAGTAAAAGCTCTATGGGCTGGCCTGGCCGCCATAGCTCTTAGCGCCGTGGCTGCACTAACCTGGCGCCCACAGGTCGAGGCCGCCGCCACAACCCAAGACATCTACCCCAGCAAGCCTGTCACCATTGTGGTTACTTTCCCCCCCGGCGGGGGTACCGACCTGCTAGCGCGTAAGCTGGGCGAGGCCTTGGAGCAGCGCTGGCGCCAGCCCGTGATCGTAGAAAACCGCCCAGGTGCCAGTGGCAATATCGGAGCGCGCTATGTGGCCGACAGCCACGCCGATGGCCACACCCTACTTATGGTTAATAGTTCGTTTGCCATCAACCCCGGGGTTTACCGACAACTTGGCTTTAATCCAAAAAAGGATTTTGCCCCAATCATTAATGTGGCATGGATCCCTTCGGTATTGATTGTCGGCGAACGCAGCTCGGTTAATACCTTAGAGCAAGCCCTCGCACAAACACAAGCCGGCTCGGTCGCCTATGCCTCATGTGGCAATGGCACCCCTCAACACCTAGCCGGAGAAATGTTAGCCGAACGCACCCAACAACCACTACTTCATATCCCCTATCGGGGCTGTGGCCCTGCTGTTTCTGATATTATGGCTGGCCAAGTTCCCATGGGCTTCGTGACCATTGCCAGCGCGATGGGCTTTGTACAGCACGGCAAACTCAAGCCTTTGGCTGTTACCTCTCCCACGCGCAGCCCTGTTATGCCTGATGTCCCCACCATGGCTGAGCTTGGTATAAAAGACTATGAGCTAAATCAATGGCATGGGCTGCTCGCACCAGCCGGCACCCCATCCGCGATCATCACGCAACTTAATCAAGAGCTAAGCCAAATTATGCAGCAAGAAAAAATTCAACACGAACTGCAAAATTTAGGTTATACTACGACTCGTAGTACAGCAGATGAATTTACACGCATTATTCATGCGGATATTGATCGCTTTGCCGCACTTACACAACGTGCTGGCTTACAAATCAACTAAATTCATCCTTTTTAATTTTTCTGCAAAAAACACTTGCACAAAATTAAAAAACCATGCTATATTACAGGTCTTGGCTCATTAGCTCAGCAGGTTAGAGCGACGGAATCATAATCCGCAGGTCCCCTGTTCGAATCAGGGATGAGCCACCAAAATTCCAAAAACCCCGCTAAATTTTAGCGGGGTTTTTTTATGCCTTATTTTTCAAAACGGGCAAATCACTCTGCCCGCTTTAGGCTAACGCGCTTGTTTAGCTAGTGGTAATTTTGTTCCCGCAATCGCTCGCTCCTGAATCACATCCCCCTTAAACCGAAACAGCTTAGCTGGACGGCCAGCCGTGCCCGCTGTCATCGCGCCCGTTTCTTCTACTAAATTTTGCTGCTCAACCAAACGTCGGAAGTTTTGTTTATGCAACACCCGCCCCGCAATCGCTTCTACGGTTTGCTGTAATTGCAATAAAGTAAATGCTTCGGGCATGAGCTCGAACATCACCGGACGATATTTAATTTTTGCACGCAAGCGCGCCATACCTGTGGCCAAAATGCGCCGATGATCATAACGCATCGGCAATCCTAGCGCCCCCTCTTCTCCAAGCTCGTTACTATCACGTGTAGCTTCTGCCACTAACCCCGCTTCAAATAATAACTCGTAGCGCTGCAGCACCATGTCCTCGTTCCAAGGAGAGCCATCCAAACCAAATGCATAGGCCACACGTGGCCAACGCAAAGGGGCTTGAGTACGATCCATCTGCGCCCACCGTGTTAATGCCGGAATCAAATGCTGACTTAACAAGTCGGGCATGCCAGCACGCCAGTCTTCCCACGGAAAATAGCGATACCAGTCCTGCCAGCCTACCTCGGCAACATCCGCATTCGCGCTTTCTACGGTTAAGGCCAAATAACTCACGGAAATCACGCGCTCGCCCGAAGCATAAAAACGCCCTTTGTCTGCAAAAGTATATAGCTGCTCCACATAACCCAGCTCGTGCTGCGTTTGCTCCTCTACCCACTGTCGCAACCCATTTTGCAAAGAGCGGTGGGAATGTTGTAACGGCCCTGCCGGCAAAGCCCGTGCACACTGCGTGGTCAGTACACGCGGCTGACCTTGCGTAACCGCGACTAAAACGGCGACCAGCTCAGCTGACAAAGAGGCATCCATCTCCATCCCCAACCTTTAAAAATCCTACTACTACAAAAAGCGAACCCAACACCTTTAACACGGTGTTTTTTGCTCGCCCAATTGCGCTTTAAGCCTAAATAATTTCAATAAAGATGAGCTAAACTGTGTATCATCTAGAGACTTTTCTCCTAAAGTAACCAACAACAGTTGATTAACTGGTCGCAAACGACGATATTGGTTTAACTCCCAAACCGTCCCTCCAAACCTTACAGCTAGCTCTAATAAGTATCTTTGATCCAACCCCAATCGTTTTACAAAATTTCTTAAGGGTCGATGGTGATAAGCTCGCCCTGTATAGCGTAAAAAACTTTTACTCTCAGTATGCTGCAACAACCACACCGCTACTTTTTCTGGGGTCAACACCAAACCAGGATTAGTTGAACAAAACACATAAAGTGTTCTGAGCTCTTGCATTGTTCTGGTATCTACAATTTTAAAAACGTAGAGCAAAAGCTTAATCTCTTTACCCCCGCGACTGCGTAATACGACTGGAGCCTCAGCATACCAAAAACTATTTCCGCTTAGCTGCTCCCCAAAAATCTGCTGATAGGGCAACGGCATCTTGGCATAGTTAACCGCATAAAACTCTAATTTTTCTGCGACCGCTGATGGTGTTGTATATTCATTAGCACTACTCCAGCATTTCGTAGAAGGAGAAACCACAGCAAACACATTACGCCCACTTTTTTGCCACGTCTGCCATAGTTGATTCGTGTGCTCTTCGACCCAATGAACTACAGGCACATCTAAACTACATTTTTCATTCCAGTCCATCGCAAATTCCAGCTCAAAACGAGCTGATTTATTTTTTGGGCTTCGTTGTAGAGTCACACCGTTATCCCATCTTTCTGTGTCGCTCAATTGCAGCAAAGGGGCAGCCAATAGCTCTCCGCTCCCTGCCCCAATCACACTCGCATACATTTGGGACTGAATAGCCCTTAACCGCTGTTTAACATGGTGAATTAAAATCGGCTGATCTGAAGCTAATAAAGCCGCTTTCTGCACAGCCTCTTGCTGATACTGCACCGCCTGCTCGGATAAAGCCATGGTTAAACGCTTGTTCTTTGCTTCGGACCACAGGTCAAAAGCGGCCGAACCAAATGCCATCTCATCAACCAAGCTTACTGTTTGGCGTAATGTACTTATATCAATACATTGCTTGGACAAGTTATTACGAGCAAAAACGGATTTTAATGTTTGCATACGTATAAAATTTATCAAATTGATACTGGCTCTTTACGAGCAGCATAAAGAGCTAGCCAAACCACCCTAAATTTTGCTCTACCACACAAAACTCAGGGTTAAGCTCAGTGCTCAAATTACTCATGTAACTGATACTGATTACATAAAGCAAGAAACTCGGCCAGCCGTGGCGTCTCTATCCCTTCCTGCTCAAGAATTTCAGCCACATGGGGCGCGGCCTGAGCAGATTGCCTTGCATCTAAAAATAACCAACGGCTGCGACGTGCCAAAACATCCTCAACCGTACGCGCGTACTCATAACGCACGGCAAAGCGTACCATTGCTTGGCTCAACCCGGGTAGGATTTCCTGATCCGCTCCGTCTAGGCTCTGTACCCAGGCAGCTTCGCTACCATAAACACGCGCATCTGGCTGGCTTTGTAAACTACGATTTTGCCTATCTACCGGAGCTCCTACCAAGACCAAAGATTTTGTCGTCGATGGGGCCAAATGCCCTAACACCCCCTGCTGCGTACAGTGTTTTAAGACATCTTCGGCCATGGCACGGTAAGTCGTCCATTTCCCCCCTGTCACCGTAACCAAACCCGAGGAGCTACTTAAGATAGTATGTTCACGACTTAATTGTTTTGTGCTACCAACCGAATCTGCTTTCACTAAAGGACGCAGCCCCACCCATACGCTGCGTACATCGGCACGGGTGGGAGCTTTGGCTAAGTAATTAGCGGCCTCGGATAAAATAAATGTGATTTCCTCCTCGAACGCTGCTGGCTCACGTGCCAAATCATGACGTGGGGTGTCCGTGGTTCCTAAAATCACTTTTCCTAGCCAAGGCACTGCAAAAAGCACGCGTCCATCTGCGGTTTTCGGTACCAGCAAGGCATGCTCACTGGGCAAAAACTCCCGATCCACCACCAAATGTACTCCTTGACTTGGGCTCACCAAGCTCTGTACAGGTTGCTGCGTATGCTGAGCATCCGTACGCCGTAAATCATCCACCCATACGCCCGTCGCATTAATGACACAGCGTGAATGAATGGTATAGCGCTCTTCGGTTTCTGCGTCCTCACAGATCACCCCAGCAACTTGTTGATTGTCATACAGCAAGTCCACTACTGGGCAATAGTTCACCACCAACGCTGAGTTAGCCGCCGCCGTACGTGCCAAAGCCAGCGCCAACCGTGCATCATCAAACTGTCCATCCCAATACATGACCCCGCCTTTTAGCCCGTTCTCTTTTACACCAGGCAATGCGGCCAAAGCTTGACGCCGCCCTAAAAAACGTGTGCTTCCTAAACCATCTTGACCTGCGAGCGCGTCATACGCTTTAAGCCCGATGCCATAAAAAGGGGTTTCCCAGCATTTATAAGAAGGCATCACAAAGCCCAAGGGCGAGGCCAAATGGGGGGCATTACGCAGCAACGTTGTGCGCTCGTGTAAGGCTTCGCGCACAAGCGCAATATTGCCCTGTGCCAAATAACGCACCCCACCATGGACGAGTTTCGTCGCCCGAGATGAAGTGCCTTTAGCAAAGTCATGTGATTCTAACAATACAACAGATAAACCACGCGCCGAGGCATCGACCGCTATACCTAAACCTGTTGCTCCACCACCGATTACGATAAGATCAACCTCGTTGATGCGCGCTAAAGCGGCCATGATTTGAGATCGATCTGCTGGTAAGGGAGAGATTCTTGAAGTCATGAAGGATAAACCAAAAAAACAAACGCAGCCTATAGTTTAATTCAAGCTAGGGGTAAACTTTAAGGATTACATGGAAATGATGGTGATATGACATATTTACTTGCGCTAGACCAAGGCACATCCAGTTCGCGTGCCATTGTATTTGATCGCTACGGTAATAGCATCAGTGTGGCACAACAAGAGTTTAACCAACACTACCCTCAATCGGGTTGGGTAGAGCATGATCCCATGGAGATCTGGCATAGTCAGCTCCACACGGCACAGCAGGTCCTAAAACAAGCCAACCTAAAGGCTAAAGACATACAAGCCATTGGCATTACGAACCAACGAGAAACTACCCTGCTCTGGGATAAACGCACTGGAAAACCGCTTGCCCCCGCTATTGTGTGGCAAGACCGGCGCTCTGAACCCCTGTGTGCAAAACTTCGCGAACAAGGTCACGAAAATCGCATTTTTGAAAAAACCGGCCTACGCTTGGATGCGTATTTTTCCGCAACCAAAATCGCGTGGCTGCTGGAACAGCATCCTAACGCACGAGATTTGGCAGAACAAGGGCATCTGGCTTTTGGGACGGTGGATAGCTGGTTAATTTGGCAATTATCAGGTGCCAGCACCCATGTCACCGACACCACCAATGCGTCACGTACCCTACTTTTTAATATCCACACCCAACAGTGGGATGCTGAGCTGCTACAATTATTTGGCATACCTGAATCGATATTGCCCTCTGTACAAGCGTCTAGCAGCTACTTTGCTACTACCGATGCCCGTCATTTTGGCCACTCCATCCCTATTCATGGTGTAGCGGGTGACCAACAAAGTGCGCTGTTTGGTCAAGCCTGCTTTCAGGCGGGCATGGCTAAAAACACTTATGGTACAGGATGCTTCATGCTCATGCATACGGGGCACCAAGCGCAACCCTCACAAAATGGACTCATCAGCACCTGTGCGGCGCAACATGATAGTAACGCGGCTTATGCCTTAGAGGGAAGCGTGTTTGTCGGGGGGGCGGTGGTGCAATGGTTACGTGATGGTCTGGCCGCCTTTGATCACAGTCATCAAATCGAAGCCTTAGCACTCAGTGTGCCGGATTCGGGTGGTGTGATGTTTGTTCCTGCCTTTACTGGGCTCGGAGCGCCTTATTGGCAGGCTGAAGCACGCGGCACGATTACCGGACTCAGCCGTGGTAGTACTATGGCCCATATTGCCCGTGCCGCTTTAGAAAGCATCGCTTATCAAAGCACCGCCTTACTTGAAGCCATGAGTCGCGATGCCTGTCAAACCGGCTCTGCCCCGCTCACCGAGCTGCGTGTAGATGGGGGGGGCAAGTCAAAACAATTTATTGATGCAGTTTCAGGCTGACTTATTAGGTATCCCAGTCGTGCGCCCCACGCTTATCGAAACGACGGCACTTGGCGCAGCCTATTTAGCGGGACTTAGTGCTGGTGTTTATGCTCATGTTGATGAACTACAACACTTATGGCAAATTGATCGCGTCTTTGAGCCCTCGATTTCGCGCGAGCAAGCCCAAGAACTCATGCATAAGTGGAATCACGCTATTCGACAAACCTGCGCCTAAACGGCTTTCCCTCTATTTAAGGATCTTCTATGCGTAACTTAGCCTTAGCCATTGGCGTTTTTATTGTAGTGTTGGTGGCACTAAGCTTTGGGGAGAAAATCACTAGCGAGCTTTTTATCTGGCTGTCTCATATCACAGGGATTGCTATGCATCAGCTTCAGGATCTTACTTTAGTCATGCAGCGCTATGTTCAAGCTAACTGGGGTAAAGTGCTGATCGCACTCGCGTTAACTGTCCCCATTAGCCTATGGATTAGCCGACAAAGTCAACAAGGCGACCCCAGTGACCGTATTCACAAAAAACGTAAAATAGCCATTTTTCTTGCCGTGTTTTTAGGTTGGCTTGGCATACATCGCTTTTATTTAGGGCAAATCGGTTGGGGGCTAGTTTACATCGTTATCTTTTATCTCTTTGCCCCACTTATTGTACTGATTAGCTGGATTGACGCGCTACGCTATGTATTAATGAGCGATGAAGACTTTGCACTCCGGTTATAAACATGGATTTTTTTCACGTACGTACTTATCTACAACAGGCCAGCCCTAACGATTTTGATGAGCACTTGCTTCAGTCCACACTACACCATGGCCCGCAAGCGATTATTTGGCAAGGGCAACAGGGGCTAGTGGTGCCTCGTACTTATGCTCAGCACCCTCGCTTTAAATACAGTCTGCAACAACTACAAGCCCTGGGCTGGCCCCTGACAGTACGTCAATCAGGGGGTGGTGTGGTCCCCCAAGGGCACGGCATCTGGAACATTAGCTTAGCGTGGCGACAATACGGACGCCCTTTGGATTTAGCCGGCCCGGCTTATGCATTATTATGCCGGCCACTGCAAAAAGCATTCGCCGATGTAGGAATAAAAGCCAATACCCAAGCGGTGGAGGGGTCATTTTGTGATGGCCGTTATAATCTTGCCATTTGGCACCAGCACCAAGCCAAAAAAATCGTGGGTACGGCACAGGTGTGGCGCCGCTGCGCGCCCCCTCTGACTGTTCCCTCACCCACTCGCCAAGCAGGCGACCCGTCTGATTGGCATGTTGTACTGTGCCATGCACTGGTGCTCATCCACGTCGATCACGAGCTTGTCACTCACTACGCTAATCTTGTTGAACAAACACTAGAGCGCACACAACGCTACCAGGCCCAACGTATTGTTAGCCTTAATACCCTAAACATTAGCTCTGAGCAGTGGCTGTCTCGGTTGCAATACCATTTGCGTCAGCAAGCTGTGCCTCATGACCAAGCATTGTCATCACACTCGGAATCGAATCATGAATAGCACTCGCTCCCAATTTTTTCGTAATCCCCATACGATTGAGTTTACGACGAATCGCTGGGTTGGCCTCGGATAATAATAAACGGATCTGTTTACGCTTGCAGCTATCCACGGCCTTGTCTAGAGCCGATAAAGCTGTACCATCGGCAAACGGCACATGATGCAAACGTAACACCACAGTATGCACATTGCTATCCACCTGCTCCAATGCGCGCTCAAAAGGGTCCACCGCAGCAAAGAAAAAAGGCCCCTCTACGCTAAAGACCGCCACATGAGCCGGCACTTGGATGGCATCCGCAGCAAATTCTCGCTTTAAAGCACGCGCTGACTGGGGTTCAACACGTACACTATCGGCCATACGCTTTAAAAAATGCAGCATGGCTAGCACAACCCCGATATTGACGGCGACAACCAAATCAGCAAAAACCGTCAACCCCAGGGTGACGAGCAAAATCAGCACATCCGCTTTAGGCGCGCTTCGAATTGTATGCCACACAAGCCGAGGCTGGCTCATATTCCATGCAACCATAAATAAAATCGCCGCTAAGGTAGCCAAAGGAATGTGTACGGCTAATGGAGCTAAAACAATTAGCACCAGCATCAGTACAATGGCATGCACAATACCAGCAATGGGACTATTTCCCCCATTACGAACGTTGGTAGCTGTACGCGCAATCGCGCCTGTGGCCGCAATCCCCCCAAAAAGCGGTGCTAGAATATTAGCTACCCCCTGCCCGATGAGCTCCTGATTCGAGTTGTGGCGCGTATTGCTCATGCTGTCTGCCACCACCGCTGATAATAACGACTCAATTGCCCCCAGCATGGCAATAGCAAAAGCCGGACCAATGAGCTCAACCAAGCGGTTAAGACTGATTTCAGGTAGCTGAAAACTGGGCAGCCCCCGAGGGATTTCCCCAAAAGCACTCCCAATGGTTGCCACACTAGAGAACTGAAAAATCGACTGCACCAAGGTCAACACCACCAGCGCGACCAAAGGACCAGGAATACGCTGCATACGAGGGATACGCGGCGTATAAATCACAATCAATAACGACAAAACAGCAACAAAAGTCGTCATCAAATCCATTTGAGGGAAAGAGGTGATCAGCTGCCAGAACTTTTCATGAAAATGCTGCCCTGTTACGGCGGGCAAGCCAAAAAAATCTTTCCACTGCCCTACCCAGATAATGACACCAATCCCCGCCGTAAACCCCACAATAACAGGAGCGGGGATAAACTTAATAATTGCTCCCAAGCGCGCAGCGCCCAGCAGCAAAAGAATAACCCCCGCCATCAACGTAGCTATCTGTAAGCCATCCACGCCATGTTGCGCCACGATGGCAGACAGAATCACGATAAACGCCCCGGTAGGCCCTGCAATCTGAACGCGGCTACCACCTAAAATCGAGACGGCCAGGCCGGCTACAATCGCGGTGTAAATCCCCTGTTCTGGTTTAACGCCCGACGCAATAGCAAAGGCCATGGCCAAGGGCAGCGCCACAACCCCGACGATAATGCCCGCGATACAATTTGAAACCCAATGTTTACGCGCCAACAAGCCGGCGCGCTTGGCCTCGAGTAAAGCGATCATTGAAGACTATCCTAAATAAATAATTGATTAACTGTATCTATTTATTTAAGCGCTTGGCGTCGATTTTAGCAACCGCAAGCTATTCAAAACCACTAATAGGCTTGCTCCTACGTCGGCAAAAACGGCCATCCACATCGTTGCTACCCCAGCTATAGCAAGCGCTAAAAACACCAATTTAATTCCAATTGCGGCACTAATATTCTGCACCAAAACACGATGTAACCGCTGAGACAAACGAATCGTATACGGGATGTTAGCAAGGTCGTCATTCATAATCGCAATATCTGCCGTTTCAATGGCCATGTCCGACCCTAACGCCCCCATAGCAAAACTTAGGTCTGCTTTTGCCAAAGCGGGAGCATCATTAATTCCATCTCCTACCATGGCACTAAACCCTTCAGTTTGTGTACGCTCTGTGATAATGCGTAACTTATCTTCTGGTAGTAAATCCCCTTGGGCTAGAGGAATCCCTGCCTGGTTTGCTACATGCTGCACAGCCGCGCTGTTATCTCCCGATAACACTTCCACCTTTACTCCTAGCCGAGATAAATCAGCCATTACGGCCTGGACCCCGGATTTTATTTGATCTGCAATCGCAAACGCGGCAACCACCTGCTGTGCTTTGGCTAAGTAAACAAAACTGGCTCCCGCTTGTTGCCATGTTTTCTGCCAAGATATTAAGTCTGCACTAAGCGGTGCATGGCTCAGCCAGCTTAAACGCCCAAGCTGCCAGCTCACACCGTTTTGTGTGGCCATCACACCCGCTCCCGCAACCGCTTGAAAATCCTTTACCGGCAATGCGGACACAGCCCCCTCCAGTGAGCGTGCTAGCGCTTGCGAAGCCGGATGATCAGAACGGCTCGCCAAAGCATAAGCCATCTGCTCCACCGTTTCTAATGGGTACGCTGGCGCCACCCATTGGTCCTGTAAAACCGGCATCCCTGCTGTAATCGTGCCCGTTTTATCTACCGCTAAATAGTCCAATCGTCGAGCGCGCTCTAAATGTAATCCCCCTTTTACCAATAGACCTGCCTTGGCGGCAGTAGCTAAAGCGCTTACTACTGCTACCGGTGTGGAAATCACTAATGCGCATGGGCAAGCAATCACTAACAAAACCAGTGCTTTATAAACCCAATCCAACCACGTACCACCAAATAACCATGGACCTAATAGGGCAAGCGCTAAAGCTCCAAACGTCACGATAGGCGTATACACCTGAGAAAAACGATCCACAAAACGCTGTACAGGCGCTTTGCTTTGTTGTGCTTGCTGCACTGAAATGGCAATACGAGCTAGCAAACTCTCATCATAAGTACCTTGTGTGCGGTATTGCAGCTCGCCCATGCCGTTAATCGAACCCGCATACAGCCTATCTCCGCTCTGCTTAAGTACAGGTAAACTTTCGCCAGTGATCGGTGCTTGGTTTACTGTTGACGAACCCGCTTGCACCACTCCATCTAAACCAATACGAGCGCCTGGCTTAACCTTTACCAGGCTGCCAGCGGTTACCGTTTGGGCTGGTTGTAAATGCCAATGCCCCTGCTCATCAAAAACCTCAACCTCGTCAGGTGCCAAAGCCAATAGGCCATCGACAGCGCGGCGCGCTCGATCTAAAGAGCGAGCTTCGATATATTCTGCCAGCGCAAAAAGTGACATCACCATCGCTGCTTCAGGCCACTCTCCCAGTAATACCGCCCCAGTCACCGCGATGCTCATCAACGCATTGATATTTAAATTACGATTAGTTAAGGCAATAAGACCCTTTTTATAAACCGTGCCCCCCGTTAATGCGATGGCTATCACCGACAGGACAATCACCATCCAAGAAGGCCATACGAGCCAGGCGCCCAGCTCTGCCAACAATGCCAAAAACACGGCACTTATCACCATCACAAGTGTTTTTTTCCCATGAGACGGCTTAAGCGTTTTAGGCTGATCCCCAGCTTGGATCAACACAGGATCCATGCCTAAACGTTGGATAGCAGATACCACTTGGGAACCATAACCAGCCGTATGTAATACATCTAATTGACGCTGCATCAAATGAAACTGCAACGCAATTACCTGAGCATCACCCTCAAGTTTTTTACGGATGAGTTGCTCCTCTACTGGGCAATCCATTTGCTCAATACGCAGCCGTGTCAGCTCCTGTCCCGCTTGCACCGCTAACGGGGCAACGGAGGATGGCGTATACGTTGGAGCCGCACAACAGCTTGCCGCAGCAGGTGACTCCCTTTCGGGCTGATGCGCCTCGTCGTGGGAACAACATGATGATTTAGGCCAAGCACTCATAAAACACCTCTTCATTTTCCTGTATGCTTTAAGTAAACACCTTAAAGTCACTACAAGGTCAAGCCATGAAAATCGGAGAACTCGCTCAACTCGCCAACTGTGGTACCGAAACCATTCGCTACTATGAAAAAATCGGCTTACTGCCACCACCACGCCGTGACCACAGCAATTACCGCCAATATCACACTCAACACCTAGAACGTCTACGTTTTATACGTAATTGTCGTAGCTTAGACATGACACATGATGAAATTCGGGACTTACTAGCCTTTATGGATGCTCCGCAAGCCGCCTGCCACCCCGTTACCGAAATCATCACCGAACACTTGCGTCATGTGGATATACGCATCCAAGAATTACAACAGTTACGACAACAGTTACAGCAGCTCCAACACGCCTGCGCCCACGAAGGCACCACCGATGACTGTGGTATTTTGGAGCAAATTAGCAATATGGCCCCCCTACCTGAAAATGAGACACATTTAGGATAAAAAAAGGCACCCCGAAAGGTGCCAAAGGTACTACACACAGATAAACCAAAAAATACTTATTTATTAAAAAACTGGCGCTGAATCCAAATCCCGACCACCATGGCGGGCAAAAACCACCACGCCATACCAATGCCTGCGCCAAAAGACACCAACACAGGGCCAGGGCAATATCCTGCCAACCCCCAACCCACGCCAAATAAAGCACTGCCAATCAGCAGCTTTTTATCAATATCCGTGCGCTTAGGAAGCGCCAGTTGCACACCACTTATGGGTTGAATTTTGTCTTTTTTTGCTAATGTAAAGGGAACAATAGCGACCGCAATCGCGCCCCCCATCACAAAAGCCAAAGAAGGATCCCAGTTTCCAGCCAAATCCAAAAAGCTTTGAACTTTATCTGGATGGGCTAAGCCAGAAATCAGCAAGCCTAAGCCAAACAGTAATCCGGCTAGCGCACCACCTACAATCATCATCATGAACGTATTCCTTAAACTAAGCCGAGTAGATGGCGAAAGATATACACCGTTAAAAACCCTGTAGCCATAAAGCTTAATGTTGCGACTATGGAACGCACAGATAAGCGTGAGATCCCGCATACGCCATGCCCACTAGTACAGCCCGAGCCAAGGCTACTACCAAAGCCAACAATAAGCCCTGCAATAATCAAAACAGGGATCGAGCGGGGGTTTGCCTGCGGCAGCTGCCCCCCCAGCGCAAGATATAACCACGGTGCGGCAAACACACCAATAAGCGCTGCAATACGCCAACCGCGCTGACCGCCCCCAAAAACGGACGTACTTAAAATGCCACTAACACCAAAAACGCGGCCATTTATCACTAAAAGAACAACAGCGGCTAACCCGATTAAGGCCCCGCCTAATAGCGACTGCCATGGGGTGAAATTCGCCCAATCAATGGTCATTTGTTTGACTCCTGAGGTGCACAAAACACCTGATAAAGGGTTTGCATAATCGTTAACACATCCGAATTTTCGAGGCGGTAATACACATATTTGCCACTACGGCGCGTTTGTACCAACCCATCTTTACGCAACACAGTAAGTTGTTGTGATAAGGTGGGCTGCTGAATGCCGCTTTCCTCGCCGATCTGAGAGACATTTTTTTCCCCCTCTACTAATAAGCAAAGAATAAGCAGGCGATCAGGATTAGCAAGACGACTAAGTAGTGTCGCCGCCTCGGTCGCGACCTCGTTGAGTTGCGCGATTTGATCAGTATTAACAGACATAGTTGCAAAAGTTTCTACAGACATTATACTTAATTATATATTATTATTTTATATATTAGAAGACCTAAATATGAAGACTCCGCACGCAGAAGCTTTTTTTGATCCGCAAACCTCCACATTCTCTTATGTGGTACATGCTCCTGGTAATGCGCAATGCGCCATCATTGACCCCGTTCTTGATTACGAACCGCATGCCGCTAAAACCAGCACCGAATCCGCACAAAAACTTGTGGACTACATTAAGGCAAACCAGCTTGAGTTGCAATGGATCATCGAAACCCATGCACACGCTGACCATCTTTCTGCTGGTGCCTGGTTGCAATCTCAGCTTGGCGGTCAAATCGCTATTGGTAGCCCCATTACTACGGTACAAAACACCTTTAAAACCATTTATCATCTGGGGGATCACGTCAAAACCAATGGCGAGCCATTCGACGTGCTGTTTAAAGCAGGCGATCAGTTCAAAATCGGTGATATGACCGTGGACGTCTTACATGTCCCTGGCCACACCCCTGCAGATATGGCCTATCACGTTCATGATTTGGGTATTTTTGTCGGTGACACCCTATTTTTACCTGATGTTGGCTCAGCTCGTTGCGATTTCCCAGGGGGCGATGCGGAACAGCTGTATGACTCTGTACAAAAATTGTTGAGCTTTCCCGACGATACGGTGCTGTTTATGTGCCACGACTACCCTCCTGCTAACCGCGAGCCTCAACATGCTTGTACGGTAGCTGAGCAAAAACAGCATAACATTCACTTGCGCGATGGCATTAGCAAAGCCGAATTCGTCAAAATGCGCACCGAGCGAGACGCAACATTAGGCATGCCACGCTTGATCTTGCCTTCGCTCCAAGTCAATATTCAGGCAGGCAAACTGCCCCAACCCGAAGACGATGGCCACCGCTACTTAAAAATCCCTTTAAACCGCTTTTAACTTTTGCTCTAGGGGCTTGCACTTTTAAAAAAGTCTTGTTATAGTTATATTTCTTTGGCGGACACGGCTACGAAGCCACCCCAAAGACAAGTAAAAATTTAGTTACTTGAAACGGTTTTGAAAAAAATAGTTGCAAATTTATTTCAAACCATGCTATACTAAATTTTTAAGCAATTCCCCGATAGCTCAGTCGGTAGAGCGACGGACTGTTAATCCGCAGGTCACAGGTTCGAGCCCTGTTCGGGGAGCCAGAATTCTCCTTGCAAATCAAGGACTTAAAAGCCACCATCTAGGTGGCTTTTTTGTTTTCTAGCGTTACTATGACCTAAACGTGACGTGATCTGCATACTCAGCCAGATGGCTCGCATCTAAGTGAGCATACTTACGCACCATTTCTAATGTTTCCCATCCTCCTAACTCTTTCAAGATAAATAAAGGAGTACCTGCTTGTACATGCCAACTTGCCCATGTGTGTCGTAAGTCATGAAAACGGAAGTCTACAATTCCTACTTTTTTACATGCCTTATTAAACACACGCCTATCTATCTCTGAAATAGGTTTACCTGTTGAGCGAGTAAACACCCACCGCCCTCCCTTTTGTTTACGCCTACGCAATAAACCTAATGCTTCTGCATTTAAAGGTAAGGACCTAGCTCGACCTGACTTGGCTTTACTGCTAATAACCCAAGCAACGCCTGCATCCAAGTCTACGTTTTCCCACTCTAAGGTAAGTATTTCATTAGCACGTGCACCTGTATGCAAAGCAAACTCACACACATCGCGCATCCAAGGTAAATGAATGTTGTCTATCAATCGCTTCGCTAATTCCTTAGTAATCCATCGAACCCTTACATCAGGCTCGCGATAGTTAGTTAAGTTAGGTACTTTATCTATCCAGTCAGCTTTATGCGCCAATGAAAAAATACGACGGATACTCGCTAAATACCGGTTTTTTGTGGCTTCAGATATTTTTCTTGGCTCACGACCATCGTCAAACTCTCGATAGACAGGTAACCCTGCATAAATATCATCAGCCGTAATAGAACAAAGAGATCGCCCTGCAAAAACCTCAAGCCAATACCTTACATGACGCACTTTAGTTTGATAGTCCGCTTGCCCAGCACTGACTTGCAAAAAACGAACACATCCTTCTTCAAATGAGCGCTTAGGCTTTGCACCTAACTTTTCAATGCGCCACAACTCGGCTTTTAATTGATCGTGGTACTCTTGCGCTTCTTTTTTGTTTTTTGTGCCAGTAGAGCGTCTAACTCTTTGGCCACCGGGTGGGGTGATATCAACCCACCATATCCCTGACTCTTTATTTTTGCGGATCGCCATGACTTCTCCTGATCGACTCGCAACGATAATCGCTTCAAATTATTGCCTGCTCTCGTTGCTGCAGCAAGCTCTGATGGCCAAATGCGCCAACGGTTTGTACCAGGAACCTGAAAAGCAATTTGATGCCGCCTTCTAAAAAGCGTGAAGTAGGATACATCTAAGATTTCAGCGGCCTCTTTCAGTGTCAATGCTTTTTCTTTTCCTATCATTGCATCACCTTTAGAATCAAAATCTATTTCTACTGAACTGTTCACACCCTCTTTACACATCAAACTCCAATACAAATTCCTCTAGATCAAAAAGCCATAAAAAAAGCACCCTAGATTAGGGTGCTTTCTCTCGCATTGTCGGATCAATAACTAACCAAGATGGCATTGGGTGGGATCACCCCTAAACAAAAATAACATCAGCATCTACTCACTCATTCTACTAAGAAGTACTGCTAAAAAAGGGGGTATTATCGGGGTACTCATCTCTCACTTAGCATTAAATTCATTTAACTCAAATAGTTTACAGTTACCTAGCCACTCACAACGCTATTTCCACCTCACTCTCACGCTCCGACAATTTTTCCAACTGCGCACTATAAAAATTTTGCTGAGCCTGAGACCTCGCTGCTTCCGGCATGTTCTGAACAATCATGCTCATACTCGTTTCCAAAAAACGTAACTGCTTTACCAACTCTGGCTCTGCATTATCAAGCGCTTTTTCAAAAGCCTGCTTGAGCTCATCCACACTCAAGTCACGGGTAGAGTCTTGCTCTCGTTGTCTTTCAAACTCTAAGACAAAACTATGGATTTTCTCTGCGTCTTTAGCCGCATGAATGATTTCCATCGGGTCGTCCTGTAAGACTTTGATCCAAGACTCCACATAGGCAGCATGCTGTCCGGGGTCATGTCCTATACCAAGGGTTTGACCAATCATCATGGAAGCAATCTCGGCTCTTAACTCCTCTTTAGCGTACTCCTCTTTGGATTCTCTTACACCTGCCTCAAAACGATGTAATCGACTTTCATGGCCCGTCCAATGCCCTAACTCATGAAGCGCAGTAGCGTAATACCGATCCGGTGAAGGAAACTGGTCTTTCAATGGCAAAACAATTTTGTCGTGTACCGGACTGTAATAAGCCTTATTACCTCGTTTGTGCTCAATCACTGCACCTGAAGCCTCTAAGATATTTTCTGCTCGTTCTATAGCCTGCCATGCGTGTACAACAGGACGCTCTAAAGGCGGAATACCATTAATCTGCTCCGCATTAAAAACGGTAAATGACTTAACAATAGGTTTTTCACGCTCAACAATCTCCTTCTCCTGCTCCCCTTCGCTATTTTCTATAACTTGACCAGTCTCATCACGTTTAAGGCGCTCTTCTTGCCAAATCGTCATCTGGAGCCGTGTTCCTTTCGACCCTTTTTTAATCGAGTACCCAGCCTCTTTAGCTTGATTAAAAGTCATCCAACGAGGATCTGCGTACCCAGTAAGCATAAGCGCAATGGAGTTACGCCCTTGATAGGGTTTACCTGTTACCACGTTATACGGGCGCTCTTTGACATACCCAGTCTCCCAAGGAACTTGCCACGGAGCAGCACCTTCTTTCAGTTGTGCTATCAATTGCTCAGCAATCTCTTCATGAAATGGCTTACGTTTTGCTTTATTCATACTGAAACCCATAAAAAAAGCACCCCAAGCAGGGTGCTATCTCTATCGTTACTGTCTCAATAATCAATCAAAAATGATCGTCTAAATCGCCGTCATTCTGAAAAAACTCAGCATTCTCCTGATAAAATTTAATTAACTCGGGATCTGTAATTTCTTCCTCAACGGGCTCTAAAGCACCGATTGCCCGAGCCTCTTCTTCCGTCATGTACTTCTCATCATCCTTGTCTTGACTCATCGCTCTATCTCCAATTCATAATTTGGGGTACGTACTGGGGTTTCCTGTGATGGTGTGTGGCCTACTTGTATAGGCAAAGGTAAAGTGAATTCAGTGCCATTCAATGCCCTATCCATATTCGTATCAAAATTACGCTGTGCTTGCGATCGATGTTCCGCTCTCATGTAATGTACAGCCTGCTTAGCCAAGCCTTTATAGTATTGCATAACTGAAAACTGAGTAGGGTTCCACGTTGTTTCTGCTTGTTTCAGCTTATCCGCCGCTATTTTTACCTCGCTTGGGATAGAAGCACTGGCAGTAATTTCCTTCAACGGCACATCATTATCAATATCCGCCTTTTCTGATGTTTCAATTTGAGCTGAGGTCGGCATTTGATTTTGGCTTTGCACTTTTTCAGCCACTGCTACCGCAGCAGCACTTTCTTTCTTGATAGGCTCACGCTCAGAATCTTTTTCAATTTTGTTTAATGATCGCTCTTCTCGTAACTGCTCTACTAACTTTAAATCAGCAGGTGTCGGAGAATAACCTCGAGTTTGGATGCCTTGGCTCTCTGCCTCCAAGTAGGCAAAACGTCTAAAGTCGGGACTCCCTTTTAAAACAACTGCATTCCACTGCTTTTCCTTAGCCACCTCGATCATATCGTATACAGTTTGACGATCTAAACGAGAAGTCACTAAGGCTTTACCTTTATCATCAAACAGTACTGTAGAGCCCGTTCGATCATAATACTTTCCCTCTGCATACACATATTTAGATTCCAACGATTTAGGCGGAGCCTTATAACGTAAATCAGTTATTGCCTCTTGCTCTGACACTGGCCCCGTAACCTCAGTTTGTTTTAGCTCCTTATGCTCAGAGCTCTGTTGCAATGAAACTGAGCCAATAGATTGTGCCTGCTCCTGCTGGTCTTTTCTGCTCACGTTACTAAGTGACTCTGCTGACCGCTGGCGCTCCAAATCCACTTCAATACTATTCACAATGGGTTTATCCATTCGCTTTTTCTCCTGAGAATTCTCTTTTACTATTTCAGGCTGAAAAAAAGGCCTCAATGTATTGAGGCCCTGTAACTCGTGTAAATCATTAAAATCCGATGGATAGCGACTCTTGCCGTGCCGCTTTTGATAGTCTTTAATGCTTTTCTCATCAAACTTTGGCATTACGACACGAGCTTTATCACCAAGCACAGCACGGGCTTTTTCTGCAAACCTGAACCCTGTTTCATTCATATCATTATCTGCAGCCAAAGTAATAGATGTATCCAACGCCTTCAGCTTTTCTGCTACTTTCACTAAATTATTCGCTGAAAACACCACTAATACAGGCTGTTTGGTCGCTTGGTAAATCGAAGCGCCTGTCGCAAACCCTTCCGTTAAAACCAAACCTGTTTCTTTGACTTGGCTTGTATCACCAATTAAAAAAGCACTACCACTAATCACTGAGCCCTTACCAAAAAACTTAGCGCCCTTAGCACTAATGCGCTGTACAGCGACTAGCTCTTTGTCTTGCTTAACTGGCACCAATATATTTTGATAACGGTCTTGGCGCAGTAAACGAATCACCGCTGGATCTGTAATCCCCTTACTGACTAAATAAGGATGACTTGGATTAGCTGGGCCTGATCTATCCCATAACCGTTTTGCCCTATCTCTGGCTCTTTGTGCTGCACGTATCCGTTCAGCCTGCGCTTCTTCCTCTAAGGCTTTACGTTGAACCTCACGTACTTTCAGGGTCTCTGGATCAATAGGTACAAAAGGAGCTTCTGCCTTATAACCACCTTGCTTTGCCTCATAAAACAACGTCCCTATGCTAATAAAACTCGGTCGAAGGCTTCGCCAAACAGACTTACTTGCCTGCGAGTTATAGTTTTCCGCACTTTGTGACCACCGATCCCAAATGTCATACCCCGCCTCGCCCAGCTCCGTTTTTATCGCTGCACCCATCCGAACCCACGTATCGCGATCATGGCTATCAACAAAAGAGAGGGCTCGCTCAATTTCATTGGTTTCCATCATTATATTTTCCTACTTGGTCACAGCATGCTGAAAATACTCTAAGCCGTACTCCTCCACTGCTCTTTCAACCGCCTGCTTTACATCTCGAATATAAGCCGGCGTTGAGTGAGCATCGCACATGCTTTGTACTAGCGCTTGTACGACTTCATCGTGATTCTCTAACTTATGTGCAGCCGCAGCCCCTCTCTCTTTCCGAGAGGCAACCTTACTCTTATTAGCTAGCTCTAACGTAGGAACTAAAGGGGCTGGATAACCTAGCCTTTCCTGAAAAACGGGATCCTCGTAATACCGAATTTTTTGAGCATAAATAGGCTGAATTCCTGTCAAACTAATAATGCAATCGGTAGTCGGCATTGTCTTCACCTCCTGCGGTAACATCACTGGCCGTTTTTGATCACTAATAGAAATGCTCTTATCCCCTATAGAACCCTTAGTTCGATTAAAGGATGTACTCTTATACGTTTCATAGCCAATAATTTCCGAGTACTCCTGTGCATCCTTGTTATCGCGTGGCGGAAAAATAATCTGGCATTCAAAATTAGTCGATAAGCTTCTAGCACCATCTACTGTATACAACCGATTTAGCTGACTCATATTTTGAAAAATGCTCAAAATACGGATGTTATAGCCAGCAATGTAAGCCACTCCACTTTCAATAATATCGACCTTGCCTAACGCAGCAAACTCGTCGATTAACAGTAAGCACTGGTACTTCAAAGCAGGATTGTCCTCAGGCAGCTCAGCTGTATTCTCTGAAATCAATTGACTAAAAAACAAATTGATTAAACGGGAAAACTTCGCAATATCATTAGGCAGAATACCTATGTAAATCGACATTTTCTTCTTGCGAACATCACGCAGATCAAAGTCATCTTTACTCGTTATCGCGGCAACTAAGGGATCAGAAAACACTGAAAGCGGAGCCAGAAAACTCGATAAAATACCTGAAGCCGTGTTACTAGAGTTCCCTGCATAGCTCAAAAGATTCTTTTTGCACTCATTACTTAGATCATCACGTAGGGCTTGCTCTTTAATCCAATCAGCTAATGACTCCCCACTCTCAGGGGTAGAAAGCGCTATCATAGCGGCTAGCGACGGTGTCACCCCAGTGATATGCTCCGTTTCAATTAGGTAAAGACATAAACCTACGAACAGCTTTTGTGCCATTTCATTAAAAAAGCGGCTATTGCCGCTATCGTTCGGACTCGTAGAATATAAAATGTTGGCTATATTAAATGCCCCACCCGTAGAGAACAACGGATCTCGTGAAACATAAGAAATAGGGTTCCAACAATGGCTTTTAAAATCCTTAGTGGATGGATTGAATAAAAACACCTCCTGACCATGAGCCGCTCTAAACCCAGCAGTAATATTAAAATTTTCTAGCTTTGGATCGAACACTACCAAACTATCCCGATAATGCAAACAGTTAGGAATAACGATGCCTACTCCTTTACCACTACGAGTCGGTGCTGCTAAAAAAGCAAACTGCTTTCCAGACCAACGTAAGTAACTTCCCCTGTACTGCCCAATTAATATATCCGGCTCCTCATACTTTTTCTTTAGCAATCCCGCTCTAACAATTTCCGCTTTGGTCGCAAAGCGTGCCGAACCATGCAACTCACGCTTAGGTTTCACAAAAACAGCTGTTAACACTACAAAAATAGGAGCTAAGGCAATTAACACACTGACACCTACTGCTACCTTATACGCTAGGCTATAACCCCATATTGAGCCATCACTCAAGTTGTAATAGTTATAAAGCGTATCTACCCCCACACTTTCATTGGCGACTGGGCCATAGCTAACAAAGACATAAGCTCCGACCCACTGCCCCATCAGACCAAAAAAAAGGAGCAGCATAATCGCTACTCCTAGTGCTATCAGTGTTTTCTTTCCCATTTACACCATCTCCACAAGTACCCGTTAAGCTCTCCCTCTCATGGCCTTTCGTTTTGCCACTGGATCAAAATACAGTTCTGTCATATGCGTTTTTTCAAAGAAACACACAATATCAATAGTCGCTCGAACCATATTTAACAAATACTCATACTCCATGGTTTGCCCCGTTTCTGACTCTTTAGCTAACTGCGCAATACGGTAAAAAGCCGACTCCGCATCATTAGCATGCACCGACGTTAAACCACCGGGATGACCCGTATTCAGAGCGGATAAATAATCCCATGCCTCATCACCACGTAGCTCAGTCAGAAAAATGCGATCTGGTTTTAAGCGTAAGCACGAAGCAATCACTGCTTTTGCCGTAATGTGCTCCTTATAAAAAAGATGAACCCGATTTGCATGATGAGGCAAATCCAACTCATGCGTATCCTCAATAGTAATAATGCGAGTGCTAGCTGGAATGAGATCCGCTATTGCTTTAGTAAAAGTCGTCTTACCCGACCCAGTCCCACCAACCATACAAATGTTCAAGCGATGCTGTACAGCCAACTGAAAAAACTCAAGCCAATTATGAGTTTCTTTATGCGCCAACATTTCCTTCTCGTAAGGAGCTAACTGAGAAGAATCCACTTTCACGGGTAGGGTTGTAGCTGGTAAACGCTGAGTGACTAAGTAATCCTCTAAGGAAAAACGATGCGTAGAGGGTTTTCTAAAAGCAAACACCAACGTGTCATCCTCACATGCAGGAGGCATAATCATATGACCACGCTCACCATCAGGTAACGTCACCGAGTGCATTGGTTCTTTAATGGTCAAATGCTTATTATTTAGAATACTCAACACATTGGCCAACTGAGATAAATGACTCAAGGTTAAGCGCTCATCCTCGATGCGCTGTACACCAAAATCACCTTCTAAAAATACCTCTTTAGGCCTGTTGATCATAACCTCTGTCACCCCAGAGCGATTCAAATAATCCGTAATACCTAAGCGTTGTAAGACATTTCTGGCGCTGGTATCTCTTGCAAAATCTGTCACATTTCACCCCTAACCAAACCGCTCGTCTCAATATTGACCAACTGGTAAATATCAGAAAAATCTACGTCTCTAGCAACCATAATATTCACTAAAGTGCCTTGATTTACGTAGCCTGTAGGCGGAATATTAATCGTATTCTCTAATGCAATAGCAGCCATATCTCGGGTGGAGTCACGAGTATGATCAAACTGATAATGGCGATCACGACTTCGGTTAGAGTTAGCCGCAATTGAAATTACATCATCAATCATGGATAACATAATCGCTCCACTAAAGCGCTGCCAGAAATGCGTTTCCACATAAGCCTCTTGTCCAGCAGCTCCCAAGCTATCAGCAGTCGGTGAATTAATTTCCACAGAAACACCAGATGGAGTTTCGATGGTGTTCCACAAAACAAATACCCTTGCCTGCCCATGAAGTAAAGCACTCATTTGCTCCCCTATTACTTCTGAACCGCGCTCAATCAATAACACCTTGCCATTTTTTGAGTACACATCCTGATTCACAATACAACGTGTAATACCGGGTTGTGTCGTCACAATCTTAGTATTTAAAGTACACGAAATTGTGGTTCCTTTACCGAGCAAATACGTCAAATCCGCTCGTTTAATGGCTCTGCCTGGTAACATCAGACTTGGTCTTAACTGTTCACTAAAAGCCGTCTCTCGAGCCGGTGCTGCATAGGTTGCCTCCATACTGCGAGGAACTGAGGCCTCCTCAGAAAAAGCAACTAATACACTTCCCTGTAGCTCTCGACGTGGTGCGTCAGGCTCAGTAACTACCACCGTTGAAGCTGATGCTATCTGTGGCTCTGATTTGATCTCTGATTGGGACTCCTCAAGCGCTCTACGCTGCGATTCAATCTCCTGTAATTGCTCTAATATCTTTTGCTGTTCTGCTGAGAAATCACGGGGTCGCTGATTAGCTACTGACTCACTAAAGACCTCCTCCTGCTCCAGTTGGGGTGTTTCCCTATTTAAGACTAAGCCAGAAAGCAATAACCCCAAACCAAGTACCCCTACGCCTGCTAATGCTGCCTTTTTAACATTGCTTTGCTTATGGTTATGTAGACTCTGAGGCAAACCTCGCTCTAGCTCTGGGGCTTGCAATGATTCAGACAACGTTGGTGCAATTTCATTAGGTAAAGCGTCTTCATCCGTATTTCGTTTAAAAATACTCATGCTGTATCCTTATTTCACGATGCGTACTGTCCCCGGTGTACTCGTCCCCAAACGGTTAAAACTACCTTGCTCGTCAAAACCACGATTCTCTATGCCTAATACTGATTGCCCTAAACGCAATACAAAATGCCGTGCTGTTTCATGCACCACCACTTTGCTCCCTTCTACATGACTATTGACTAAGCTTTCTGTGCCATCCGGCATTTTCTTGTAAATAGCAGGTAGCTCTCTACCATTATTAAAATCAAAGTAGGTAAAACGCCCGTCATCAAATAAAGCAGTAGGCGCTAAGGCTCGATCCCCATAACCCCAATAGTTTTGATTGGCTTTATGCACCACAGACTCGGTACGACCTAAAACCAAATTCATAGCTTGTTCCCGTTCTTTTTTTATCTTGTTTTTCTGCTTTAGCACTGTATCGGGATAATGAAAACGCAATACATACGTGGGATATTTGGCCTTGTCATTCACTGAAAGCTGGAACACATAAGTACGCTTATTCGTTGTAATAATTAAGTTTGTGTCCGAGCGTTCAACTATAGGTTTAAAAATAATGTTGTTACCTTTTACCGCTAAACTCCAGCCTTCTGCATCCCCCATCCCTAACGCAGCACTATCTCCCTCTAAACGCTCATCCTCCTCTAACTGAATCAAGACTGCATGTCCGACTTTAGCGGTAACTTTGACCACATTGTCTGTACTATAAGTTACAGTTTGAATACGTCCATCAAGCGGTGAGCGCTCTGGCACCACCAACGCTTGCGCTTGACCTGCACCCAAAAAAAGAGCTGCTAAAAGCAGCTTTTTATATGTTTTTCCCATCATTTAGCCCTCTGGATCAACCCGGTAACTCAGCACTTGTAGTCCCAAAGGATTAATAAGACGATCTTTCTCTGCTTGAGCTGTGTTGACATAGCGGTAAGCAACCGTCGCAATATAACGTTGCGCTGCAGGTGTTTGCTGCCCCTGAAACAATGGCTTTACCTGCTTTTCAAAACGAACTTGAGCTGTATTACCTATCCAAGATATAGATAAAACTTTTATATCAACTCGGTATTTATCTTTAAAAACCTTATGCGGTGCAGCCTCACTCGCAAAAAAAGCAGCGATCTCATTTTGTATGGTCGGGCTACTCAGCAGCATACTGGCATCATAAGTGGACTGAACCGTCCACCAATCATAGCTTTCACGCATCTTTATGTATTGACTCAACCAATAACGATCCGTGACCTCACCATAAGAGGTTTCACGCTGCTTCATCACCGTCACAATATCCGTTGCCCCAGTGTTGTTATCCACTCGTATCACATAAGGTGTCACCGTTTTCAACGGGGTTAAAAGTATGACTGCCCCTATTGCCAAAAATGCTAACAACAAGCTAACAGCCGCAATACGCCACGCTAACCGATTATTCCTTTTAATTGCTTCAATTTGCGACTTCTCAAACTGATTGGCCTGCTGCACAAACTCAATCGCCATTTGTCTCGCATCATTTTTCTTATGAGATTTGAACATGCTCTACCTCATAAACTGGATTAATCGGAAAGGGATCGCCTTCGGGCTCTGGCGCTTTGGGAGCTGCACAAGCAGCCAAGACACTGCTAAACACTACAATTAACAAAGCTCTCACAGTCCTATCTCCAGACATAAAAAAAGCCGTCTCATCAGACGGCTGCCATGCTTAACGCTCCTACTTACTTCCCAATAATTTTATTTGCCGCTCCGATCACTGGCACTTTGGACAAAGTACGCGTTGCTAAGGAACCTAAACGTCCCATAGTTCTACCCTGCCCATCTATGGCCGCACCACCTGTCAGTGCAGAAGCAATGTTGGGTATGCTCAGTACCACAATTAAAAATAAAATCGTCATGATCACCATCACATAAGAAACCTCCCACGCTTTGGCTACGCTGTCGATATAGTTTTTATTGGCCCACCCTGCCATTTTGCTTTGGACAAAATTCAATTGCAGCACACTAATCACCGCATAAAGCAAGCAAGCTAACGAGTAGTTCAACACTTGGCCGATCCAGTTCATTCCATATTGACGTGTACTAGGAAATAATAAAGCCCCTAAGAACAACGGCCCAACCATCAACGTCAAAGCCAAAGACAACTTAGCGATAAGGTAAAAGAAATAGGCAAATACCACCAAAATTAAGCCGCACAAGCTAACTACTACCTTAGCAGCGAAAACCGTGCCCTGTAACTGCACGTAATACCAAGCCCTACCCCCTACTAAATCATCTAAAGCTGCAACCATGTCTTGAATGGATTTAACGCCACTGCTTAGTAAATCCACATTAAGTTCCGTTTCGTTAAACCAGCCAATCAACTCCTCTGGCAAACCATATAGAACCACTGCTAAATTGGTGTACATGCTGGCATTAAAAGCACAAGCGATCACAACAAACCAGCCCAATAAACGCTTGCTTAAATCCAGCACTGATTCATCTAAACCACGCCCATAGTAATAAAACACCAATAACAGAACATAAATCCCAAACCCCATAGAAAAAAGCGGTGCGATTTTTTCAATCAAAGCACCGCTTTTAACTAGTAAGTCTGCACCAAGGTTTTGGGTCATATATTCTGATATATCTATCAGAATTTCCTGCATGGCCCCTCCTACTCAGGTAGACATACAGCCTCTGCAAAGTATTTTTTACATATTTCTACTGACGTATTCTTAACACATGCCCTAGCTGAGCTTTCATGCTCTACACCAAAAGTGACCGCATCCACCTTGCAAGTCATAATGCCATCTTGCATATCAATTTTCTCTGACATAGCAATCATAGGATCAACTGCAGCAGTCTCCTCCTTTTCACTACATCCAGCCAATACAAATAAAACGCTTAATATGCTCACAAGAGTTTTTTTCACAGAAATCTCCAAAGACAAATAAACACGTTTTAATAGCAAACGTCCGTATTATCACTGGACCAATGCTCTAGGATACAAGCATCTCTAGCGGTAGTTTGCTGGTAAATCACATCTTTTTGTAACTCATACATACGAGCCATTTGGTCTAGTTTAATTTGATTATTAGCGATAATTGCCTGCTCTGCCGCAATACGGCTCTGTAAATCAGCTGAATCCTTTATATCAGTTGTTACATTGATTTGATCCATCAAGGCATTAATGTTGTCTAAACGCAATTGTGTATCTGTTAATGCTACCTCACTTTGCTCATAAATCACGGCTAAACCTTTTAATTCAGCCTCATCTACAGCAGCCTTTGGATCCTTTAAATGATCAATGCTCACTCCAGCTAATTGATAAATCTCGCTCCACTCAGATGGAATACGATCCGGTACGTTAGTGCGATACAAACTACCTTTAGCTCTCTGACCCGTCACAGCTTCAACCTGTGCTTTAAGCTCATTAATTTGTGCGATTTGGTTATCTATTTGCTCTTTCATATGCGCCACTTGCTGTACAAATTGAGTTATCGCTGCTTTATCTATAGTCGGAATCCCTTGCGCCCATAAACTACCGCTAACCATCAATAGCCCCACTAAAGCCCAGTTAACCGCCCTTAGCATTCTCTTTCTCCACAAAAAAAGCCATCCAAAACGGATGGCTTGTATTGTCAAAACAAAGAATACAACTAGGAATGCACCGCCTGATTAATCGTCTCTGCAACCCATTCATTTAAACTTTTATTGGCCGCCGCTGCTGCTAGTACAGCAGCTTCATGAACTTTGGGACTCAAACGAACATTGAAACGACCAGAAAAGTTTTTACGTGGCTCAATGCCTTTTTCTTTACACAGCTGCATGAAAACAGCCAGCGACTTGCGCCCTTCCTCGATTAAGCCGTCCACACTGTCCGAATAGAAATCGGCTCCACCATTTAAACCGAGAAATTCACCTCGAAACATGCCCAATTCAGAGTCATAGGACACTACCGCCTTTTCATCATCGATCACTAATACATTGTTCATGGCTTAACTCCATGTGATAACAGCCATTTCTTAATGCTAGCTACTGCTCCTTTATCCGTATCTGGCGTTGGATGGGGCCGATGAAAAACACGTACCTCACCAAACAAAACCACACCTACTCTGGAGCCTTCTCGCTCAGTAACTTCAGCACCTAAACTAAGAAATAAGGCTTCTATGTCAGACCATTTAATTGATCCGTTTACTGGTCTAGAAAAAATAAGTTCTAACGTAGCTCTATGTTTTCTTTTCATAAACAGTACCATAAAATAGTACCAAAAAAAAGATTAGTGTAATAACTTAGACTGCTGTTTTGCTCGGATCTGCTCTCTAAACAAGGGGTACCACTCATTGGGCGTAGCACTCGGATTTTGCGCTAGTAGCTCCTCTAACAATGCACTATTAGCAGAGTCACCTGACAATACTGCCATTTCCTCAGTAAAACCACGCAAATCCAGTTTGGCAAAAGCAGATTGCTTTGACTGCTTAATTAAAAACTGACGACTATCCAAAGAAAGCTTCACCAGCTCCTCATACTCTTTCTGCGTTAAGCCACACAACTCATAGCCTTCCTCGTACTTAGCATCGGGGTTAGGTAAAAAGATTTTGGTAGGAGTTTGCTGCACAATAGCAGAAAAAATATCGCTTGCGATCGCATCCTCTGGACTTTGACTAGTCAAGATAATCCACCCACCTAGCTTACGATCTGTTTTAAGTATTTTTAAGATCAACTCTTTAGTCGCATTAAAACGAATTGGCCACCAGAACTCTTCTACCACCGTCACCATAATGCCACCCGATTTAGCCACATTTTTTAGCATTAAACTACGCAAATAGAATAAATACAGCAAAATTGGCTCGGTAGGCGCATACCCTTCTTTTAGAATATCCGTTAGGTCAAAACCAATTTTGTAAAACTCTGTGGGGTTAAATTGATTTACCGGATTATCCAAACACCAAGCGTACCGTCCGTTTTCACTACGACACCATTTAGCCAAGCGAATGCGCAAGGAGTTATCTCCCACAGAAAACGGGATACTCTCCAGTAAGGTACTAAAGTTGCGGTGTTCAAAATCGATACTTGTCAATAAAGTGTCTACCGCTACCTTGATCTGCTTTTCTTCCTCATCCGTTAAACGACCGTACTCATTTTGACCACAAACACCGACTAACTGATACAGCAATTCTCGTGTTTCAACCGTATCGGGAAGCTGAAAAGGGTTTAGCCCAGTAGGTGTACCTGCTTGTAAAGCAAAATAACTACCCCCAATGGCTTGAATAAAAATTTGCAGACCTGCATCTAAATCCATCGCAAACAAATACGGATCAAAGCGCTGCGCAAAGCTTAATAGCGTTGTCTCTAGTGTTGTTTTACCTGTTCCGGTAGCACCCAAAATCAACGTATGCCCCGCTAAGCTCTCCCCTAAGTTATCCTCTTTTGGGTTACTAAAGTGAAAATTAAAATCATAAATTCCATTAGAGACCGTTTGTAATGGGATGACTGCGCTACCATCCCCTATAGGATTACCCTGTGTTTTGCCATGACTATAGGTATGCATCCCAAAGGTTGTAGCCAAATTCACTGTGGTTTTAGGTACATTTCTAGGCTTCTTTTTCGCTCCAGGAACTTGGCTAAAGTACGTAATAGGCGCAGAAAAACCAGCTTTCTTAAAACCAAAACCACCCGTATCTAAAAATCGGGTATACGCCATTGCACCGTAATTAGATGCTTCTTTAGGTGTATCGCCATACACCACCAATGCAGCATGATAGTCTCCAAACATAAGCTCTCCTGCTGTAATAGCCCCTTTACCCTCCATTAGCTCACTATGCTGTTGATGCGCCTGATCCCCGACCGACTGCAAGTTATTGAGTTGCTTATTAATTAACTGCTGAATTTCATAGTTTTGTATATAGACAAAACTTTGTGTCAACGTGAACTCAAATGGCAACTCTAAAATGCCAACTAGCACCTTAGGTCTGGATATTCCAAAATCTTTTAAATCAAAAGCAGTCGCATATTTAGTCACGTTCGGCGCTCGGATTTCAAGCATGTCAGACCCAAAGTGCAAATCCGCTTGGCCTAAGGTTTCCGCTATGTCGATAGCGCTTAACGGTACTGGGCTGTACTCATAATTCACTAAACTACCTATGAACTCAAACGCTTCCGAGAACACCACTCCTACCTCATTCTGATACGCGCTCAACACATAAGGATCATAGGCTTGTAAGCCTGACCGTAGCGTATCAATCAGCTCCTCAGCCTCTTTAATACCGTCCTCAAACTCCTCGTACTTCAAGACACAACTAAGATAAAAAAACGTGTCAAAGAACTGTCCACTCTCAAAGCGCTGCAAATACTTTTGCGCAAACTGTTGGCAAAACAGATTCTCAAACTGGTAGTGGCGATCGAAGCGCCTTTTCTTACGCTGCAAAGTCGTCCATAAACCTAAACGGTTGCCTAGCGTCTTACCAAGGCCAGCTAGAAGCAAAGCTAACTGATGAAATCGTGCATAAATCTGCGACTCACTCTCTGACTCAAAAGGAATCCCCTCACACCGAATCACAAAACCCAAATAACCATCCCGATAATGAAAAATATTAGGTGTGACGTGTTGGGAGATTTTTGGTAGAAAATCTGACTGAGCAGCTTGTCGTCTGAGTGCTTTGCTCAAAAAATCGCTGATAATCATTGAGCTTCTTCCCATAATGAATAGCTAAAATGGTGTTCGTTCGGTTAAAAAACCGTGCATTCCGCCTGTAGAAAAAGCAATACAACTCATAACCTAAAATAAATAAAGCCTGATCATCCGTTTTAGAAATAGTTTTCATTAATAAGACTAGTGGCACAGGCAGCAACATTAAAAACAACGCTTGGTCTCCCATGAACGTAAATAGAAACATGGTTAGTGCTAAAAAGCCCCCCACCAATACAGCAAACGGCATTAGAGGCACACCAAACACCAAGGCTGTGCGCCCCAAAGCGTTATACGTGGGAAACTCCGGCTGTTGCTCTTTCCCCTTCATCAGAAGCTAATCCCTTGACCTGCTGTAAATACCCATGTGGCAGCAGCTACAGCAGCTCCCGCACCAAAAATCCATAACCCTGCATTAAGCACATCCCCCCACGTTTTACGCCCCATGAAACCTTCTGCCAGCTGCCAAAGCAATGCGATAGTTGCCACCACACCCACAATAATCACAATGCCATCACGGATATTTTCCATCATATTTTTGGCTTGATTCGCAAAGCCTCCTACCTGAGCTAACGCTACCTGAGCCATAAACAACTGCCCCATGAAAACCATCCATGCCATTTTTAGTTTGCTTACTAACTTCATCGTTCTTCCTTTAAAAAATAAAAAGCCACTTGAATAAGTGGCTCTAAATAATAAAAAGGCTTACCACTCCCCAAAGACATCCCAGTTAAACCGCTGTCTTGAGGAGTCTGTATTACTTACTGCTACCGCTTTGGCAACCAATGTTGAATCCACTTCAATAGCTGGCACACTCATCGCATTGTTTCGCTCCTTCTTATTTTTTATTGCAGCAGCTTTGACACGTTCTACATACGGAGGCAATCCCGGAATATCTTCGGTAAAACCCGTTTTAAAATTACCCGAATAATAACAACTCAATGCTTTTTGCAAAGCCTCTTGAGCTGATCCACCCGCTCGTGAGTAGCACTCTGTTAATATTTCAGCACCTGCTTTTAAATTCGCACATGGCTCAAAAACCGTGTCATAGCTGAGTCCCAAACGAGCTAAGTTATTCTTATTAATCTGGACTAGTCCTAAACTAAAATTTTTCCCTTCTACCTCTAGCTGTTTAGCCGTTGCAATAGCTTCTATTAAATTTTTCGGCTGTGCTACCACATCACCTACCACTCCAATCGCATACGGATTAAAACCACTTTCCACTCTAGCGAGAGCCTGTAATGTTTCCCGATGCACTTGTGGAGCACATTGCTGCGCTAATCGATCAAACTGTAAAGGCGTTAATACCTCCACGCCTTCACTAGCTTGTGCTCCAGTACAAAAACATAAGCTCAGTATCAACGCAACAGCTCGTCTTCTCATAATGTCCTCGCTAAAATAAACACTTGCAGCAAGAACATCAGCACAAAACCGAACGCAACCCAACGCAGGCTATGCTTATAGAGCTCACGCCCTTGCTCTGCAACCTCCTTGCGCACCAAGCGCTGAGTATGTGTAATCAGATCTAACCGGATATGCTGCTTCTGCTGCTCTAGCGCCTCATAGACCTCATGAACTTGTTGCAATCGTTGATCTAAGTTAAGTAAAAAAGCATTTTCATGATCCTCTAATAAAGTACGCTGTTGCTCATACTGCCGATCAATAAAAAGCAATAATGCCACTAAAGGGTCATCAGGCTCCAGTTTTAACCCACTCTGGCTAAATACCGCGTTAATAATTTCCTCGGCACTTTTACTCATAACGACTCACCGTTACCCACTTACCACCTGCCTCTGGGCTACCTACATACTGAGTCTTATCTAAAGCGATTAAACCGTTATCCTCATAGGCTTGGCAATACGCAGGCTTTTTATCACTAATAACGTAATAACTGACTTGATAACAGCTATCCCTGTCTGAGCCATCACCCAAAGTGCACTCACGTCGGGTTTTACGTATACGTAAGCGTTTATTTAAATAGTCAGCGTCACAGCGTCCAGCACCTTGTGCAATATCATTAATTAACGCTGGCATATTTCCCGTATCCACGCTACTCGATGCTGGACATAAACCAAGAAAAGACTTACGGGCACTAATTGTTTTACCCCAGTCTAAAACCCCTTTACTGTAGCGCTTTATCCCAAAATAATGCTTCAAGGCAGGGTTACACTCATTAGGACGTACCGAAGAGGACAAACATAAAATCGCCTCACAAGCCAAACGTGTTTCACCCGTTAATAACTCCGCTTGAGAAGAGTTGAGCATAAAAAAAGCTGCCAACGGCAGCAGCAGCCACTTACTATATTTTTTGTTAGGCATGATTCCTTTCCTCAAATGCAGCAAAAACCCGCTGTACCGCTAATTGCTCAAACACATCGCGTTGTACTTTTTTCAAACGTTGCTTGGGCATTAAAGTAAATTCGGTACTCTGCAATACCTCCTGAAAGGTTAAATGGTTGGATGTCATCTTTAAAATATCGCGGCCATAGGTATCTGGATTGTAATTAGGCAACTCAATCACACCTGCAATTTGCTCTGCATTATTTTTAGCAATATTCCACTGATCAAAGGTCTTACCTTGGGTTTCGACTCGACCCCAATAATGATTTAGCCATACCACGACCTCGCATGGAAAATCAGTTAAAACCGTATTTAACCCAGTTAACGTATCAGGTAATCCTTGACCGGCTTGGAGTGGCACATGAATCACCACCTGAACTCCCGCCTCTTGCAAGAGAGGTACAACCTCATTTTCACGCATATATGACATCAATGGTACAAAAGTGCTAGCTCCATTATCTATCACCCCCAACCCCTCATGCGTGATAACAGTTTCTATCAGAGCATCAAAACAACTAGCATCAATCGTTTTATGCTCCGTCAAGATATTGATGGGATTAACGTCTAACAACTGATAACGACTGAAAGTTTGATTCACTGGGTCAGTATCAAAGCACAACACTCTGAGGTCAAAACTTTGCAAATACTGGGCTAATAAGGCGGCAATAAATGATTTACCTACCCCACCCTTGCCTTGCAATACAAAATGAACAGATCTCATAAGTCTTCCTAAACAACTATAAAAAACTCATAAAAAGCTCAAGCTCACACATACTCATCATCGGCAAAGTAAAAGCACGTTGGCTCTCCACAGCCTCTCTAAAACTCGAAGCAAGCACAATTAACTCATGTGGACTCATTTCGTCTCTCCTCTGGTTAAACAATGCAACTTGGATTTAGATACACACGTTTTGGTTATGAAGCTCCCAAGACCTGAACTCTCTAACCAAAGCGGCCTTGGCCCTAAGACCAAGGAGCTTATCGCAGTCTCATTCCTGCTGGCACACTGCTTACGCTGTTTCGACGTCTGTCTTATTTTTCGCCTATTTCAGCCACCGTTATTCCTCACGGCTACAGTGATCAAAGGCTAACTATCGTCATAGTTAGGTATCGACTCGGAAAGAATTCGGAGCAAGACTTCACGTCTTCGGCTATTTGGTTATGGCTGCCCGATGGATGCCATTGCATATCGCTCTACACTTTCACTGTAGAGGGTCTGCTTCACCAGCACGTCTACTAGTTATATCTACACATTGTTTAAAGAGCTAAACACTCGATCCAAACCTGATCAAGCGCCATACGCCAATTAAACATTAAGTTTAATAAAAAATCAACAATATGTATATTTTTAGGCAAAAATAAACAACAATATATTAAAATTTTTCTCGCGATGTGTACCCACAATAAAAAAGCCACCGATCAGGTGGCTGAAAAAAACGGATGAAACGTAAAAAATTAAATAGCGTTAAAGCGTTTAAAGTCCATAGGTAAAGCTCGAATCACCTTGCCCAAAATACGAGTGCTCTCAAGCCTATCTGACCACTGCCAAGACGGGTATGCTCTATTATCAGAGCTCACCATCAGCTCAGCACCAGCCAACGACAAACGCTTGCACAGCACTTCACCACCATGTAACAATAAATAAATGGATTCTCCTCCATACTCCCTTACCGTTACATCCACGAACAGTAAATCACCAGGATTAATGGTGGGCATCATCGAATCATTAACTGCCACAATAATTTTAATGTTATCCCCTCGATTGGATGAGCCAATCATACGATTAGCCACCTCTAGAGGCATTGTTAAGCTCGATACAACTTCTGGATGTTCTTGATTTACACAACCCTTGCCACACTCAGCGGCAGCATCCAACACATCAAATTTTGCTTGATCTATTAAAGAAGCATGTTCAGAAATAAACATAGGTCCTTGGCTCTCCATAACCCAAGTTGCGTTAATTCCTAGCTCCATTTGCGCCTTGAGCAACCCGTCTTTGGAAGGCCCACGATTTTCCCAATTATGGACAATTTGCTGAGACAAGTTGAGAAGACGCGCCAATCCAACTTGATCGTGATCAGAGCTAAGCTTACCAAGACTATACGCAGCCCTATAAAGACGCTGCATTCTTTCATCCATTTTTTTCATGCTCTATTCTTCCATCAAAACACAACAAGGTGTTAAACAAAATGTTGACAAAAACATAAACACGGTGTTTAATAATCGCATAACTAATCACTTCTTTACGATCATGAAAAAAGCAGAAGCTCTTATCAATGAACTAGGCGGCCCTGCACAAGTCGCCAAGCGATTAGGTATTTACCCAACAGGTGTAGCACGCGTTTCAAACTGGAAAAAACGCGGTATACCTGCGCATGTCTACTTACAGTACCCCCACATTTTCCACACCTATCCGGCTCACGAAGTCTGCCGTGAGGTCAGTAAAGTAAACACGCTATGAGCACTATTATTATGAATTCTTGCTGGCCATTGCAAGGAATGACTGTAACGCAAAAGGCCGTCCTTATTTCTTTAGCCGATAATGCCAATGATAATGGCGTTTGCTGGCCCTCTATAGAAAAAATCGCTCAACGCACCTGCCTATCTGTACGCGCTGTGCGTAATGCCATTAAATGGCTAGAAGAAAACCAACTTTTACAAAAAACAGAGCGCAATGGTCGATCAAATATCTATACCATCACCCCGGCATCTTATGCACCCCGGCAGCAGGTGCACCCCTGCACTTCAGAACACCCACCCCGGCATCTGGTGCACCCCACCCCGGCAGCAAATACCGAGGGGGAGGCATTTGGTGCACCCAGAACCATCAATAACCATCATAGAACCATAAAGGAATCACCAATAAGCGCAAAACTGGTTATCCCCAATTGGTTACCAAAAGAATCATGGCAACTTTGGGATCGCTTTAGAAAGCGAGTTAGTGGAAAAGCATGGACAACTGATGCCAAACAACTATCAATCGAAAGCTTGCAACAGCTAGTTGAAAGCGGCCACGACCCAACTGCTTGCATCAAGCAAAGCATTGAGCGAGGCTGGACCGGACTCTTTGCACCTAGAAGTCCAATTAGCGATAAACATCCCCCTATAGTTTCTGTAGTGCCATTAAATCGCCAAGAAGCCCTTGAGGAGCAGAACTATCAAGTCGCCATGGAATGGATTAAGAAAATGCAGGAGGATCTACAATGAACTCAAATCAAATGCGTGCTTTCTCCGAACTGATTACTGCCGTCTATGCTTTTTATCGCCGAGACATCAGTGAATACGCCATTCAAATCTGGTGGAATGCCATGCGCCCTTACGATTTTGAAGCTGTCAAACACGCTATCAACAGGCACTGCGTTAACCCTGACAACGGGCAGTTCTGCCCTATGCCTGCTGATATTGTAAAACTGCTCGAAGGCTCTAGCCGTGATAGTGCTCTACTTGCTTGGTCCAAAGTCGATAAAGCCTTACGACACGTCGGCACATACCGTAGCGTTGCTTTTGATGACCCTATTATTCATCTTGTACTGCAAAACATGGGCGGCTGGATAGCCTTGGGGAATAAGACAGAAAGTGAATGGCCATTTGTTGCCAAAGAATTTGAAAACCGATACCGCAGTTATAAACAGCGCGACCAAATCTCAGCACCAAAATGGCTCATAGGCATTGCTGAATGCGAAAACAGCATCAATGGTTTTCATGAAGAAGATGTAGTACTCATTGGAAACGAAACTGCTGCCAAAGCTGTGATCGCCATGGGATCGAATCATCAGCAACAATTCGAGCGACATTTCCTAGAAGCTTAAATCCCCCCTAAATCAAATCATCCACATTGGTTTTAGGATCAGCCCATACTGGAGGGTTAAAACCAACAAACCCTCCCTGCGACTTAGTTATAGAGCCAGAAAATACCTTTTTCCGCGACAACAAAGACTGTTCTCCCACCCTTCTTTTGATGAAACCATGCAGTGTTGACTTAGCAACCTGCACCTCATTTAAAACCAAAAACTCCAAGATCTGATCCAAAGAGTAGCCATCTCGATGGAGAGCTACAATCTCATCACAAAAGGGATCCAATTTAGAGCGCCCTGCGGGTTTCACCTGCTGCCTAAACTGTTCAAGCGTTACCTTAGTCATCTGCACCTCATTCTTGATAATCTATATTTATTCTAAAGAATCCGATGAAATTCGTATAGATTCGCTATCTGTTCGAGAGGATTTAAGGGTTTACGCATAAGTTCGATACTTCAATAAAAAATGAGCGATAGAGACTAAATGCAGGATAGGCTAAAGCCGGGGGAAGTGGACAAATAAACCACCAAGCAAACCGCAGTACTTTAAAGCGGAGTTTCCTGAAAAAGAAAATCAATGCACCCTTTACTCCGACGATTAAATCATGGCGATTTTTGAAGCAATCTGAAGTTTGTATGTGGAACCTCAAAGAGCTGCCGTGCCTAGCATTAGCCAAGTTGTGAACGGACAAAATAGTTGGGAACTGGGAGGGGTGGAAATGGGGTTTTTAAGGATTATTTAGGGGAAAGTGACAAAATAGATGGGAACTGGATGTAGCGTCGTAAGCTAATGCGAAAATTAAAAATGACAAAGTAGTTTGGAACTAGATTTCACTTATCTGGTTAACTACTCTAGCTGACCTGCCGCTCAGCTTAGTACGATCCTATATCCAACTGATCATAATCCTTTCATCAGTATCCCAAATTAAATTCCCCTCCTAGACTGCCTCACCAACACTTTACAGTGATCCCGTATTTCCGGACAGGTGATTGATTTTTTTCGCTTGTACAGGTGTTAAGCCACAGTTATCTTGATGTAGACATTATGCATTGTAATAGCCCATTAACATGCGCTAAGAGCATAAATTAATATACAGTAACAAGCATTACGATGTGCTAATGTTTGGAAAGCAGCCTCTTCCAACTACAATAATAAGTTAACTATCCTCCACCCACAAATAATTACAAATGACCCCTTTCCGCTATAACTCCGATCTCACCAGCGGCTCGCTACAAACCCGAAAGTGTCGCATTATTACTGGCTTGTTACTCCAAGAGCTTGATGAAGCTGCCTAGGATAAAGCCATGTATGAGGAAAATGTGCTTCAGAAACGCACGCAATCTACGGTAAGACGTATTTCTTCAGCGCTTAGAAAACGCCTAGAACACCTAAGCTCTGACTTTTGGGCTTTTGCGTTTTTATGTTAGGCATTGTCTGGCAGCTGGAGGAAGTGTAATGACCATGAATGGTCACTGTGATTAACAGTATCTTGCTTAAACTTATCTGAACAATGGTAGAACTGGCTCATATTTATCCCCTCTATGATTGTTTATCTTTTTCACCATAAAAAGTATCAGGGGCTACTCAGGCTACATAAAGATATTTATCTACTTTTACTGATTGATAAGTAGCATCAGTCCATCCGCAGGACTGGTGGTGCCGGCAAAATGCTGACCCAACACATGCGTATAGATTTGCGTGGTCTTAACATCGGTATGCCCTAAGAGTTCTTGCACAGTGCGAATATCACGCCCCGCTTGTAATAGATGCGTAGCAAACGAGTGACGAAATGTATGACAAGTGACACGCTTGCTAACGATGCCTGCTTTTTGTACGGCTGCCTTCAATGCCTTTCGCGCAACGGAGTCATGCAGATGATGGCGGCATAATTTGCCGTTATACGGGTGGTTGCAGAGCGTGCTGGAGGGAAAGACAAACATCCACGCCGCTTGTCGATAAGCAGAAGGGTATTTGTGATCTAAAGCAAAAGGCAGCGATGGCCCTACGCCTTGTAAGTTGTCGTCTTGCTGAATAAGCCGCGCTTGCTCAATGAGTTATTTTATTGCTGGGATTAGGCGCGTGGGCAGTAGGCTGTTTCTGCTTTTCCCACCCTTACCGTCATGCACAGTGATGCAGCCATTATCAAAATCAAAATCTTTAACCCGCAAACGCAAGCATTCATTAATGCGCAAACCTGCACCATACAGCAGCGTAAAAATAACTTGGTTGCGAGTATCCATAACCTGCAAAATGCGTTGCACTTCATTTGCAGAGATAACAGAGGGTAGCCGTCTAGGCTTGCTTGCAGGGATATAATCAATATCGCCCAACGGCTGTTGTAAAAACCTGTTGTACAAAAAAGCTAGGGCATTTAAAGCGATTTTCTGCGTGTTTATGGCTACATGTCTGCTGTTTGCTAAGCTGGATAAAAACAGCCTGACCTCTTCACTGCCCATGGTCTGAGGATGACGTTTTTTGTGAAACAGAATAAAACGCTTAATCCAGTGCAGGTAAGTTTTTTCAGTTTTCAGCGCATAACCTTTTTGTCGCATATCCGTGCGTATAGAATTTAAAAATGGACTGTTAGACATAAAACGCTCCTTGTCTTGCAACTGTCTGCCTATACAGCCTATTCTAGCTGGGATTTAAAAAAGTGCCTGTTTTTTACGCCTAGAGATGCTTGTTTACCGGTAGAGTTTTAATTTAATGCTAAATAAATTAAAATGTTATGAGTTCTTTGGGTGAGATAATGTGCATCGTGCAAGCAGGATAGACGGCATGCACGATTTGTAATAACAGAGTGTCTTATATTTTTAAAGAAAGTCTATTTAATACAAGTGATTATATTAATTAACGGTAAGCATCAGCGGGTGACAAAACGAGCATGCTTACTAATAAAATGTTAAACATCATGAGGGAAGTGGTGATCGCCGAAGTATCGACTCAACTATCAGAGGTAGTTGGCGTCATCGAGCGCCATCTCGAACCGACGTTG
>NZ_BAABKD010000010.1:0-3800 GCF_039543645.1 Paenalcaligenes hermetiae | reverse complement strand
GGTGTCGAAAGAGTCAACTGCGGTCCAAAGCTGTTGGACTTGGGTGAAAAGGGCGTTTATTCTTCCTATACGTAGAAAATGGCGCCAGTCTTCTCCCTCAAGCGGCAGAGAATGACTGTGATTTTCGTTCAGCATTGCTTCGGCTAAAGCATCCAGCAACACTCGTTTATTGCGGAAATGCCAATAGAGTGCAGGCTGTTGTACATGCAGCCGCTCTGCAATTTTTCGCGTTGTCAGCCCGTCAGCACCAACGTCATTAAGCAGATCCAGTGCGGCACGAATAACCGATTGCCGGTCAAGTTTCGTCATCAAAGTCCCTTTCGCAGGCTTGACAATTTATCACAGATAAGTTTTTATGTCCATTTCCTTATCATTGATAAATTATTATGGAGCCATGCAGATGAAAGCACGGATGAATAAATCTCTTGCTGTTGTTCTCAGCGTTATTACGCTGGATGCAATGGGGTTTGGGCTTGTCATGCCGGTGCTGCCGGAACTGCTGCGCGGGCTTGTGCCGGATGGTCAAGTGACAGGGCATTATGGTGTGTTGCTGGCCGCTTATGCTCTGATGCAGGTGGTGTTTGCTCCCTTGCTTGGCAGGCTTTCAGATCGCTATGGCCGTCGTCCGGTGTTGATTGTATCGCTGGCCGGTGCTGCTGTAGATTATGCTATTATGGCGGCAGCGCCTGTGCTTTGGGTGATTTATATCGGTCGTATGATCGCCGGTATTACCGGAGCAACAGGCGCTGTAGCGGCATCAGCTATTGCTGATACAATACCGTCAAACCAAAGGGCGCGCTGGTTCGGTTATATGGGAGCTTGTTACGGTGCCGGTATGATTGCGGGGCCAGCCATCGGCGGACTGGCAGGTGGCTTTTCTGTTCATGCACCTTTTATCGCAGCTGCGGTATTGAACGGTGGCAGTTTTTTGCTGGCCTGCCTGTTTCTTAAAGAGACCCGTAATGCATCAGCAGAGCCGGAAAATACAAGCATATGGAATTTCCCCAAGCTGTTGTTACCGGGCAGTTTACTGAAAGGTGTGACTGCGCTTGCGCTGGTGTTTTTCATTATCCAGCTGGTGGGACAGCTCCCTGCAACGCTGTGGGTGATTTATACGGAAGATCGTTTTGCGTGGGATACAACCATGGTTGGTTTTTCGCTGGCGGCTTTCGGTGCGGTGCACGCGATTTTTCAGGCTTTCATTACGGGCCCGCTGTCCGTCCGTTTTGGTGAGCATCGCACATTGATCATAGGCATGGTTGCTGATGCCTGCGGTTTTCTGGCACTGGCATTGATCACAAGAAGCTGGATGGTACTGCCGGTTCTTTTGCTGCTGGCAACCGGTGGCGTAGGAATGCCCGCATTACAGGCGATGCTATCAGGATCAGTCGGAGAGAATGAGCAGGGAAGTTTGCAGGGTACTCTGACCAGCCTGACCAATCTGAGTTCGATTATCGGGCCGCTCGGTTTCTCGGCTTTCTATACATTCACCGCAACCTCGTGGAATGGTTGGGTGTGGATAGCCGGTGCAGGACTGTATCTTATCAGCTTTGCAATTCTGCGCCGGTCGGGTTGCCTGGTATTTTGCCCATCCGGCGCTGACCGAAGATATATGAGCCAGATGAGGATCGTTTCGCATGATTGAACAAGATGGATTGCACGCAGGTTCTCCGGCCGCTTGGGTGGAGAGGCTATTCGGCTATGACTGGGCACAACAGACAATCGGCTGCTCTGATGCCGCCGTGTTCCGGCTGTCAGCGCAGGGGCGCCCGGTTCTTTTTGTCAAGACCGACCTGTCCGGTGCCCTGAATGAACTGCAGGACGAGGCAGCGCGGCTATCGTGGCTGGCCACAACTAGCGTTCCCTGCGCAGCTGTGCTCGACGTTGTCACTGAAGCGGGAAGGGACTGGCTGCTATTGGGCGAAGTGCCGGGGCAGGATCTCCTGTCGTCTCACCTTGCTCCTGCCGAGAAAGTATCCATCATGGCTGATGCATTGCAGCGGCTGCATACGCTTGATCCGGCTACCTGCCCGTTCGACCACCGAGCGAAACATCGCATCGAGCGAGCACGTACTCGGATGGAAGCCGGTCTTTTCGATCAGGATGATCTGGACGAAGAGCATCAGGGGCTCGCGCCAGCCGAACTGTTCGCCAGGCTCAAGGCGCGCATGCCCGACGGCGAGGATCTCGTCGTGACCCATGGCGATGCCTGCTTGCCGAATATCATGGTGGAAAATGGCCGCTTTTCTGGATTCATCGACTGTGGCCGGCTGGGTGTGGCGGACCGCTATCAGGACATAGCGTTGGCTACCCGTGATATTGCTGAAGAGCTTGGCGGCGAATGGGCTGACCGCTTCCTCGTGCTTTACGGTATCGCCGCTCCCGATTCGCAGCGCATCGCCTTCTATCGCCTACTTGACGAGTTCTTCTGAGCGGGAATCTGGGGTTCGAAATGACCGACCAAGCGACGCCCAACCTGCCATCACGGGATTTCGATTCCACCGCCGCCTTCTATGAAAGGTTGGGCTTCGGAATCGTTTTCCGGGACGCCGGCTGGATGATCCTCCAGCGCGGGGATCTCATGCTGGAGTTCTTCGCCCACCCCGGGCTCGATCCCCTCGCGAGTTGGTTCAGCTGCTGCCTGAGGCTAGACGACCTCGCGGAGCTCTACCGGCAGTGCAAATCCGTCGGCATCCAGGAAACCAGCAGCGGCTATCCGCGCATCCATGCCCCCGAACTACAGGAGTGGGGAGGCACGATGGCCGCTTTGGTCGACCCGGACGGGACGCTCCTGCGCCTGATACAGAACGAATTGCTTGCAGGCATCTCATGAGTGCGTCTTCCCGTTTTCCGCCTCAGGTCACTGCGTGGATGGAGCGCTGGCGCCTGCAGCGCGACGGTGCGCTGCTCACGACCCACTCGAGCTGGGTGCTTGCCGTCCGCCAGGGGGACATGCCGGCGATGCTGAAGGTCGCGCGCATTCCCGATGAAGAGGCCGGTTACCGCCTGTTGACCTGGTGGGACGGGCAAAGCGCTGCCCGGGTCTTCGCCTCGGCGGCCGGCGCTCTGCTCATGGAGCGCGCCTCCGGGGCGGGTGACCTGGCACAGATGGCGTGGTCCGGCCAGGACGACGAGGCCTGCAGGATCCTCTGCCGCACGGCTGCGCGCCTGCACGCTCCGCGGTCCGGGCCGCTGCCCGACCTCCATCCGCTGCAGGAATGGTTCCAGCCGCTCTTCCAGCTGGCGCCGGACCATGCGGCGCTTGCGCCCGCCGCCCGCGTGGCCCGCCAACTCCTGGCGGCGCCGCGCGAGGTGTGCCCGCTCCACGGCGACCTGCACCACGAGAACGTGCTCGACTTCGGCGACCGCGGGTGGCTGGCCATTGACCCGCACGGGTTGCTCGGCGAGCGCACTTTCGACTATGCCAACATCTTTACAAACCCCGACCTCAGCGACCCGAGTCGCCCGCTTGCGGTCTTGCCGGGCCGGCTGGAGGCCCGGCTCGGCATTGTGGCCGCCGAGACCGGGCTTGAGCCCGAACGGCTTCTGCGCTGGATCGTTGCATGGACCGGCTTGTCGGCAGCCTGGTTCATCGACGATGGCGATGGCGAGTGCGCGGCGATTGATCTGGCCGTCAACGCCATGGCACGCCGGTTGCTCAACTAGCGCGGTCACCGATCATCACCTGGTCGTCGAGCTAGGCAGGCCGTGCCGGGCCGTGATCCGCAGACCTGCAGCGGCTGCGGCGGCGCCATGAAAGTCATCGCCTGCATTGAAGACCCTATAGTGATCAAGCAGAT